>CBDUGN010000125.1:0-10100 GCA_965366915.1 uncultured Eudoraea sp. | reverse complement strand
GTAATGTCTCCGGTTACTTATAAGTCGTACTTGTCGCAGGCTAAAATGAAGGTTCTAAAACCCGAAATTACTGAGCTTACGGAAAAATATAAGGATAATGCAATGAAGAAGCAGCAGGAAACTATGAAGCTGTACAATAAGGCAGGTGTAAGCCCTATGAGCGGTTGTGTGCCGGCTTTGCTGCAATTACCTATTTTCTATGCACTGTTTATGTTTTTCCCAACATCTTTTGCATTACGACAAAAATCTTTTCTGTGGGCCAGCGATTTATCTTCCTATGACACAATCGCTGAATTGCCGTTTACCATACCATTTTACGGAGATCATGTGAGTTTATTTCCAATATTGGCATCAGTAGCTATTTTCTTTTATATGATGATGACTACAGGGCAGAATATGCAAACCCAACCAGGTATGCCAAACATGAAATTCATCATGTATCTGTCTCCTTTGATGATGCTTTTCTTCTTCAACAATTACGCGAGCGGGTTAAGTTTATATTACTTTGTTTCAAACCTTATTACCATCTTTATCATGTTGGCGATAAAGAAATTTATTTTGAATGAAGATAAAATACATGCTCAGATACAGGAGAACAAAAAGAAACCAAAAAAGGAAAATAAGTTTCAAAGAAAAATGCGTGAGATGATGGAGCAGGCAGAGCAGCAGAAAAAGACTAAATAACATCTGAAGTTTCCAAAAAACAAAAAGCCCTGACATTTCTGTCGGGGCTTCTAGATTTAAGTAGGTTTAATTTGGTAAGATTTGGGATTTCAAAGATGCGCGATAGTTTCTCTAAAAAAAAAGAATAGTTGTAAAGACTCATTTTTTGTATGCTAACAGTTTCAATTTTGATGTCTCCAAAATTTAAACGGAATCCCTGTCTTTTTTCTTACAAAAAACTCCCCTGATGAATCAAGGGAGTTTTAATCAATAAGTAAAACAATCAACCAACTAACTAACTAACAATTTTCTTTAATGACTAGGAGGATTAAGAATTGAGAGCACTTCCTGTGGTAAAAGTACTTTGTCAACAATATGGACAATACCATTGCTGGCAATATTATCAGGAGCTATTACATTGGCATCGGTTCCCGATTTATCTCGGATATCAACCCCATGGTTAATAATGGCAAATAAAGATTCTCCCTGTGCAGTTGGTAATTCCTGATGGTTAGTAAGTTCATTGGAAGCTACAGCTGCTCCGGCCACAACATGATAGGCAAGTACTTTTGAAAGTAATGCTTTTTCTTCTTCAGTATCAAAGTCTGCAAGGCTGTGATAATCATCACCCAATGCATTTAGCAAGTCTGCAAAGGCGTCGTTTGTAGGTGCAAATACAGTAAAAGGACCGTCACTGCTTAATAATTCAACCAATCCTGCATCAGCCTGTATCAGAGCTTCAACCAATAGACTTAGGTCATCTACGGAACTAGCCAGTTCTACAATATTTGGAATGGAGGGGGTTAACATATCCAGGACTTCCTGAGGTAACAGCACTTTGTCTATGATGTGCACGACACCGTTGCTTGCTTCTACATCCGGCATACTTACAGTTGCATTGTTAGATGTGGCATCCTCAATATGCACCGTACCACTCGTAATATTAATTTTTACGCTTTCTCCTTGAGCAGTTGGTATTTCCTGACCAGCAATTAAATCCGTTGAGAAGGCTGCGGTACCTACTACAACATGATAAGTAAGCACTTTTACCAAAAGGGATTTTTCTTCTTCGGTATCAAAGTCAGAGAGACTGTGATAGTCATCACCCAGGGCATCAAGCAATGCAGCAAACGCATGGTTATCAGGAGCAAAAACGGTAAACGGTCCTTCGGTTCCTAATAGTTCTACCAACCCGGCATTCGCTTGCAGAAGTGCCTCAACTAATAAGCTAAGATCATCTGTTTCCACAGCTATTTCAACAATAGTCTTAAGGCTGAGTGAAGCAATAAAATCTAATGCCGACTGTGGTAAAAGTACTTTATTGATTACATGCACAACACCATTACTTGCTTCTACATCTGGGATCACAACAGATGCATTGGTATCGGTGGCATCTTCCACATGTACGGTTCCGTTGGTGATATTTATGCCCACACTTTCTCCTTGAGCGGTTGGTATTTGCTGCCCGCTGGATAAATCACCGGAGAAGGCTGCAGTACCCGATACCACATGATAGGTAAGGATGTCAACCAATAGCGCTTTTTCGTCTTCAGTGTCAAAGTCGGCAAGGCTGTTATAGTTATCCCCTAAAGCATGCAGGACAGCTGCAAAGGCTTCATTAGTGGGAGCAAATACAGTAAAAGGGCCTTCTGTGCCTAACAATTCTACCAATCCAGCATTGGCTTGTTGAAGTGCCTCAACCAATAAACTAAGATCGTCTGTTTCAACTGCTATTTCTACAATGGATTTCAGACTTAGGGAAGTCACAAAGTCTATTGCTGACTGAGGTAGTAGTACTTTGTCTATAATATGAGCTACCCCATTAGAAGCGGTTAAATCAGTTGCCGTAATATTGGCGTTTGTATCGGAGGCATCACCAACAACAAAAGTATCATTTGATGCAATTATTTCTAAACTATTATCTGCCAGAGCTGTAGGAACGGTACCTGGTGCAAGATCGGCTTCAAGGACTTCTGCAGGAATTACATGGTAGAGCAAAATATCTTTTAATAGAGCCAGTTCTTCTTCAGAATCAAAATCATCCAAACCATTATAATTATCGCCGAGCACGGATAAAAGCGCAACAAAGGCCTCATCAGTTGGGGCAAGAACGGTAAATGGTCCTTCGCTATTTAGCGTATCAACAAGTCCCGCTTTAATTACTGCTGCTTCCAGAACGGAAAGGTTCTCCGCTTCAACAACCAGATCAACTAGTGTACCTTCTTCTTCTTCTTCTTCTTCTTCATTGTCATTTTCAGTGTTCAAAGCGTCGATCACAGCCTGTGGAACCAGAACTTTGTCAACCACATGAACAATTCCATTACTTACCGCTATATCGGGAATAATAACTTGAGCCTTTTCACCTGTGGCGTCGTTTATAAATACACCATTGTCTAACTTAACTTCCAAATCTTCTCCCTGAATCATGGTAATGGTCTGGCCATCGCTAAGTTCAGAGGAAGGTACAATACCATCTGCATATACATGGTAAGTAAGAATAGTTGCAAGTAATTCCTTATCATCTTCTGAAACGAAATCTTCCAGTGAATTATAGTTTTCTAAACCGCCAAGCAGTTCTGCAAATGCATCATTGGTTGGAGCAAAAACGGTAAAAGGGCCATCGCTGCTTAAAGTAGTTACCAGGTCGGTGCCTTCATTTTCATCTGCTTTGACGAGCGCAGCTACTAAACTACTAAGCGCGTCAGTTTCCTGGGCTGTTGCTACCAAATTCTGTTCTATGGCTCTTTCTGTAATTCCATCGTCATTTTTTTCGCATGATAGAACTAGCAGTGATAGTAGCGCAAACATTAAAAAACGTTTTAATTCAGTAATTTTTTTCATCATAAGGGTGTTTTAGAATTATCAAATAGTTTAAAAAATAGTTATTAAAAGATAAACAAAAAGATAATATGCAATTGAAATTATGCTTAATTAGTGAACTCAAAAAAATGAATCATAAAGCTATATATAATTGATATTCCTAGTCATCTTTATAAAGATAAATGAATTTTAATATGGTTGCTTTTGTTTAATAAATATTAATAAAAGATTAACAAAAATAATTATGTTCCATATATTTTTGCCTACCTAAAACAAGAGAAATAAAAAACTCCCTTGATTTTCAAGGGAGTTTCAGCTATCAAATAATCGAATTAGTCGCCACTAAATCAATGTTTTAATTAGTTTGTAGTATCAGGAAGAAGTACTGAATCAACTACATGGATTACTCCGTTTCCGGCCTGGACATCCGTAGCAATGATTCCCGCTTCATTTTCGGAACCATCTGTTACAATAACGGGGTTTCCTATAACAGTTACGGTTATATTATCTCCCTCAAGTGTAGGGGCAACATTATCACCCTCATTCAGCGCAGAGGATGCGAGGTTTGCCTCGCTCACCACGTGGTGCAACAATACTTGTGTCAATGCAACTTCTTCCGGAAGGTCACCCAATGCAGTAAAAGCATCGTTAGTGGGAGCAAAAACTGTAAATTCTGGATTGATTCCGTCTGCATTGCTGCCTTCTGTTCTGGATAAGATGTTCACAAAATCAGTTCCCGGTGTTAATGTGGTTAAGGCTTCCACTAAAGTCGTGAAATTTGGATCTGCAGCAGCAAAAGTTACCACTGTTGGAATGTCAATTACTGTATTTACAGCATGAATGATCCCGTTAGTTCCAACAACATCAGCTGTAGTTACAGTTGATATTCCATTAAATTCAACTCCGTCAGAGGTATTGTAATACAGACTTAATGCATTGTCTCCGGGGCCAGAAGCGCTGGTATTTGTATAGCCTGCACCTCCTGCAACAAGGTCAGCTGAACTCACGGCATCTCCAATAACGTGATTAAGTAAGATTTGAGAAAGGACAGCTGTATTTACATTTCCTAATGGTGTTCCATCCAGGAAGGTTTCAAAAGCTGCATTGTCCGGTGCAAGAACAGTAAAAGGTCCATCACCACCTAAAACATCAATTAAATTTCCATCAGCCGCACCTAGAGCCACTACTAAACTGCTAAAATCTGCATTAGCTGCTGCATGAGTAAGGATCGAAGGGATAGGAATTACTGCATCTACTATATGTATTGTTCCATTGGAAGCATCGATGTCGGCGCCGCCATCTGTCACTGCTGCAACGTTGTTAAAACGTACTCCGTTAGCGGTATTGAAATATATACTTACGTTATTCCCACCAGCACCTGAGGCATTCGTACTTGCATAACCAGCTCCTGATGCCGCTAAATCAGCTGATGTAATATCGGCTGAAATAACATGGTTTAATAAGATTTCTGCTAAGACATCTGTTGGTACATCGTCCAAGGATGCGAAATTGTTAGCTGCTAAAAAAGCTGTAAATGCCGCATTGGTTGGAGCGAGAACGGTAAAAGGGCCATCTCCTTGAAGGACGTTTACCAAATCTCCGTCTGCAGCTTGTAATGCCGATACCAGAATGGCAAGATCTGGTGTTCCCAATGCAATTTCAACAATGTTTTGTTGCGGCTCAATTATTACGGGGCCGCCATTGTCATCGTTAGAACATGAAAACGATATTGCTAAGGCTACTGTAGCCAGCATCGCTTTAAAAAAATTTGGACTTGATTTCATTTTTCTGATTTTATATTAAATTAATTATTTTGTTTAACGAAAGTATGTATAAAATTAAACATAAAAATATTTTTTATTATATGTTTAACACTCATATAAAATTTATATCTCTCTGTTTAATTAATATTAAGATGTTCTAAAATCTTCGTTTGCAGGGCTTAAACAAAGGATGTTTAAAAATTAAAATGGTTGCTTTTGTTTAAAAATAAAGCATAAAAATTTAACAATAATTTTTGAATGAATCAGCTACTTAAGGCTTTGTAGAAATAAAAAAACTGCCGTAATCACGGCAGTCTGAACATTTAAAAGCTGATACTATTCTGTTGCTAATTGGTAGTGTCTGGGATCATTACTTCTGTAATAAGATGCACTACACCATTTATAGCCTGAAAATCCGAAACCGCCAATACAATCTCCGGATTACCTGAACCGTCTGTTATTGTAATTAGACCTAGTGATAATGAAAAGGTAATATCATCTCCTTCCAGGGTCGTAATTGTGGATTGGTCTGTAAAGTCCTCAGAGCGGTTATTACCATTTGCTACATGGTGTTCCAATACCGATGTTAACAAAGTTTCATCAATATCTTCTACGGTATTCCAGTTGTCATTTGTTGCCAGCAACGCGTCGAATGCTATTTCGGCAGGGGCAAATACAGTAAACGGTCCTGTACCCGACAGAAGTGTGGCGAAATCTGTTCCTGGTGTTGCGGTGGTTAAGGCAGTAGTTAATTGTTGAAAATTTATATCTGTGGTTACAAAAGTAACAACCGTTGGAAAATCAATGACAGTATCCACAGTATGTATAACGCCATTAGAAGCAAGGATATCTGCATCAACTACATTGGAAGCACCATTGAATGTAACAGTAGTACCAGTGGCATCGAAATAAAGGGAAAGCTTTGTGCCGTCCGTTGGGCCATCTGCCAGGGTTTGTGCATAATTCCGGGCCAGGGATATAAAATTAGCTGCATTTATTTGCGAACCAATTACATGGTTAAGTAGTAATTGTTCCAATACAGCTACAGGAACATCATTAATACTTGCAAAATTCCCCACCGCTAAGAATAAGTCAAATGCAGCATTTGTAGGTGCAAGGACAGTGAAAGGGCCAGGACCTTCCAGCGTGCTTGCTAAATTTGTAATTTCCAGGGCTTCAACCAATGTAGATAAATTTGGATCGGCCATGGCTAATTCAACAATGTTTTCTCCGGATTGTGTACCGCCCCCATCATCATTGTTACAGGATAGGACTGTAAAAACCGCGAGAGTAATAATCAGGAAATGTTTGAAATTTTGGTGCTTTCTCATAATTCTTTTTTTTGTGGGATATAAAAGTGCAATATTTTTTAGTATCATTTTTTTCGTTTAAGTAACTTTAGGATAATTTTAATATTCCGGTAAATTTAATTTTTCGATTTCCATATCAAGATTTTTTTCCTGACATTCATGGTTTCTCAAATTTTTTAAGTGTTCATATTGATGTATTTCTTACTGATACCATAACGTTTTCTCTCTAAACTATGGTATAGTCTTTTCCCCTTAACCCAAATAATAGGCAAATTTTGTAATTTTGCTGCTCTTTAGCAAATATGAAAAAAGTAGTTGTAGGACTTTCGGGAGGAGTAGACTCTAGTGTAGCGGCATATCTGTTGAAAGAACAGGGATATGAGGTTATTGGCCTTTTTATGAAAAACTGGCATGATGACTCTGTGACTATTTCCAAAGAATGTCCCTGGTTAGAAGATAGCAACGATGCATTGATTGTTGCCGAGAAGTTAGGCATTCCTTTCCAAACTGTAGATTTAAGTAAAGAATACAAAGAGCGCATTGTAGACTATATGTTTCGGGAATATGAAAAAGGCAGAACGCCCAATCCTGATGTATTATGTAATCGGGAAATTAAGTTTGATGTTTTCCTGAAAATTGCAATGCAATTAGGGGCAGATTATGTGGCAACAGGGCATTATTGCAGAAAAGGAGAAATTTTGGATGCTGATGGGGGTACTACTTACAGGCTATTGTCAGGGGTGGATGAAAATAAAGATCAATCGTACTTTTTATGCCAGTTGTCCCAGGATCAATTGTCCAAAACACTTTTTCCGATCGGAGAATTGACAAAACCCGAGGTAAGGAAGATCGCCTTTGATAATGAATTAATTACAGCTGATAAAAAGGATTCCCAGGGGCTTTGCTTTATCGGAAAAGTACGGCTCCCTGATTTTTTGCAACAAAAATTGAAGCCAAAAAAAGGCCCCATAGTAGAGGTGCCAAGTGATGTACCCCAATACCAGCGAACAGTACCTTCCTTTAAAACTAAATTTGACGAATTGGCCTATTTTGCCCAAAAACCGGTTTATGAAATAACTGATGGCAAAGTGGTGGGCCAACATCAGGGCGCTCATTACTTTACCAAAGGACAGCGAAAAGGCCTTGATGTGGGTGGTACCCCTGAGCCCTTATTTGTTATAGAAACTGATGTTTCACAGAATATCATTTTTACCGGACAGGGAAAAGCACACCCCGGACTCTACAGACGCACCTTGTTTATAGCGAATGATGAATTGCATTGGATTAGACCCGACCTGAGTCTTAAAGTAGATGAGTCTATGGAGGTTTGGGCCAGGATACGTTATAGGCAACCACTCCAAAAAGCAATATTGTACAGGGTTGATGCCGGGCTTTATGTTGATTTTGAAGAAAAGCAATCTGCCATAACTGAAGGACAGTTTGCAGCTTGGTATATAGAAAACGAGCTTGTTGGTTCCGGAGTAATTTCTTAATTTTTCAACAAATCAATCAGTATTTTTATAACTCCGGTTTAGCGCCGGTATTCAGATAATAGATCTATGCAAAATAGAATATGCACACTTTTCGGAATTAAGTACCCAATTATCCAGGCGGGTATGATTTGGGCAAGCGGCTGGCGGCTGGCCTCGGCGGTATCCAATGCAGGAGGACTTGGGCTTATTGGTGCAGGGAGTATGTACCCTGAAGTTCTAAGGGAACATATTCAAAAGTGCCAGCAGGCAACTGAAAAACCTTTTGGAGTTAATGTACCCATGCTCTATCCGGATATTGATAAGTTGATGCAAATTATAGTCGAACTAAAGGTCAAAATCGTATTTACCTCAGCCGGCAACCCCAAGACATGGACTAATTATTTAAAGGAAAATGGGGTTACAGTAGTACACGTGGTAAGCAGTGTTAAATTTGCTTTAAAGGCCCAGGAAGCAGGAGTTGATGCCATAGTTGCAGAAGGTTTCGAGGCAGGGGGCCATAATGGAAGGGACGAAACTACTACACTGACCCTAATCCCGGCCGTACGAGAAAAAGTAAGTATTCCCCTTATCGCTGCCGGAGGTATTGCCACCGGAAATGCAATGCTTGCGGTAATGATTCTGGGGGCAGATGGTGTGCAGGTAGGCAGTAGATTTGTAGCAAGTGATGAGGCATCCTCCCATCATCTGTTTAAGGAAAAAGTTGTAGAGGCAGGAGAAGGGGATACCCATTTGACGCTTAAGGAACTCGCTCCGGTAAGAATCCTTAAGAATAAGTTCTACAAGGACGTGCAGGCGGCCTATGAGCAGGGTTATGGAACAGAGGAGTTAAAAAGTTTGTTGGGTAGGGCCAGAGCTAAACGAGGCATGTTTGAAGGTGATATGGAAGAAGGAGAATTGGAAATAGGTCAGGTATCCGCTCTTATCCACGACATTAAACCTGCCGCCGAAATTGTTGAAGATATGATGCAGGAATTTGATGAAGCCAGAAAAAGATTGACAGATTTATAGAAAAAAATAAAAAACAGATTGTATTCCTTCCGGTTTTAAGTAGTACAATAATTTGCTAATAGCTACAATCTCATTCTAAGTACATAACTATCGGCTGTTATATATAATACTGATTTATCAGCATTGAAGGCACAATTTGAAGTAGCTTGCCCCGTTTTAATTTTCCCCAATACCTTTCCTTCAGGTGAGAATATAAAAACCCCTCCGGGCCCTGTAGCAAATAAGTTTCCGTCATTATCAACTTTTAAGCCGTCTGGCAGACCTTTTTCTTGTCCGACCAACTCTGTAGCATCATAAAAGATCTTACTATTGTTAATAGAACCATCCTCCAGGACATCAAATACTTTCCATATCGCTAGTTCAGGATCAGAATTCGCCACATACAGTTTCTTCTCATCTGGTGAGAAGGCAATGCCATTTGGTCTTGTAAATTCAGTAGTTAAAAGGGTTAACTCTCCTTCTTTGCTGAGTCTGTATACCCCCTGATAGTCCAGTTCTTTGTCCGGGTCGTCCATTCGCAGTGGCAGGCCATAAGGTGGGTCTGTAAAATAGAGGTCTCCGTTACTGCTGTATGCCGCATCATTTGGGCTATTGAATCTTTTACCTTTAAAAGCTCTTGTCAGGGTTTTGTAGTTGGCGGCTGGTTCCGAAACTGGACTTTGCATAAGTGCGATCTGTCTCTCCCCATGCTGGCATAGTACCAGCTTACCTTCGCTGTTTAGGAGTAAACCATTAGCCCCCGGTTCTGATCCTACAAATTTTTCACCCATAAAACCTGAAGGCTTTAAATACAACTCCGCTTCTTCTCCTTCCTTCCAGCTATAAATGGCATTTCTCGGAATGTCAGTATACAAAAGCATATCTTGTTCAGGGAGCCAAAGTGGGCCTTCGGTCCAAATATGTCCATCTGCTATTACTTCAATTACCGACGCTTCAGGAATTATAGACCACAGACTTTCTTCATAAGCCTCAATCTCGCCTTCTTCAAAAATTCTGGACATATTTGGCTTTTCCTGTTCTTTAACAGAATTCTCTTTTTTTTC
>CBDUGN010000124.1:0-10360 GCA_965366915.1 uncultured Eudoraea sp. | reverse complement strand
AGGCTTGTAGCCCGCTTCAACTTTCGTGTAACTTGACAGGAATGAAGCCCGCAATCGGCTACTATTCTTATACTTAACGTTTGCTGTAATTATCCCAAAACATATTTTTTACTAGTTTTAAGACTGAACTGCTAATTAGAATATGTGTTTCTTATCATCTATCTTATGACTCCATCCATTTGGTCTTACACCGGCATTGACTTCCATTGAGACATTTATATTTTTAGATATTAAAAAACCGATTTATGGAAATTTGGAGATTTCAAGCATTACACCTCCTTAAAACTTATGGCCAATGTTCTTGGTATTCCCTCTCCCAAAGAAGATATTGATGGTAGTATGGTCAGAGCTGTTTATTATGAAGAAGGTGATTTGGATCGCATTGTAGCTTATTGTGAATAGATGTTATCACTTTAGCACAAGTCTTTCTAAGATTGCGGAATGAGCAGTTGTTGAGGGAGGATGAAATCGTTCATATTTAGAATTACTCTTACAGTTAGCTTTTGATGTATGTTTCACAAAGAAAACTTTAATTACTTCCATCTAAACTAGGGGTCTTTTATTTAATTGTATTATACCTATAAAGGTAGTTGTATTATCTTAGATTAAATAAAATATATATAGCTAATACCCATATCCAATTGTTGTGCTAAAGGCGAAATGAAATCATACTAATCTTATGAAAACCAAATATCTAATTATTTTTATCCTCTTATATGCACTTCCTGCTTTAGGACAAAAAAAGTTTTCTCAGCAAGAAGTATTAGAAGACTTGCAATTTTTGCGTAAGTCTTTAGAAGAAGCACATTATAATTTATATGCTTACATAACTAAGAAAGCATTTAGCAAAAATTTTGAAAAAGTAAAAACATCAATTGATAAGGATAGTCTATCGATTCTTGAAGTTACTTCCATATTTCAATCAGTGATATCTAAAGCTAATAATGGACATACCGAAATTCCTTTCCCAGGTGCTGCTTATATAGATTACGCCTATTCAGGCGGAACACTTTTCCCTTTAGAAATAGCATTTGAAGGCGGTAAAGCACTTGTCAGAAAGAATTGGTCAGGTAAAGATGCAATAGAATTTGGAGCCGAGCTTATCAGTATAAATAATGAAAATTTAAATGATGTATTGCAGAAAATTTATCCATTAATCTCAGCAGAAAGACAATATTTTAAACATGCCAAGCTTGAGCTCTTTTCTTTCCCCAGGGTTTATTGGCAAGCGTTTGGCAAGAAGGAAACCTTTGAAATTGAAATAAAGAAGCATGGAAAAGTAGAGAAATATAAAATCAACGCGATAAGTGGCATTGAGGGCTATGAGATGAAAAGAAATGAAGTATTTTCTGAAAAAAGGGAATTGCGGATTCTCGATCAATCTGCCTATTTAAACCCGGGAAATTTTGGAGGTGACGAACAAAAATACAGGAGATTTATAGATTCCTCTTTTGCGAAAATCAAGGGTAAGAACCTTCCTAATCTTATCATTGACCTTAGGAATAACCTTGGCGGGGACGACTCTTTTAGCGACTATCTGGTTTCATACATTGCTGACCAACCTTTTCGATGGACTTCGGAATTTACCCTAAAAACAAGTGCAATTTTAAAAGAACATGTCAAAGATAATTATGACACTACCAACCCTTTTTGGAAAAGTGTGTTGACTCATGAGAACGGAAGCATTTACCCCTATGAATTTGACGAATATAAACCTCAACCCAAAAATAAAAGATATTCAGGTGAAGTATATGTATTAGTCAATAGGCAATCTCATTCACAATCAGCTGTAACAGCAGCCCAAATTCAGGATTACGAATTTGCTACCATTGTGGGCGAAGAAACCGGAGACTTCCCTAGTTTATATGCCAGTCAATACAGTTACAACTTACCTCACACAGGTATTGAAGTGAAAATTGCTAAAGGATATATTGTACGCGTAAATGGCAGTAAAAAAGCGGAAGGTGTAATTCCCGATATATACATTAAAGACCATCTTCTGGATGAAAATGATGAAATATTGGAAGGGGTATTAAAACAAATTGAGAAAAAGCACTAAGCACAACATTGTGTTTCATTACTACTTCGCTTAAGCTCTGCAGTAGAAACTATGACCAAGCAATAACAAATGATAAAATTCTTTCGAAAAATTAGACAAAAAATGCTAACTGAAAACAAATTCAACAAATATTTAATTTACGGTATTGGAGAAATTATTCTGGTTGTCATAGGAATCTTAATTGCTCTTCAGATTAATAATTGGAATGAAAACAAAAAAAATGAAATTGAGGTGCTTAATTATTTAACCAATTTAAAAGACGCTCTGAATGAGGATATTGGTTCTTTGGAAACTAACATTTCCTTTAATAAAACAAGATTAAAAGGTATATTTTATATCCTTGAACATTCAGAATTGAATATCCAAACTTTTACAGAATTGGAATGGGTTGATGTTTCTAAAAATGATGATACAAATCATCTTTGGAAGGGTTCATTTCCGGATACCTTAAACCGAAATTTTATGGAATTGGCTTTTTCCATGCTTGGTCGTGGTTTTGGAGGCCTGTCTTTTAACAAATCGGTCATCAATGAGCTATTTTCTACCGGTTCCTTTTCCGACATTATTAATACCAATCTAAAAACCAAAATTTCTAATTATTATAGCTTTATGGCCCAACGACTTGAAGGTTATGCCATTGAAGAACATGAAGAATGGGCCAATGAAACCACTAGATTTTTACGTGACCATTACGGTATATTTACTTTGGATGTTTCCGGTTTGGAAGATCCTATAGCTACTATAAAAGGCAAAAAAGATGTTGAACACCAACTGAGATGTCTGGCGCTTGAAGTAAATTATCATTGTATCTGGGCATCACAAGCTAAAACGAAAGCTGAGGACTTGATAAGGCTTATTGAAAAAGACCTAAATAAGTGACAATTTACACTTTGCCATATGTTTGAAAACTAAAATGAAAATCCTAAAAAGACAATTCGTGCACTAAATGGAAAAGCCCAGTGCTATATTAATTGTACTTTAATTGAATATATACTGGGAAATGGTCGCTATATCCCCCTTTATACTTCTTACCTACATACGTTCTAAAAGGGTTTCCTGCATATTTGCCATCCCATTCCTTGAGCTGATGGTCGTCAAAAATATTGGCATGTGCAAAACTATGTGTGCCTTTTTCAAAATTAAAAAAGCTATGAGATACAAGAATCTGATCAAAAAGAGACCAGCTTCTTCTGTAGTTGGCACTACCTCTTTCGGGTGTCCATAGTTTTTCCATAGGATTATATAAATCTTTAGCTTCAACCAAATTGCGAATACTTACTGCATCCGGACCGTCATTAAAATCTCCCATGACAATATAATTCGGCTTTGAATATGTTTTTTCAATTTCCGTCATATAATCCCTAATGGTCTCGGCCGCTTTTATTCTTTTATAATCTGTTTCAATATCTCCGTCTCTTCGCGATGGCCAGTGATTCACAAAAACATGTACCTCCTCCCCGTTTAAAACACCATGAACATAGAGTATGTCTCTCGTTGTATCTCTTACACCTTCAGCATTGAAAATCAGCAAAGGGATAGGTTTCGATTGTAAGACACTAAAATTAGATTTTAAATATAATAAAGCGGTATCTATTCCTCTTTCATCGGGAGAATCATAGTGAACGTAATCGTAATCTTCGTTTTTTAAAGCTCCCGCAGAAAGCAGGTCCTCAATAACCTCTTCATTCTCCACTTCCGCCACACCTACCAACACAGGTGTCTTTTTGGTGGTTTTAACTCCAATACTGGAAATGGTATTCGCTAGTTTGAGAAGTTTCTTTTTATACCTCCTTTGGGTCCATTTCTTTTTTCCGTTAGGAGTGAAATCTACATCAAGTGTATTTTGATCATCACCGGTATCAAACAAATTTTCCAGGTTATAGAAGACAATGGTATGAACGTTCTTGAGTTTTTTTCTTTGTAGAAAGGAAAAATTCATAAGTATTTCTTTGGGTTTTTAAAATTACGAAAATCACTTGGCTTCAATTACTTAAATTTGCACTTTAATTCGTCAGATGTTAGAGAAACAGAATATTGAATATGAAAAAGCAATTCTGGTTGGGGTTATTCATAAAAAGCAGAATGAAGAGAAAGTAAAGGAATATCTTGATGAACTTGAATTTCTTACTTACACTGCCGGTGGACAAGTAATGAAACGTTTTGTACAGCGAGTAGATATACCAAACCCAAAAACTTATATTGGTAGCGGTAAAATTCAGGAAATTGCGTCCTTTGTAAACGAAAACGAAATAGGATCCGTCATATTTGACGATGAGCTTTCGGCTGTTCAACAACGTAATATTGAGAAAATACTTCGTTGTAAAATACTGGACAGAACAGGATTGATTCTGGATATTTTTGCCCAAAGGGCCAAAACCAGTTATGCACGCACACAGGTAGAGCTTGCACAATATGAATATTTATTACCTCGATTGACAGGCTTATGGACGCACCTTGAAAGACAACGAGGAGGGATTGGGATGAGAGGTCCTGGGGAAACCGAAATTGAAACAGACCGTCGGATAGTCAGAGATAGAATTGCCTTACTAAAAAAGAAATTGGCTAAAATAGATCGCCAAATGGGTACTCAGCGAGGAAATCGGGGAGCCCTGGTACGTGTAGCTCTGGTAGGGTATACCAATGTTGGCAAATCTACACTTATGAACGTAATAAGCAAAAGTCAGGTTTTTGCCGAAGACAAATTATTTGCTACATTAGACACGACTGTTAGAAAGGTAGTGCTGGGTAATTTACCCTTTTTACTTACAGATACCGTTGGATTCATACGCAAATTACCTACACAATTGGTTGAGAGTTTTAAAAGCACCCTGGATGAGGTCAGAGAAGCAGATTTACTCCTCCATGTTGTAGATATTTCACACCCAAATTTTGAAGATCATATTCGTTCTGTGAATCAAATATTGAACGAAATTGGCGCTTCTGATAAGAAAACAATAATGATCTTTAATAAAATTGATCTTTATACACAGGAAATTTTGCAAGAAGATGATTTAATGACCGAAAGGACTTCAAAGCACTTTACAATTGATGAATGGAAGCATACCTGGATGCAAAAATTAGGTGATTATGCCATTTTTATATCCGCTCTTAAAAAAGAGAACCTGGATGAGTTTCGGAAAAAAGTGTATGATGCAGTAAGGGAAATTCATATTTCAAGATTCCCTTATAACAATTTTCTATATCCCGAACACCTGGATGAATATTAGTTAAGCTCCTTTGTTATTCTGATTATTTATTTAAATGTTCAAGTGAATTACTCCAGGGCAAATTATACATTACCGGGTCATTCAACCGACAACTGTTACACTTCATATTTTTCACAACATTATAACTCTACTTCACAACAATAATTTAGAGATTTCAAAGAACCGGTTTACATTTACATTGTAATTAAGTGTTAGTGTTTAACCCCAAATCAAAGCATAACTTAATTTAAGTGTTATTCCTCCCAATGTTAATTGGGATGATCGGAACCCAAATCGGCACTTAACCAAAGAATTAGATTAGCAAACCAAGTTTTACAAACCTACTTTTCTAACAAAGCCCCGACGGAAACGCCGGGGTTTTTTGTTTATTAAAGGTTTGAGATATAATATCCTGGAAATAACAATCAAAAGCTTTCGTCTGTATACTCTAAAAGTCTAAATAATTAATGCCGCATGATACTTTCATTTAAAGTATAATATGCATTTCACCGAAGTAAATAAACCACTCATATTTTTCACAACATTCAGAGATAGATTCACAACAAATTTTATGATCAAAAATTTGTTCAACCTATCTTTACATAGTAATTAAGTGATAGTGTTCAACCCCAAATCTAACCCTGAACTTAATTCTAAGTATTCGATTCCCCAAATCGTTTCTTAACCATAATACAAATCAAAAAACCAAATTTTACCAACCTACTTTACTAAAAAACCCCGGCAATTGCCGGGGTTTTTTAGTGATGAATATTCTCTCGCTACTAAAACTTATAACTTAAACCAAGTGTATAATAGGTTTGAAGGTCGTTATCAATATTATCAAAAGTTGCATTTGGGTCTCCTAAAGTAGTAAGGGCATAATTAAGAGCCTCCTGCTTATTATCCCTCAGGCCAAAATCAAATCCAATTCCTATCATTTTCCATAAAGTATAGCTGAAGGAGTTGGTCCAGGTCCAGTTAGATAGATTGGAACTCTTATAACTTTGGAACATAGACAGGTTTGTTTTGAATTTTACAGGCCCCAGGTCCTTACTGTAATCGGCAACGATCTTGGCTCCCAATGAAGATTCGAAAATTGCATCGCCACTACTAAAAACAAAGTTGTAGTTTAATGGATGGATCACTACAAAAAGATCTTTTACAGGAGTCCAGGTAGCACCTATACCCAGATCTAAATAACCGGGATCGTTAAAGTTGCTTAAAATGGTAGTTCTGTATTCCGCAAGTCCTGAAACAGCAAACTTTTCACTTAATTTTCGTCCGTATAATGAAGAAATATTAAATACATCTGTGGCTTGTCTAAAACCTGATTGGTCATTAGGATCATCCTTATCATCAAATTTTACCCAGTTAAGATTTAGCGTAAGGGCATTCCTCCAGAAGTATTTGCTTTCATTCCTGTTGGCAAAACCGTTAACAGTAAAACCAATAGTACCTGCTGAATTATTCGGTGACTGTTGCGCGTACCAATTATTAAATCCGGAAAAACTGCCTCCAATTGTTCCAAAGGCCCCAACTTTCCATCCGGGTAGCGCATCTATCTGAGCCTGAATGTCATCTACTCTGCCCTGAATTGCGGCTATAGAGTCAGTTTTGCTGGCCTTTGCCGCCTTTAATTCGTCTTCAGTTTGGGCAAAAGAATTAAACGTGATTCCTGCCAAGGCCAGTATCAATAATAATCTTTTCATAATGTCTAGTTTTTATTTAGAAGGGCAAATGTAAGGATTATTGGGAAAATTTAATGTAAATGAATTCTATTTCCTTTTATACAAAGGCACGGAAGAACATGCCTCTCCATACATGATACTTTTAGCTACCGGTTGAAGTTTAATGGTAGCCCATAGATAGGCATTTGGAGGTATAGGTTTATTGCTGCATCCTTTAATTATAACGGGTTTGTCTTTAAAATCAGAGACATTCATTTCATCAATAATAGTTTGAAAAAGTATGGTCTCCAAATCCTCCAAAGAGCCTAAGACAACTTTCTTTGCATAGGGTTGCAATTTAGTGGAGATCAACATATAAGCCCATCCCGGAATTATTGCCTCGGTAGAGCAAAATATGGCTATATAGGCATCCTTATATTGTTCCCAATTGTGTTCTGAGATTTGGTTTCTAAATTCCTTCTCCTTTAAAATAAGACCTTGGAATAGCCAGTCCTTAATATCAATTTGCAGCCTGGTCCCCTTAGGATAGAATTCTTCCAAATCCAGGGTCACCAGCTTACTTTGGGCTACACGATTAACTATTTCAGACATAATTAAGATATATTCTTAAAGCAATAAATTAAAGAAGACCTAACTCTAGTTTGGCTTCTTCACTCATTAGATCCTGCGTCCACGGTGGATCAAAGGTAATTTCAACTTCCGCACCTTTAACAAGGTCCAGAGATTTTACCCTTTCTTCAACTTCAACTGGCAAGGTTTCGGCCACCGGGCAGTTAGGTGAGGTTAATGTCATCAATATTTTTACATCCTTGTCTTCATTAACAAAAACATCATAGATTAATCCCAATTCATAAATATCTACCGGAATTTCAGGATCATAAATTGTCTTGAGAACGGCCACTATTTTCTCACCAAGTTCCTGCGTATTAATAGCTGTTTCACTCATATCTCGCGGATTAATTATTTAATTCAATTGTGTTTGGTATGCAATAGCATACAATTTCAATTGCTTTATCATACTTACCAGGCCATTTGCCCGTGTAGGAGATAAATGATCTTTAAGCCCAATTTTATCAATAAAATCAGTATTTGCCTCAATAATATCTTTTGGCTTTTGATTACTAAAAGCTCTTATTAAAATAGCTATAATTCCTTTAGTAATAATAGCGTCGCTATCGGCCGTAAAAACCAATTTGTCTCCCTCCAACTCTGCATGCACCCATACCTTACTCTGGCAGCCTTTGATTATATTGTCTTCAGTTTTATACTGCTCCTCAATTAAAGGAAGTGATTTTCCTAATTCTATCATATATTCATACCGCTGCATCCAGTCATCAAACATGGAAAACTCTTCTACAATTTCATTTTGAATTTCTTCGATACTCATAAAAAGGGTTTCAGCGAAAATACGATAAGTATTAGTGGTTTTCAATAGTTTAGGAAAATGATAACAAGCTCTGTTTAGCTTAACATCTGTTTGGCTTTCTTTACACCTTCAACAAGAATGTCTACTTCATCTTTGGTATTATAAAAGCTAAAACTCGCCCTTATTGTGCCCGGAATATTAAAATAATCCATAACAGGTTGTGCACAATGATGCCCGGTCCTAACTGCAATTCCTAATTTATCCAGTATCGTCCCTATATCATATGGATGAATACCTTCGACATTAAAGGAGATTACTGATGTTTTATGTTTAGAAGTTCCATATATTTTTAACCCCTTAATTGACTTAAGTTCTTCTGTGGCATATTCAAGGAGCTCTTTTTCATAATTGGCAATTGCCTCATAACCCAAAGAATTCATGTAATCAATCGCTGCTCCAAAAGCAATTCCTCCGCATATATTTGGCGTTCCTGCCTCAAACTTGTGCGGTAAATCGGCATAGGTTGTTTTTTCAAAGGTGACCTCGGCTATCATCTCTCCTCCACCCTGATACGGGGGTAATTTTTTAAGCCATTCTTCTTTACCATATAAAATGCCTACTCCGGTAGGACCGCAAATCTTATGTGCAGAAACGGTGTAAAAGTCTGCATTCAACTTTTGAACATCAATTTTAATATGGGGTGCAGCCTGAGCTCCGTCAATTAAAACGGCTGCTTCAACTTCATGTGCTAAAGAAATGATTTTCTCAATTGGATTTATTGTTCCCAGGGCATTTGATACGTGATTGCAAACCACCAATTTCGTATTATCTGAAAGCAATTTAGCATATTCCTCTATAAGGAGCTCCCCCTCATGGTTCATTGGAATTACTTTTAATATTGCTCCTGTTCGTTCACATAACATTTGCCATGGAACTATATTGGAATGATGTTCCATAGCTGATACTAAAACCTCATCACCTTTTTTCAAAAATGACGTAAAGCCGCTAGCTACCAGGTTAATACTATCTGTAGTTCCAGAAGTAAAAATTATTTCATAAGGTTCAGCGGCATTTATATGATTCTGAATCTTTTTTCGAGCGTTTTCGTAGGCATCTGTAGCTTCCTGAGATAAAGAATGAACACCCCTGTGAATATTTGCATTAAAACGAGAGTAATAATCTACAATAGTATCAATGACTTGTTTGGGTGTCTGCGAGGTCGCGGCATTATCAAGATAAACCAAAGGATATCCATTAATTTTCCTTTTAAGAATAGGAAAATCCTTGCGAATAGTTTCAATATCCAAATTCGTTATAATCATAAGGACCGCACTGTTAGATTCCAAACAAATTATTAAAGATCAAAACCAAGTTGAACACCTAATTTTTCTGCAATCAACTTATTAATTCTCATTTTCAATTCAGGAATTCGAACACTTTCCAATACATTATTGGCAAACGCATACATTAAGAGTGCTGCTGCTTCTTTTTTTGGAATTCCCCTGCTTTGCAGATAAAAGAGTGCCTCTTCATCTAATTGTCCAATAGTACAACCATGAGAACATTTTACATCATCTGCAAAGATCTCTAATTGTGGTTTTGTATTTATGGTTGCCTTATCGCTAATCAAAATATTGTTATTCTGTTGAAAGGCATTGGTCTTTTGTGCAATTTTATCTACAATGATTTTGCCATTGAAGACTCCTACGGACTTTGCACCATAAATTCCTTTATAATCCTGATGACTTTCACAATTAGGCTCTTTGTGATGCACCAGGGTATGATGGTCTACATGCTGTTTTTCACCTAATATTGTTACCCCCTTCATTGTAGAATCAATATATTCTCCATTCTGGTAATAATTAAGATTATTCCTGGTTAACTTTCCTCCAAAGGAAAATGTGTGGACCTTTACAACGCTTTTGCTCTTTTGAGAAATGTAAGTATTATCTATTAAAGAAGCATTTTCCAGGTCATTTTGAACTTTATAATAATCTACAATAGCATTCTTTGCCGCAAAAATTTCGGTAACCGAATTTGT
>CBDUGN010000123.1:0-10371 GCA_965366915.1 uncultured Eudoraea sp. | reverse complement strand
TTTATAATTGGACGAACTCCAAGAATCGTACTATGGAACAGGTATTTCTTTTACCGAAAAAATTACGTCTGCTCCTGATCGAAATCGGGGAACTTACTTATTTCGCTGGCCGTTTTTTTAAAGAGGTGGTTAAACGTCCCTTCGAGTACAAAGAACTTTTACGGCAATGTTATCAAATGGGGAACCGTTCGCTTGTTCTTGTCCTGGTTACCGGTTTTATTATCGGATTAGTACTCGATTTACAATCGCGTCCTACTATGATTCAGTTCGGTGCCGTCTCTATGATGCCCAACATGGTAGGTATTTCTATTGTCCGAGAACTGGGGCCTGTTATAACGGCCTTGGTCTGTGCGGGACGTATAGCTTCAGGTATCGGAGCTGAACTGGGTTCAATGAGGGTTACGGAACAAATTGATGCTATGGAGGTCTCCGGTACAAATCCCTTTAAATATTTGGTAGTTACCCGCATTTTAGCGACCACTTTAATGCTGCCTCTCCTGGTAGTCTTGGGTGATGCGGTCGCCCTTTACGGCTCGGCGTTAGTAGAATATTACAAAGGCAATGTTTCCTTTCAACTCTATTTCAGCACGGTTTTCGATGCGCTATCGTATAGTGACTTAGTACCGGCTACAGTTAAATCCTTTTTCTTTGGATTTGCCATTGGCCTTGTGGGCTGTTTTAAAGGCTACTATAGCAAGAAAGGAACGGCAGGCGTTGGCATTGCAGCTAACACAGCTGTAGTTTTTACCTCTATGCTATTGTTTATAATCGATTTTATAGCTGTATTTATTTCTGATATTTTTTATGATCTCTAATGTATCAAGAAAACAACATAGTGAGTGATGTACAAATGATGGATCAAAGGGAAGTGATGCTCGAAATCCGGGACCTCCACAAAAGTTTTGGAGACAACCATGTTCTCAATGGCTTCAATATGAAACTTTACAAAGGAGAAAACCTCGTAATCATGGGCAAGTCTGGATCCGGAAAGTCTGTTATGATAAAATGTTTAGTAGGATTGATGCAACCCGATAGCGGTTATATTTCTGTAATGGGTAAAGAGATAAAAACACTGGATAGAGCGACTTTGGATGTGCTTCGTTCGGAAATTGGATTTTTGTTTCAGGGCAGTGCTTTGTATGATTCCATGACCGTACGCGAAAATCTTGAATTTCCCATGCGCAGGCATAAAGAGAAGTTAGGCAATATTACCGATACGACACCTCTGGTGCTGGAAGCGCTCGAAAGTGTGGGCCTGGCTCATACGATGGAACTTATGCCAGCAGAGCTCTCCGGGGGTATGAAACGGCGGGTGGCTCTGGCACGCACACTTATATTACGCCCAAAGATTATTCTATACGATGAGCCAACTAGTGGTTTAGATCCTATAACATCCAAGGAAATTATTGAACTCATGCGGAACATCCAGAAAAAGTATGAGACCTCTTCCCTTATTATTACTCATGATGTGGACTGCGCACGGGTCATTTCAGAACGAATGATCCTTTTGGTAGATGGAATCAACTATGCCGCAGGCACATATTCTGAACTTATAAAATCAGATGACCCCAAGGTAGAGGCATTTTTTAAAAAATAGAGAAACAAAAAGAAAAGAATATATATGTTATGTAAAAAGCGCGGTGAGTGGATATAATATATGTAAGGCCTGATAAAGGCAAATTACATTTTACAATGTTCTGCCTATTTCAAAAGTAGTGAAAGAGACAACCGGAGCGACCCATCAATTATTAAATAGAATACTAATACTTGAATTATGGAAAAGACAGTATCGGAAAAAATAAGGCTGGGAATTTTTGTCATCGTGGGAACCCTCCTTTTGGTAATTGCGGCCTATCTTATTGGCAACCAACAAAATCTATTCGGCAACACCATTAGTATTAATACAACTTTTAAAAATGTAAGCGGGTTGCAAAAAGGGAACAATGTACGCTATTCGGGCATTAACATTGGAACTGTAACGGGTATCGAAATGGAAAACGATACGACCATACGAGTACGTATGGTTGTTCAGGAAAACATGCGCGAACATATTAAAACAAACGCCGTTGCTGCCATAGCCACCGATGGACTTGTTGGAAGCATGATTATTAATATTATTCCTGGGGAAGGGGTGGCACCCTTGGTGAAATCTGGCGATGAAATTCGGTCGCTTAGCCGAATTGCGACTGCCGATATGCTAAGCACACTGAGTGTTACCAATGAAAATGCAGCCTTGCTTACGGAAGATCTCTTAAAAATAACTGCATCGCTAAAGAACAATAAAGGAACCTTAGGCAGATTGTTGAACGATACTCTCCTGGCAAAAGATCTGCAAGAGACACTGACTAATTTAAAAAATGCCAGTAGGGGAGCGAATACAACCATACATGAGCTAAACAACATCATAAAAGGCATTGATATTGATCATAGTGCCCTGGGTATTTTACTCAAGGATTCGCTTTCAGGAAAACAAATAAGAACGTTTATTGAAAATCTGGAAGCTTCAAGTATTAAAATTCAATCCATTACTCAAAATTTAGATAGCCTGTCCGCTTCCATGGCAAAAGGTGAAGGCGCTCTAAATTATCTATCCACAGATACCGTTTTGGTCAACCAGATGCAAGGTACCATGCTCAACGTGGAACAAGGCGTGGAACGATTCAATGATAATATGGAAGCCTTAAAACACAACTTTCTATTCAGGAGGTATTTTAGGAAGTTAGAGAAGCAGGCAGAAAAGGATTCGATAAAGATAAATTAAATGTCTTGCATCCGACTATAGGTCTAATACCATTCAATGCTAGACTACAGGCTCCTAAATTTATTGTTTAGGAGGTAGTCTATCACCATCTGGGTATTGGTTCTCAAAACATCAAATTAGAATAGATCATACTTTTCAGATCCTTGGGTAATCCGTCACGGATGTCTTCCATTTCGCCCAAAGAGATATATTTTCTGAGATAGATAAACGTAGTATCGATATAGCGCTCGGCAAGCTCGTCATTATATTCAAAATCGTTCACCGCGGCTGGGCCATCATGTTGTCTAACGAGATCCACAAACTCTGCCATATGCTTAATCTTTGGCTTTTTCTTATTTAACTTCCATCCGTGAACATATACGCCTTTGATAAACATAGGCAATTGTGCCATTAGTTGAAACGATTCTTCAGGCGGAATTATATCCCGCAGTGCACGCATTATAGCTTTGAATATACGTCCGGCCTTGTCAGTATCCGTTCCGAGGTTCATTTGTTTTGCGTACCCCTTAATAAAGGTGCTACCTTCTGTTGCGTACTGATTGAAATTTAGTGCCATGATTTAAAGTTTTAAGTGTGCCATAAATTTGGATGTTTTTACCCGCCTGCCAAATGACCTTCGTCATTTTAAAAGCAATTTGCGCCAATTATCTTTGAGAACAGAACAGAAATACAGACCAGATGAAAAACATACTGATTCCTACAGATTTTTCCGATAATGCATGGAATGCCATTTCATATGCCATGAAATTTTTTAAGAACGAAACGTGCAGGTTCTATTTTTTACATACCTATATCCCTGCCTTTTATCGGATGGACTATGCAATGGGTGGCCCTGCGTTTAGTGCCATACCCGATATGGAAGTGGATGTTGCCGTGGCAGGATTAGAAGAAACCCTGGAAAAGGTAAAGAAACAATTTCCAAATCCTAAACATACCTATGAAACTGTTTCGGCCTTTAATTCGTTAACGGACGAGATCAATGAACTATCAGAAAAAAAGAACATCAATATGGTAGTCATGGGAACACAGGGGGCTACAGGCATCAAACAATTGTTTCTGGGTACCAGCACCGTTTTGGTCATCCGAAAGGCAAAGGTGCCTGTTTTGGTTATTCCCAAAAATTGTAAATTCAAACCAGTGAAGAAGATTCTCTTTCCTTCAGATTATATGACTTCTTATAAAAAAAATGAAGTATACCCTATTATAGAAGCAGCGAAGATACATGGGGCCGAAATTACGGTTCTCCATATTAAGGAAAAACAAAAACTCCCCAACGCTCAAATAGCAAACAAAGAGCTGCTTTTAAAACATCTTAGAAATACATCCAATACAGAGGTAGAAGTCATTGGTAAAACAATGCCCGACGCAATTCTTGAGTATATTGGGGAACACCAAATAGAGTTGTTGGCAATGATGAACCGCAGCCATTCATTTTTTGAGCGAATACTGATCAAACAAAATATAGACCAGATCGGGTTTCATATACATATTCCCTTTTTGGTTGTTCGTGATACTTCGGAAATTTAAAACACTCTATTTGAATACTGAACGGTTAGAACTTGTTCCAACAATGCCCAATTATTATGAAATTTGAGACATAGTAAAAGTAAAAAGTAAATGCTAAGCTGTACTTTTTACCCCGATTTTTCACCAGCCGGGTATTATTGATTTCTTATTCTCGGGTTACTGTTATTTCTGGGAGTATTAAGATTGCTCCTGCCCCTGTTAGCATTATGCTCTTCATGGTAGTTCCTAATATTATCATCATTGTAATTTCTTATCCGTTCATATCGGGATCGACTTAAATCAATTCTTTGATAACGCTGTGGTAAAACCTCACGCCGTACCCATACTCCTCCATCCAAATACAAATAAGTTCTTGCTGAAAGATCATAATAGATACTGTATTCCGGAAAATATACATAGCGTACCAATTCAATCCGATTAGGATAAAACCAGGGAGGTGGTGGGCTATGATGGCGTGTTGTAAGGATGACCGGACCACAACTTGTCAAAAACAAAAAAACTGATAGCACAACAATTGGCAAAAACGACTTTAATAAAACCTTGTTTTTCATGACTTCTTATTTGAATAACAAAATAAAAGCAACAGGCCCATATCGTAAATGACCTGCATCATTTCAAGTAAAATCCATGTGCATTAGTTTAGAGTTTTATAATGAACAAATACATGTATTCTAATAAACGATAAAATAATCATCATGGAAAAATTAACAGAAGTGGTGTATGACGAAAACTGTCATTTTGAACACCAAAGTTGGAAATCAGAACTTGATTTTTGGAGAGATGAACTAAAAATTTTCAATAACCGATTGAGCGAATTGATTACCCGATGGACCCAAAAGGAAGTATTAAAACAACTTGAACACTTTCAAAATGAATTTATACTCCACGGGGGGGTAATAGAAGATCTACAAGAAACCTTTGAAAAACATGAAGCCAGTATAGCGGCTCATAGTAAGCAAGGAAACGAATCGATGGATTTTGCTTTGGTAAAAAAGCATATAAAATTTAGAGATCGGATTCAAACACAACGTCTAATCTATGCCGACCTTAAAAAAGAATTCTTTTCGTTTCTAACCAAGTATATGTAAGCGGAGTGTACAATACTAAAAAAGTGAAACAAGACAGTAGATCTGGCACTTTCAAGAGACGGGATGGGAGGAATAAGAGAAACTGCACAATCAGTATATTGGTGCCGGTATTTATGGAAAGATCCTTGTATATGCCATTTTCCTAAATAGTAAAACCGTCCATTTGGAATAGACTACTACATTTAATTGCGCCACATACAGTGATCATTCCACCCCACTTGAAACCTGCTTCTCATCTTTGTCCGCACGGTCTTTGTGGAACAATCGGGACAGTTTTTTTATCACAAATGTCAGCGCAATTTTTTGAACAAGGCCACTAACTCCACCCATAAATTGAATGGGATAAAAATTGGCCTTGGCCTGGTTTAAATGAAGCTTAATACTTTCCTTATCGATCTCTCGTCGTAATTTAAGAATTCGAAGTCGATCGTCTATTTCCGAAAATGAACGGTATTGTATTTCCATTTCAATCAAAGTATTGTTTAGAGAATTTTCGTAATAAGGGACCATTGATTCTATCCCTGAGAACGTAACAAAGAATTGCGATAACCAAATAAAAGACCCCGATGATAATAAAGCCATAGTAATCACTTTCTAATGCGTTCCCAATAGCAAAAGAGGCGGCAAAGGAGAGTATAAACAATGCCAACAGTAAAACGGATCCTACAAGCATAATCTGAGCACCAGATGTAATTAGTCCCATCAGTACTTTAAAAATTTTCAGCCTGATATACTCCTCGCTATTTTCTAGATAGGATCTAACATCGGCATCAGCCTCCATTAGATCCATCTTCATTTTTTCTAAGGCCATTTACGACTATTTTTGTAATTGGGCATTCTTCTTTTTGAGGTCTTCCAGTTTGCGCTCTAAGGTGGCAATGATGTCATCGGCCTTATAACTCATTGTTGAGATGGCGTCTTCTAGTTTTTGATCGAATTTATCCTTCTGTTCGCTGGCAGACTTGGTAAGTTCTTCCTTGGCATGAGAAAGACGTTCCGAGATTTCATGGGTAGTGTCCTCTAACTTGCTCTTAATTTTTTTTCTGGTCTTCTTTCCTTCATCGGGAGCATATAGGATTCCTACACCTGCCCCAATGGCAGCTCCAGTCAATAACGCTAATAATACTTCGTTGGTGTTTTTCATGGCTTCTATGTTTTAAATTAATAAATGCTTTTTACACGCTTAAAGTACCTGTCATTATCAATATTTGAAATGACCTCGGTCAGTTACATAGTTTTTTAATGTTAATTATCACGCTCTACATTTTTAAGGAGGTCTTCATGACAAATGTCATATATCTAATCCGCTCATTCCCTTATTTTTAATAAACTATTTAGCAAGGCATATTAATTCCCCTTTATTCCATACGGGGTCCTTGGTTGGTATTCAGCCTCGAATAGCTGAAATGAATTAAAAAAAATCAATGAATAAAAGTATAGTCGACACACCTGTCTATCGGGCCATATTCGAATCTTCAATCGAAGCCATATTGATTGTAGATAAGGACGGGGTTATCCTAAAAGCAAATAACGCCAGCTGTACAATGTTTGGTTATGGCTGCGGGGAGTTGATTGGGAAAAAAGTGGAAGAATTGATTCCACAAAAAATTCAAAAAGACAAAAATGCATCTTATTCAAGAAAGACAGAACCATTTCAGAAGCGTAAACTTATAAATTGGTTAGGCATAAAACGAAATGGTTCGCAGTTCCTACTGGAAATGCGACTGAGTTCAACAAATATTGAAGATAGGCAAGTAGAAATTGTTTTTATAAAAGAGCCTTCAGAGGGTGATAAGCATGGAAAACCTTATTGTGAAACAATCGCCAACCTTCCGCATCTTAGGAGTATGACAATAGAGCAAAATTTAGTACGTCAGGAACTTGAAAATCACCATGAATTTCTTGGAGAACACACTCATGATCTAGAGCGAGAAGTTGCTGAACGCACAGAAGTTTGCAAAGCCATCTTACAGAAACTTATTGATGCGAATTTAACACTGGAAGATCAGATGGTG
This sequence comes from uncultured Eudoraea sp., assembly GCA_965366915.1. GTDB lineage: Bacteria > Bacteroidota > Bacteroidia > Flavobacteriales > Flavobacteriaceae > Eudoraea. Next base: position 2,980 of record CBDUGN010000123.1, on the reverse strand, counting down.
GAGATCCAAAAGGCTGAAAAAAGGTCATTGGCAAGTCAGGCCATGTTTACCGCCATATCAAAAAACTTCCCCAAAGGGGTCATTATTGTTATCAATGCCGATTTCGATATTGTCTATATAGATGGAGGTGAATTGTATCGCTTAGGTTTTAAAAAAAGTCAATTCGAAGGGCTTAACATTGATGAAATTGATGCTTTTTCAAAAGAAAGGATAGCACGTATCAAAGAAGATGTCAAAAGAACATTGGAGGGCAAACACCTTTCATTTGAGACTCGTTTCAAGAACAAGAACTACGCGGTAAACTCCTCTCCTCTTTTGAACGGTAACGAAATAGTGAAATGGACACTCTTTGTCTTTAACGATATTACAAAACAGAAACAAGCAGAAGTTGAGATTCGTAAGGCTCTGGTACAAGAGCAGGAACTCAACAAATTGAAATCACGTTTTATTTCAATGGCATCTCATGAGTTCAGAACACCCTTGAGCGCTATTTTGTCCTCAGCCATACTTCTTCAAAAACAGAACGACTCAGATAAGAAAGAAAAGCGTGTAAAATATATCAGGCAGATCAAATCGAACGTCAGAAGTCTTGTTATAATTCTCAATGACTTTTTGTCATTGGGTAAATTGGAAGAAGGAAAAGTGGCCATAAAGCCAATACTTTTTGATCTGGTAGTATTTTCTAATACCCTGCTCGAAGAGATCAGGCCCACCAAAAAAAGAGGACAAACCCTCCACTTGAAGACCAACAAAAGAACTATTGGGGTATATCTCGATCAAAAATTATTGCAACACATCCTTATTAATCTTTTATCTAATGCCATTAAGTATTCGGATGTAGATCAGGATATTCAATTGAATTTGATAAGAGGAAAGAAAACCATATGTATAGAAATCAAGGATCATGGTATCGGTATACCTATTCAGGATCAAGCAAGTCTCTTTGAACGTTTTTTTCGTGCAGAGAACAGTCTGAACATGCAAGGCACTGGTCTGGGTTTACATATTGTAAAGCAATACACAGAACTTTTGGGTGGTACAGTTTCTTTTGAAAGTGAAGTAGGAAAAGGGTCTGTTTTTAGAGTAGCGTTTCCGATGCGATGACGTTCGGTTAGACAGTAAAATATAAAAAATGACAAAGATTCTATTAATAGAAGATAACAAAGATGTTTGTGAAAACACCGCCGATATCTTAGAATTGTCGAACTACGAAGTGGCCACTGCTGCGAACGGCAAAGTAGGTATAGATAAGGTAAGAGAAATAAAACCAGACCTAATCCTATGTGACATTATGATGCCTGTCATGGATGGTTATGAGGTATTGGAGGAACTAAGCAAAAACCATGAAACGGCAAAAATTCCGTTTATTTTTTTAACTGCCAAAGTAGATAAATCAGATCTTCGAAAGGGAATGAATCTGGGGGCTGATGATTACCTGACAAAACCCTTTGAGGAGCATGAACTTCTAGAGGCCATTAGCAGTCGTTTGAAAAAGGCAGATTTTCTGCGAAAGGAATTCTCTAAAAACATAGAAGGAATTCATGAATTTCTTCAGGATGCAACTCACTATTTAAACCTTGAACATATCACAATTACAAGGGATTACTATCCAAAAAAATACAATAAAAAGGATCTTATCTTTAGGGAAGGAGATGCAGCACATACCTTGTACTTCCTTGAACGAGGTACAGTAAAGACCTATAAATCAATGGAATCTGGTAAGGAGTTTGTAACCAGTCTGCACAAAGCAGGAGATTTCATAGGTCAGTTGTCCCTATTAAATCCAAAAGGCACCTATCTTGAATCAGCTATGGCGATTGAGAATACTGAAGCTTATGGTATTCCCAAATCAAATTTTATCCATCTGCTTTACGAAAATAAGGAGGTGGCCCACAAGTTTATGGATATCATTTCCAGCAATCTAATTGAAGTACAGGAACAATTGGTCAATATGGCCTACTCATCAGTACGACAGCGAGTGGCGAAGGCCCTGTTGGACTTGTATAGGAAAGGAATAATAAAAGATTTTCCCGATGAGGGCATTGATATTCCAAGGGAAGATTTTGCGGGTATGATAGGAACCGCTACGGAAACAGCAATCCGCGCCCTTTCGGAATTCAAGGAAGAAGGCCTGATCACCATGGGATATGCCAAAAGGATTATCCTTTTAGATAAGGAGGCGTTACAGCTAATTGTAGATTTTAAGTAAGGTAAGCCATTCTAAAAATAGATTAAGCACGGCTTTATCATTTTCCTTCCAAATAACGAAGCATATTTTTCTCAATTCTGTGGGTAACATTAGAAATATCGGCTTTATGAAATTGTTCCCCGGTAATATTCTCATACAACTCTATATACCTGTCTGAAACAGTTTTTATGTAATCATCAGACATTTCGGGTACTTTCTGCCCCTCTAGCCCTTGAAATCCATTTTGGATCAGCCATTGCCGTACAAATTCCTTGGAGAGTTGCTTTTGTGGCTCAGATCTGTCCTGTCTTTCCTGATATCCTTCCTTATAAAAATAGCGAGAAGAATCCGGGGTGTGGATCTCATCAATCAGAACAACCGTTCCATCTTTTCGTTTCCCAAATTCGTATTTGGTATCTACTAAAATTAATCCTCTTTCTGCGGCTATTTCAGAACCTCTTTGAAATAATGCCCTGGTATATTTTTCAAGAAGAAGATAATCGGCCTCAGAAACAATTCCCCGCTTTAAAATATCTTCTCTGGAAATGTCCTCATCGTGATCTCCTTTTTCAGCCTTTGTGGCTGGTGTGATGATAGGTGAAGGAAATTTATCATTTTCTTTCATCCCCTCCGGCATTGGAACGCCGCAAATCATTCGTTTTCCACTTTTGTATTCCCGGGCTGCATGCCCGGATAAATACCCACGGATCACCATTTCAACTTTAAAAGGCTCACATGCATAGCCCACCGCTACATTTGGGTCTGGAGTTGCAAGTAACCAATTAGGAACTA
>CBDUGN010000122.1:0-10578 GCA_965366915.1 uncultured Eudoraea sp. | reverse complement strand
AGTCAGGAGTATATTTCGCCAAAATTAGCAGATGGTTTAACCCTGGACTTATGGGCATCAGATTCATTAGCTCCCGATCCAATTGCCATTGACATAGATGATGAGGGTAATGTATATCTAACAAGAACCAACAGGCAATAAAATTCCGAATTTGACATTCGGGGGCATCAGGATTGGATGACAGCCTCAATTGGTCTTCAAACGGTTGAAGACAGACGTGCTTTTTTACGCAAAACATTTGCTCCGGAACGCAGTGAAGAGAATGAATGGTTTCCTGATCTAAATAAGGACAGTATTCACGATTGGAAGGATCTCACGGTTGAAAAAGATGAAATATGGAAACTGGAAGACACCGACAAGGACGGTGTTGCAGATGTTTCAACACGTATTTTGGAAGATTTTAATGAAGAAATTACGGATGTTGCTGGTGCTCTATTGGTACGTGACAATGATATTTTTGTTGGTATAGGCCCCGATATGTGGCGTGTTGAGGATTCCAATGGTGATGGGGTTATGGATACAAAAACTTCCATTGCACATGGCTTCGCTGTTCATATTGGATTCGGAGCTCATGGCATGTCAGGAGCAATAGAAGGTCCCGATGGTAAAATTTATTGGGGAATTGGTGATATTGGAGCTAGCATTACCACAGTAGAAGGAGAAACCCATCACTTGCCTAATCAAGGTATGATCGTTAGATGCAAACCTGACGGCACTGATTTTGAGGTATTTGCCAGGGGACTTCGAAATACACACGAATTTGTTTTTGATGCTTATGGCAATTTAATTTCTTCAGACAATGATGGGGATCATAGAGGAGAAAGTGAACGGCTAGTACATATTGTTGAAGGTTCGGATGCTGGCTGGAGGGCTAATTGGCAATATGGAAAATATACAGATCCTAAGAACAATAGCTATAAAGTCTGGATGGATGAAAAACTATACCTCCCCCGCTGGGAAGGACAGGCGGCATATATAATTCCTCCAATTGCCAATTACCATAATGGCCCTACAGGGATGGTTTATAACCCTGGCACAGCGCTTGGCAAGGACTGGTTGAATAAATTCTTTCTGGTTGAATTTATCGGAGATCCTGCACGTTCACACATTTGGGCCTTTAACTTAAAACCAAAAGGGGCTTCTTTTGATCTCGAAAAAGAAATAGATGTTTTAAGTGGAGTCTTACCTACCGGTCTGGAATTTGGTCCGGATGGTGCACTATATCTTGCTGATTGGATAAATGGCTGGGGAACAAAAAACTATGGACGAGTCTGGAAATTGGATGTTGAGGATTCAAAAAATGACTTGCAAGCACAAAGAGAAGAGACACAAAGGTTGATGACCGTGGCCTATGAAGATCTGTCGGCTGATGAACTTACTGAGCTATTGGCATATCAAGATATGCGAATAAGGAAAAAGGCTCAATTTGAGCTTGCTGAACGTACTTTTTGGGGATATAGGGCTCTCAAAAAAGTAATTCTGGAAGATAAAAACCAATTCACGAGAATACATGCAATCTGGGGAATTGGTCAGATTGCTTCGGATAATATCAGGAAGGCTGAACCTTTGTTGGATTTATTGGATGACGAGGATCCGGAAATTATTGCTCAGGCAGCAAAGGTTCTGGGAGATGTAAAATATAAGGAGGCCGGAGAAAAACTAATTTCTTTGTTGGAATACGAAAACGAAAGAGTACGTTTCTTCGCAGCACAGGCATTGGGACGTATTAAATATAAAGATGCGGTTCAGCCTTTAATTAATTTCCTGGCCGCTAATAATGATGAAGATGTCTATTTACGTCATGCAGGGGTCCTGGCATTGAGCCGTATTGGTGAGATTGAACCCGTAGTTGCTTTATCTGAGAGCCCGGAAAGAAGCTTGCGAATAGCTTCGGTTCTGGTTTTAAGAAGACTACAAAATGCAGAAGTAGCATTGTTTTTAAAAGACGATGACGAATATATTGTTACCGAAGCAGCAAGGGCCATTAATGATGACTGGTCTATACCAGAAGCGATGCCGGCACTGGCAAGTCTTTTAACAGAAGCAAGATTCACATCGGAACCGTTGTTGCGCAGAAGTATTAATGCAGCTTTAAGAGTTGGTGGTGAGGATGAATTGGACATGCTTATTTCATTTGCAAAAAGAATAGATGTCTCTGGCGATCTACGCGGAGAGGCACTGGCAGCTATAGGCACCTGGGCATCGCCTTCGGTTTTAGACAGGGTAGACGGGCGTTACAGAGGGGAAATTAAGCGGGATTCAAATTTTGTAAAACAAAAAATTGAAGATGATATCCCAATATTCCTGAAGGACAGGGATCCCAATATTCTTATAGGCACATCTAAAATTCTGGGAACCCTTGGAATATCAGCATATAATTCTCAACTAAAATCTATTCTGAGCAACGACCCAAGGCCGGAAGTAAGAGTTGCCACTTTAGAAGCTTTAGGAGCATTATATGAGGACGATATTACATGGGTTGTCAAAAAAGGAATGCAGGACAAGGATGAAAATGTCAGGGCAGCCGCTGTTGGGCTTATTCCCGAATTACATATCGCGAAAAATGAATTACCGGCAGTAATAGGTCCAATCTTCAAAAATGGATCAATAAGGGAACAACAGGGAATGATTAATGCATTAACAGAGATGCCTCTGGAACAAAGTGGCGATGCATTGATGAATCTTATTCAAAAAGCAGGGAACAAACAACTAAATCCCGGCGTCATTCTGGATCTTATTGAAGCTGTAGAATCGACTCATTCAGAAGATCTCATCGCAAGTTTAGGCAAACTTAAAAACAGTGGGTATACTGTGGATTCTTATGAAGAAGCTCTTTATGGAGGTCGCAATTGGTCCGGGGCGAATGTCTTTAAAAATAATTCAGCTGCACAGTGCGTAAGATGCCATGCTCTGGATGGGGCTGGTGGGAAAGTTGGTCCTCCCATGGATAATATTGGGAACATACTAAGCAGAGAAGAAATATTGAAATCCCTGATTGAACCGGGCGCTCGATTGGCCCCGGGTTATGGCTCTGTTGTATTGACGCTTAAGGATGGACAAGTAGTTGCAGGAGTCCTTGCAGCAGAAAACAAAGAGCAAATAATACTCCGTACCTCAGATGCAGAACCGATGGAAATAGCAGTATCAAGGATAAAGAAAAGAGAAAATATGCCTTCGGCTATGCCCCCCATGGGAACCGTTTTATCTAAAAGGGAATTAAGAGATTTGGTAGAGTTCTTATCCAATTTAAAAGAGTAATAATAAGGAGAAAGTCCTTATTTAATTATTAACTTAACCGGGGTTATTAAATAATAATGCTGAAACATAAGACGAGTGGATTTTAATTATTTGGCGCTTTTTATAAAAAAGTTACCGAATTCCATTTCAGTATTTCGATTTAAATAGTAATACTATCGGCTAACCAACTTTAACACTAATGAATAATATGAAATTTAAACTTTTTCTCTTAATCTCCATTTTTTACCTCCATAGCAATGCTCAAGAGCAAAAAAAGAACTATTCTGAAGCATTTAAAATCATCGAAGTTTGGCTGGATGCCCAAAAAGATTATGAAAAACTCCCAGGTATTTCGGCTGCTATAATCGAGGATCAGGAAATAATTTGGTCAGGGGCTTTCGGAAAAGCAAATATGGAAGCTGACGTGAACACAGAAGTAAATACAATTTGTAGTATTTGTTCTATTTCTAAATTATTTACGGCAACCGCAATTATGAAGCTCTATGATGAAGGCAAGTTGCGTCTGGACGATAAAGTGAGTGATCTTTTACCCTGGTATAATCTGGATCAAAAATATTCAGAAAGCGGCCCCATTACAGTACGCGGCTTATTAACGCATTCCTCTGGTCTGCCAAGAGAGGCTAATTTTCCTTATTGGACAGGTCCGGAATTTCCATTTCCCAGCCAGGAAGAAATTAAAAAAGAATTAGGCAATCAGGAGACGCTCTATCCTGCATCAACCTATTTTCAATATAGCAATCTTGGTCTTACGCTTTTAGGTGAAATAGTGGAACAGGTTTCCGGAATATCATTTACCGCCTATGTTGAAGAGAATATTTTAAAACCACTTCAACTCAACGAAACCAGGACACAACTCCCTGAATCTCTATATGGAAGTCAATTGGCCATAGGATATTCATCTTTAGACAGGACAGGGCAACGTAAAAAAGTAAAACTATTCCAGGCAAATGGTATTATGGCTGCAGCAGGATTCTCATCTAATGTACTGGATCTTGGAAAATTTGCTTCCTGGCAATTTCGGCTAATGGATTCAACCATTACGGAAATAATAAAACCCTCCACCCTAAAATATATGCAACAGGTACACTGGACCGACCCTGATTGGAAAACTACCTGGGGTTTAGGTTTTGCAATATCCAAAGGTAGTGATGGTACTAAATGGGTTTCGCATGGGGGGAGTTGCCCGGGTTATAGATCCGGAATTCAGTTAAATCCAAAATCTAAAATGGCCTATACGGTCATGATTAATGCAAATGGGACAAACCCCCATAAATATGCCAGGGAAATGCATGCTATTCTAAATAAGGTAAACGATGAATCTAAAAATGGTAAAACAGTTGAACCTTCTAAAAAAGATATGACAGATTATACCGGTTATTACAGTAATCAACCCTGGGGTAGTGAAAGTTATATTTCGAGCTGGGAAGGAAAGCTGGTTATGCTGCGTCTTCCCTCCCAATCTCCTGCAAAATCCATGACTTTCCTAAAGCATGTACAAGGAGATAATTTTCAAAAAATCAGAAAAGACGATGAACCCGGGGAGATGATAGTATTTGAAAGAGATAAAACAGGGAAGGTTACGAGATACAGTCAACATGGAAACTACTCCAATAAAATGAGGGACTAATGAAACTTAAATCAATTTTTTTAATGGTTGGATGTACCCTTTTTATGGCTATTGCATCCTCACAGGAACTTAATACTCTGGCAGCAGAATTTATAAACACTTTGAATCCGGAATTAAAGTCACAGACCATTTTTACACTGGATAGCGAGGAACGCCTAAATTTTAATTTCGTGCCGATAATAAGGAAAGGGCCAACTTTTCATGACTTTAGTGAAAAACAAAAGCAGGCTGCCATGGCTTTGCTGCGAGCATCATTGAGCAGGGAAGGGCTTCGCAAAACAGAAGAAATCATGGCACTGGAAGATGTTTTGCACGAGATTGAAGGAGGTAAATTTAAATGGCCGGATGGTTCACCGGGTCGTGATGCACTTAATTATCATTTTTGTGTTTTTAATGATCCGGCAACCCAGCAGTTTTGGGGATGGCGGTTTGAAGGACATCACATTTCCTTTAATTTTGTGGCCTCAAGGGGAAAGATTGTTGCTTCTACACCTTCTTTCCTGGGATCCAACCCGGCTATAGTCCTCGAAGGAGCTCAAAAAGGGAAAGAGGTTTTAAAATTGGAAACCCAATTAGGGTTTGCGATGGTAAACTCCCTTTCAAAAGAACAGCTGACCAAAGCTCTTTTTTCTGAAAAAGCTCCGAAGGAAATTTTAACTGCGAATAAACAAGTGGTATCGAATCTTGATCCACCGGGTATTTCCTATACAGATTTGACTAAAGATCAAAAAGAAGCTTTAGAGAAATTACTTATGGTTTATTTGGACAATTATGAATCAGGGTTTTCCCAATCTCTTTTGGATAAAATAAAGACTTCGGGCATGAATCAGCTCTCATTTGCATGGGCAGGCAGCTTAGTACCGGGAAAAGGCCACTACTACAGAATACAGAGTCCTGTAATTTTAATAGAATATGACAATACTCAGAACAATGCCAATCATGTGCATACCGCCGTAAGGGATCTTACTAATGATTTTGGACGCGACCTTCTGAAAGAACATTATAAAGAAAGTCATAAACATTAAAAGATGGTTTCTGCGATAGTCCGGAATCCACAAATTTTTACCAGTTGAGTTAACTAATAGATACAGAAGCCAATGCGGGTGGTATTCACCCTCCATAATGCCCAATCTATGTTTAAATAGCAACAAACTATACAGTTTTATTTTTAGACTATTTCAACAATATAGATTTTACTATCTTTAAAGGGAGCTGCACAAAGTTTTACAGTGTATCTTTTCATGTACTTCATATACATAAGCACTAATTTATTTAACTTAAATAATAATGAAATCTCAAAATACCTGGCTGATTGCAATATTAACTATAGGTATAATTAGCTTAACCAATTGCAAAAATAAACAGAAACCAAATCCGGATTTGACCTCTATTGATCTGCTCAGAGGCGAACTCATTTTATGTAGTTCAGAACAATTCGGAGAGGTGAGCTTTTCCCTGTCCTGTAATTATGATACGCGCGAGACTTTTGACCTGGCGGTATCCTTATTGCACTCGTTTGAATATGAAGAGGCAGAAAAAGCGTTTGTCCAGGTGTTGGATGCAGATCCTGATTGTGCAATGGCTTATTGGGGAGTGGCTATGAGTATTGTACATTCATTATGGTATCAGTCTGATAATGGTTACTTGGAAAAAGGATCGAAACTTCTGGAAATTGCAAGCAAAATTCCAAAAGGAGAAAGAGAAAAGGAGTATTTGGATGCTATAAGCATATACTATAAGGATTGGGATAAAATTGATCAAAAAACAAGGGCATTGTTGTACGAAAAGAAGATGGAAAAAATTTATATCAAGTATCCTGAAGACAATGAAGCAGCGGTTTTTTATGCTTTAGCTCTAAGAGCATCTGCGGATCGCAAGGATAAAACCTACAAGAATCAAAAAAAATCGGGCAAGATTCTTGAAAACTTATTTGTAGACCAACCTAACCACCCCGGAATTGCCCATTATATTATACATAACTATGATTACCCGGAATTGGCTCATTTGGCTTTACCAACTGCAAGAAGATATGCTGATATTGCGCCGGCCTCATCACACGCACAGCACATGCCCTCCCACATCTTTACGCGATTGGGATTATGGGATGAATCCATACAATCTAATGTAAGTTCTGCGTCTTCGGCAAGATGTTATGCCGAGGCAAGTGGGATGGAAGGTCACTGGTCAAACGAGCTTCATGCCATGGGATATTTGGTATATGCCTATTTACAAAAAGGCGATAATAATAATGCAAATGAACAATACCAGTACATGAAAACAATTTACGACGTTTACCCTTCAAACATTGCCGCTATAGCGTATCCCTTTGCTGCTGTACCTGCAAGAATTGCCTTGGAGAATGGGAGATGGGATGTCGCAGCTAATCTTGAATTTCATGAATCGGAGGTGAAATGGGATCAATTTCCATGGCAAAGTTCCTTGCTTCATTTTACCAGAGCTATCGGTTCATTGCATCTAAAAAACTTAAGTGCTGCCAACGAAGAGTTGGAAATCCTAAGTACTTTAAGGCAACAAATATTAGATGGTGGAAATGAGGTTAATGCAAACCAGGTATTAATCCAAATGAAAATCGTTCAAGGCTGGTCACATTTTTATAGTGAAGAACAAGATGCAGGCATTGCACTCTTAAAAGAGGCTGTAGAAATGGAAGATATTACAGGTGTTCATGGAATTACACCCGGTAAGCTGATCCCGGCCCGGGAATTTTTGGCTGAAATGTTCCTGGCTATGGACAAACCACTTGAAGCATTGCAAGTATATGAGAAAAATCTAAATGTGAATCCTAAGCGTTTCAACGGAATTTATGGGGCAGCTGTGGCCGCAAAACGAATTGGCGATCAGGAAAAGGCATCCGTGTATTTTGAAGAACTATTAATACTTACAGAATCATCGCAAAGCGACAGGCCTGAAGTGAAGGAGGCTAAAACATTCATTCAAGAATATATCGGGTGAAATCCCGACATTATGATAACAAAATACAATCAACAACTATTAATAATACTATCATGAAAAAAAAATCGGTCCTTATCATTATCGCAATTGGGCTACTTGCCCTTGTCTATTTTTTACCCAAACAAATTGGTGAAAAAAACCTGGACAATTCCCAAAAAGCTTCTTTTTATTCTATTAAATGTACTGTTGCGAAATACTTATTGAGTGATGTGGATACCACCCAACAGATTTCGCCATTATTTGAGAACCTGGGCAATCTGAGTTTTCCCATTACCACTACCAACGAAATGGCCCAGACTTTTTTTAATCAGGGCTTAAAACTCACCTATGCTTTTAATCATGCAGAAGCGCACCGCTCTTTTATGGAGGCATCCAGACTGGATCCGAATTCTGCCATGACCTATTGGGGGCAAGCTTATGCTTTGGGACCTAATATTAATGACCAATTGCCCCCGGACGAACGCAAGGAGAAATATAATGAGGCATTAGCAAAAGCGAAAAAACTGGTTTCTGCCGCAAGTCCGAAAGAACAGGCTCTAATAAATGCTCTTACAGCGAGATACAGCACTGACCTAACTAAAGATGTGGCTGAATTAAATATGGCGTATATGGAGGCTATGACTGATGTAGTAAAACAATTTTCGGATGATTCCAATATTCAAACGCTATATGCTGCATCCGTAATGAATACCGTGCCATGGAATTATTGGGATAAGGATGGTAATCCGTCACCTAATATTACCGAGGCAAAGGCCGCGCTGGAAAAAGCTATGGAAATTAATCCCGATAATCCCGGCGCACATCACTATTATATACATATGGTAGAACTCCCCAAGCCAGATCTGGCAGTTCCAAGTGCTGATAAATTGGCTTCCCTTATGCCGGCCGCCGGACATATAGTGCATATGCCTTCACATATCTATATCAGAGTTGGCCGCTATCTGGACGCGGTTAAGACCAATCAGGCCGCTATCCTGGCCGATGAAGACTATATTTCTCAGTGTTATTCACAGGGACTTTATCCCCTGGGTTATTACCCGCATAACATCCATTTCCTATGGTCTGCATCAAGTTTACTGGGTGCCAGCGAGATAGCCATTGATGCGGCGAAAAAAACAGCTGAAAAAGTACCCACCGGGGAATTGATTACGCTACCATTTCTTCAGGATTTTGCCTCTACACCTATGCTTTCCTATGTTCGTTTTGGTAAATGGAATGAGATATTGACAATACCGGCCCCAAATCCAGAGATAAAACATGTAAATCTAATGAGGCACTATGCCCGTGGAATAGCCTTTGTGCGAAAAAACAATGCGAAAGAAGCTCAGGAAGAGCTGGAAGCCATTGCCTCCCTCAAAGAAGATCCTGAACTGGAAGAACTTGTTGCTACAGCCAATAACAACTCGGCTTCCATTGCAAGTATAGCATATGAAGTTGTTGCCGGAGAACTGGCCTCACTTAACGGAGATTTGCCAAAAGCCATTGAATATTTAAAAAATGCTGTGGCCCTGGAAGATAAACTGGTCTATACTGAACCTGCAGCCTGGCATGTGCCAACACGTCAAAACCTGGGTGCTGTACTATTAAAAGCCAATAAATTCAATGAAGCTGAAATTATTTATAAAGAAGACCTGGAAGTATTAAGGCAAAACGGTTGGTCGCTTATGGGCTTATATAAAAGTCTGTTAGCTCAGGGTAAAATGGATGAGGCTGCTCTTATTAAAGCCGAATATGATAAAGCCTGGGAAAATGCCGATATAGAAATAGAGAATTCAATACTCTAAAAACAGTAGAAGAATACGCCTATTAGTACCTTTTATTAGATTAAGTATATAAACAAGCATCGTTGCAGACTGAATTTTTTAAAAATCCGCATCTTAGGCAGGGAATAACTATATTCCTTGTGCTTACATCCTTATTGATTTTCTTATCCTATTGGATGCGGGAAGAACAACCGGCGGTTTATAATCCTTCAGATTTGAATCCTGCATTGGTAGACAGGAGTCTTCATAATATGAATGCTAACCATACTATTGGTCCTTTTAGCCTTATCAATCAAAATGGCGATACAATAACCGAAAAGGATTACGAAGGTAAAATCTATGTAGCCGATTTCTTCTTTACCCGCTGTCCCTCTATTTGTCCTGTTATGACCAATAATATGGAAAAATTGCAAACTGAATTTTTGAATGATGCCGATGTAAAATTATTGTCGCTTTCTGTAACGCCGGAGTATGACAGTGTTCCCGTTTTATATAATTATGCCGCTAAAAATGGAGCTCTTAATGCTAAATGGAATATTACTACAGGTAATAAAAGGCACATTTATGAATTGGCTCGTAAAAATTATTTCGCTGTGGTAAATGAAGGTGATGGAGGTTTGCAGGACTTTATTCATACTCCAAATTTTGTGCTTGTTGACAAAAAGAAGCAAATAAGAGGAATCTATGACGGCACTAAAGACGAAGAGATAACACGTTTAATTAAGGATATCAGGATCTTGCAGCAGTAACGGGTATTTTGGTAAATTGCAATATACCAAACTGAAATCATATAAATTAATCGGATTACAAGCTGTAATAAGCATTATACTAAGAAAATGAAAAAGAGATTATACCTGGGCCTTGTAGCTTTAAACGCCTTAATCATGCTGCAATGCAAAACTGAAAAAAAAGAGAATTCTGTTAAAGAACAGGAAAAGCCAAATATGTCCAGAATTT
>CBDUGN010000121.1:0-10716 GCA_965366915.1 uncultured Eudoraea sp. | reverse complement strand
CGGACGGAAATCAAGGTCCGGATGGAAACCAGGGTCCGGACGGGAATCAAGGTCCGCAAGGTCTAATAGGTTTACAAGGACCTGATGGGAATCAAGGTCCCGATGGGAATCAAGGTCCGGACGGTAATCAAGGCCCGCAAGGTCCAGACGGGAATCAAGGTCCGGACGGTAATCAAGGTCCGCAAGGTCCAGACGGAAATCAAGGTCCAGTAGGTCCACAGGGACCAATAGGTTTACAAGGTCCCGACGGGAATCAAGGTCCGCAAGGTCCGGACGGAAATCAAGGTCCGGATGGAAACCAGGGTCCGGACGGGAATCAAGGTCCGCAAGGTCTAATAGGTTTACAAGGACCTGATGGGAATCAAGGTCCCGATGGGAATCAAGGTCCGGACGGTAATCAAGGCCCGCAAGGTCCAGACGGGAATCAAGGTCCGGACGGTAATCAAGGTCCGCAAGGTCCAGACGGAAATCAAGGTCCAGTAGGTCCACAGGGACCAATAGGTTTACAAGGTCCCGACGGGAATCAAGGACCACAAGGCCCGGACGGAAATCAAGGTCCTGATGGAAATCAAGGTCCCGATGGAAATCAAGGCCCACAAGGACCCGTGGGTCCTGCAGGGCCTCAAGGTCCACAAGGAGATCCTGGCAATGATATCACAACCAATTTAAGTCAGAATACCGCCACTGGAGTTATTACCTATACCAATGAAATTTCTACTGATCAGACGGCAAATGTAGTATCTACAAATGCTGGCAATGCAATAGAAATAGGTGCGGATGGTGGTGCTTATCTCAATATATATGAGAAAATTGTCATTTGGGCAGAATGCGATAGATTGGATGATAACAGCCTGGAATGGTCCTTCGGAAGAGGCCAGAGTGGACGTATTGGCATCCCATTACCTGAAGATTGGGAGGCTTATGCCGTAAGTTTTAATGCTGACAGAAGTAATAGCAATGGAGATTCTGCTCAAATAGCCGTTATCAATTCAAGTACCAATACCAATCTCTTTAATTTTACCGCAACAGGTAACCGTAACAATATGGTATATACACAAATCCTGACCGTCCCAGTACCTATTACTGCAGGGACCAGTATAGGGTTTAGAACCATTAACGAGAACGGCGACATTAGAAATGCCCGAGTTGCCGTTTTCTTAAGAAGAAGACCATAAATTTAATTTATGGCAATTTCACAAAAAAATATGAACAGCTTAAAACACATATGGTATTCAATCGCTTTAATGAGCTCCATGTTCAGTATTGCGCAAGAAGCACTACACAACTATGGTACCATTCAGATCCATGAAACTGCAATGGTTGGATTACATTTGGATCTCATAAATGACGGTAGTTTTGATCAGAATATGGGCCTGGTTGGTTTTTACAGCGATTTTGGACAGTTAACGGTTTCAGGAGCCTTTACTCCCGTCTTTTTCGATACTGAAGTTGCTGTCGAAAATGGTTTGGTACTTCAGACCTCTTTAGGTGTAAATAACAATGGAAATTTAATAACAGGTGACATCATAACCCCACGGGTACAATCTGGGGTTTATTCAAATTTCTTTGACAACTCTTTTTATACAGGTGAAAGCAGCGTTTCTAAAGTATATGGTTATGCAGCCATGACCAATAAAGATAGTTTTGTATTTCCTGTTGGAGACGATCAAAGGTTAAGGCCTTTGACCATAACTTCTATGGCTACGAATGCCCTGGCAAAATGTGCCTATTTTTTTGAGGACCCTAATAATTCCAAAACACTGAATGCTATATATAATACGGATAAAAAGTCATCTGAATATATGTCCGTCTCTGACAAAGAATTTTGGAGACTTGAAGGTGATGTACCCTCTAATGTAACCCTTACCTGGGATGGTTATAGCAATATTGCGGCTTTAGGTGAATTTATCAGTGATCTTAAAGTTGTAGGATGGAATAAATCTGAAAACCAATGGGTTAATCTCGGAAATACGGGTGTCGAGGGTGGAATGGACTATGGTTCAGTTACATCAGATCTGTTCATACCCAATGATTATGAGATTATTACTATAGGAGGTAATGATGACATGCTGGAAACCTTTGATACAATAGAATTGGATAACTATTATATGACCCCCAATGGCGATGGTCAAAACGATGTACTAACCATTGAAGGCATTGAAAATTCCCCAAATAATTCACTTCAGATTTTTAATCGTTACGGCGCCTTAGTATATAGCATGGATAACTACGATGGACAGTTTAATGGTTATTCAAATATGGATAATGCAATACAAAGAAATTCAGGTTTAGAGACAGGTATCTATTTTTATATAATTACCCTTAACGATTTGCGACGTAAACATCAGGGTTATCTCTATATTTCCAACTAAACTGTTGTCAGTTCTTAAATCTAGTTGCAAATTTTCCTCTACTTAGTGCTTCATTTTGCTTTAACGCCAGATAATCCCCCGCAGGTACATAATTTCTTAAAATACTTCTTAAATTTGATGAATACACATTAAGGCATATCATGTAAGAAGTAGTTGTTTGGTAATTTTAATAAATTTAAGATTCGTGATTTAGATATTCGGTATCTTTTTTGATATGAAGATAGCTATCATATAATGCCCCCTGATTAAACCAATAAATTATGGAAAGAAGACTGTTTATTAAAAGAAGTGGAGTTGGTGGTCTGGCCATGACTATTATTCCAAGCACTTTGGTACTGCAAGAGACCAGATATTCCATCGAGGAACTTATGGGCAAAGCAGATATTGACCTTTACGGTGAGGATATAAATTTAAGGGAGGAAGCACATGATGCATTTGTTGAAATGAGAAAAGCAGCACTTGCTGATGGTATAGATATAAAGATAGTTTCAAGTTATCGTAGTTTTGACAGGCAAGCGGCCATTTTTGAACGTAAATATTTAAAATATACAGATGACGGGATGGAACCATTAGATGCAATTGAAAAAATAATAGAGTATTCTACCATTCCTGGCACAAGCAGGCATCATTGGGGAACTGATGTAGATCTTATTGATGGGAGCCCTAAAGTAGATGGTGATGTACTTGTGGCCAGTAAATTCGAAACAGAAGGTCCATATGAAAAATTCAAACTTTGGATGGACGAAAACTCTGAGAAGTTCAACTATTACCTGGTTTATACAAATAATCCAAAACGGAGAGGGTTTAAATATGAGCCCTGGCATTACAGCTATGCCCCACTATCCAAACCCATGCTTAAAACTTTTAGACTAAAAAATATTTTAAAACAATTGAAAGCCGAAGACTTTTTAGGAAGTGATGAATTGACTACAGAATTTATAAAAACATATATTGAGGATAATATCCTAGATATAAATCCGCAACTTTTGTAGGCAATTTTGAACTTTAGAATAACTGAAATAAATATTTTACTATGAGAAGAGGAAGTTGGAAAATTCGAATTGTTATTGGTTTAGTAATAGTGGCAATTGCACTTATCCAACGATGGAATAATAAAGAAGAAAATCCATATACAGGAAGAGTTCAAAATATTAATATGACCTCTGAACAAGAAATTGCTATTGGTCTTCAAAGCGCTCCGGAAGTGGCACAGCAATATGGAGGCTTATATCCTGATGATCGCCTCCAAACCCTTGTGGATGCCGTCGGAAACCGACTGGTGCAAAACAGCATTGCACGGGAAACCCCTTATGAATATGAATTTCATTTGCTGGCAGATGATCAGACTATTAATGCCTTTGCACTACCCGGTGGCCAGATTTTTATAACATATGCACTATTTAAACAACTTAATGAACCACAATTGGCTGGTGTACTTGGACATGAAATTGGCCATGTAATAGGCAGGCATTCAGCTGAGCGCATTGCAGAAAGCAACTTCTGGAAAACTGTATCCATGGGTGCCAGTGTGGGTGCGGATGCAGGCAGCCTGTTAGGTAGTATTGGCCAAAATACACTTTTAACAAATGGCCGTGAAGACGAACTGGAGAGTGATGATCTTGGGGTTTTGTTTATGATGCAAAGTGCTTATGACCCGGAAGAAATGATCGGTGTAATGAAGATTTTAAAGGCTTCAGCCGGGCCAAATAGAGTTCCTGAATTTCAAAGCACTCATCCGGATCCGGATAACAGAATTGAAAAAATACAAGAGTCCATAGAGAAATACGAGGATCAGACCGGATAAGATTTTTTGGGTTGTTCTAGGCTGTCAATCTTTTTTTTGTATATTTGAATTACCTCCCAATCTGTTTTACGCCCCTAATTTAACCCTTATAGCTTTAATTATAATTTAAATGAAACTATATGGGAACGCTA
This sequence comes from uncultured Eudoraea sp., assembly GCA_965366915.1. Taxonomy (GTDB): domain Bacteria; phylum Bacteroidota; class Bacteroidia; order Flavobacteriales; family Flavobacteriaceae; genus Eudoraea. The sequence continues at coordinate 6,409 of CBDUGN010000121.1, read as the reverse complement.
TTGCATTTTAAAAGTCTTTATTTTGAGGCATTTGATGACTGTAAACCGGAATTTGTTGTAGTACTTCTAAAAATTTATTCCTTTTTCTGTGTATTGATGTTATCTATGGCCATCTATGCTTTTTTCTATAGGGCTTTTACAGGATTCGAATTTTAGTTACTTTAATTTTCGTTAACTCTTTTACAAGAACACTGATTAATTTAAACCAATCCAAACCAAAAACCCTGACAAATATGTCAGGGTTTTTTTTGATTGATGAATAAACTATTTTTCTAGATATTGTGCCCTTCTAAAACGGCAAGGGCTTCGGAGGCCTTTGAAAGTTTTGCTAACTTCTTGGCTGTATATCCATTATCACTTTTTGTTGACAGGTTGGCTCCGTTTTGAATAAGTAATTCTAATATTTCAGCCTTGTTATACCTTGCGGCGAACATGGCAGGAGTCATACCTAAAGATTTTTGATTAACGTCTTCTCCAAGTTCAATTAATTTTTTTACGGTCTCAATGTCCCCTTTAAGAATGGCTTTGCAAAAGGAATTAATTTCCAGATTTTTTACGTTAATAGTTGTTCCGGTAAATTCATTAGTTGTTTTGTTCTCGGCATAAACGCCAGAAACAGCAAGTAAACATGCTGATGCAACAATCAGGATTGTTTTTTTCATGATGAATTGATTTTAATTGATGAATAGATTTTGATTATATTACTATAGACGCCACTTATCCATAATTGTTTCAGTATTAACATATAAATAACTAAATATTAACAATTAGACCTTATTTGCAATTGAATATTTAAGATAGTTTGATCTTCCCGTAAATTTTAAAAAAAGCCCGTAAGAATACTGGTAAACCACAGTAAATCAGTGTATTTTTGCTTACTCTTTAAATAAAGGACCATGAACAAAAAGGTAATCTTAATGATTTTGGATGGATGGGGTAAATCTCCAGACCCGAAAGTTTCGGCTATTGAAAACGCGCATACACCTTTTATAGATTCGCTTTACAAACAATACGCCAACGCAAATCTACTCACAGACGGCATGAATGTAGGTCTTCCATCAGGACAAATGGGTAATAGTGAAGTTGGTCATATGAATTTAGGGGCCGGACGAATCGTTTATCAGGATTTGGCAAAAATTAATCTTGCCGTTGAAGAAAATACACTCAAAGAAGAAAAAGAACTTAAAGAGGCTTTCGAATATGCTAAAAGTCATAATAAGGATGTTCATTTTTTGGGTTTGGTAAGTAATGGAGGTGTTCATAGCCATATTGACCACCTAAAAGGTCTTATTGAGACCAGCGAGGATTATGGTGTGAAAAATACATTTATTCATGCTTTTACAGATGGAAGAGATGTTGATCCAAAAAGTGGAATTACCTTTTTAGAGGATCTGACAGATTTCTGCTCCGATAAAAATGCCAAATTAGCCTCGGTTATTGGGAGATACTACGCAATGGACAGAGATAAAAGATGGGAACGTGTTAAAATAGCATATGATCTATTGGTTAATGGGAAAGGCGAAGCTTTTAAAAGCATATCTGAAGCCATGCAAAAGAGCTATAGTGAAGGCACCACTGATGAATTCATTAATCCAATCGCTATGGTTAATGAAGCAGGGGAACCTTTGGCAAAAATTAAAGATGGTGATGTGGTAATCTTTTTCAATTTCAGGACAGACAGAGGCAGGGAACTGACTCAAGTGCTTAGTCAAAAAGATTTCCATGAACACAACATGCATAAATTGGATCTTTACTATGTAACGCTCACAAACTATGACGATTCATTTGTTGGCGTGCATGTCGTTTATGACAAAGATAATATTGAGGAGACCTTAGGTGAAATCCTTGCCCAAAAAGGTAAAAAACAGATACGGATAGCGGAAACAGAGAAATATCCTCATGTAACATTTTTCTTTAACGGAGGAAGAGAAATCCCTTTTGAAGGTGAAGAACGAATATTATGTCCCTCACCAAAAGTAGCAACGTATGACTTGAAACCTGAAATGAGCGCGTATGAAATTAGAGATGCAATAATTCCCGAGTTGAATAAAGGCGAAGTGGACTTTGTATGCCTTAACTTCGCAAATCCGGATATGGTTGGACACACGGGGGATATGAATGCGGCAATAAAAGCCTGCGAAACAGTTGATGAATGTGCACAAGACGTTATCAATGCAGGATTGAAAAATGGATATTCCACAATCGTAATTGCAGATCATGGCAATTGCGACACAATGATTAATCCGGATGGCACGCCAAATACAGCACATACAACAAATCCGGTACCCTTAATCCTTGTTGATAAGGATATAAAACAAATAAATGACGGTGTGCTTGGAGATATTGCTCCAACAATTCTTGAATTAATGGGAATACCTAAGCCGGCATTAATGACCCGGCACTCTTTGATCTAGGTCTAATCTACTAAATTTGTATCATGGTTGTGATTAAGACATTAGAAGAGATTGAATTACTTAGAGAGAGTGCTTTAGTAGTTTCTAAAACTTTAGGCATGCTGGCTGCTGAAATTAAGCCCGGGGTACACGGGCTTTACCTTGATAAATTAGCAGAAGAATTTATTCGTGATCATGGTGCCGAACCGGGCTTTCTGGGAATGTATGATTTTCCAAATACTTTAAACCTGAGCCCGAATGCGCAGGTGGTACATGGTATTCCAAATAAAGAACCACTGAAGGATGGCGATATCATTTCCGTAGATTGTGGCGCTTTAAAAAATGGATTTTATGGAGATCATGCCTATACATTTGAAGTCGGAACTGTAGAAGAAGAAACCAAAAAGCTACTCAGGGTTACCAAGGAAGCCCTTTATATAGGAATAAGCCAGTTTAAGGTAGGAAATCGTGTTGGTGATGTTGGCTTTGCAATTCAAAATTACTGTGAAAGTAATGGATATGGGGTAGTACGAGAACTCGTAGGACATGGTCTGGGAAAAAAGTTACATGAAGGACCTGAGATGCCTAATTATGGCAAGCGCGGAAGAGGAAAGAAATTTGTTGATGGGATGGTAGTAGCCATTGAACCTATGATTAATATGGGCACCAGACGCATAAAACAACTTCGTGATGGTTGGACTATCCTCGCCGCCGATGGAAAACCGAGTGCCCATTTTGAACATAATGTAGCCCTTATAAATGGGAAACCGGAATTACTTTCAACCTTTAAATATATTTATGACGCCCTTGGTATAACAAGCAATGAAGAAGATGAATTTAGGGTTAAAAAAATACAACTCTAAGCAGCTAAAGGATTTTGAAAAAACTATTCAAATATTTCCTCAATAAAATTCCCAGGCCATTATTAATTCAACTGAGTTACCTGGCGAGACCAATCCTCTCATTGACACTAAAAGGAGATAAGTACACAGATCCAATTGATGGGAAACAATTCAAAAGTTTCCTTCCTTATGGATATGAAAACCCCAGGGAAAATGTTCTATCCCCCTCTACCCTGTCTCTTGAAAGACACCGGCTTTTGTGGTTATACCTCAAGCATGAAACCAATTTTTTTAAGGCACCTCACAAGGTCTTGCACTTCGCACCAGAACAAGCTTTCTATAGAAGGTTTAAAAAATTAGAACATCTTGACTATACTACAACAGATTTGAACTCTCCGCTTGCTGATGTCAAAGCCGATATTTGTGCACTTCCCTTTAAGGATAACTCATTTGATGTGATTCTATGCAATCATGTACTGGAACATATTCCTGAAGACAGCAAAGCACTAAGTGAGCTCTATCGTGTTCTCAAACCCTCTGGTTGGGGTATTTTCCAAATACCCCAGGATTTAACAAGAGAGGTTACCTTTGAAGATAATTCTATTACTGATAAGAAAGAAAGGGCTAAAATTTTTGGACAATATGATCACGTTAGGGTTTATGGACGTGATTATTTTGACCGATTAAGAGGGGCTGGATTTACAGTAAAAGCCGTCGATTATACGGCAACGATGACAGATTCTGAAATTGAAAAATATAGATTAGCAAAAGGAGAATTAATTCCGTTGGTAACGAAATGATTAACGCGCCACTAACTTTCTAAATCCAGGTGTCATAAATTCTGCAACCTCCCCATCCTTTTCCAGATAAATAATATATGCATCAAGCTGTTCATCTAAGTTCAGCAATCTTTTGGATACGGATAATTCCATAGCCATCATTGCAGTGGCATATGCATCAGCTCTGGCACAATCATTTGCAATTACACTAACCGCTAGAATATCCGAATTTCTCGTGTATCCTGTTTTAGGATCGATTGTATGAACATACTTTTGACCGGTTATTGAATCTACCCTGAACTTTCGGTAATTACCGGATGATGCCATAGCCTTATCTGCAAGTTTAAGCGTGAGTTTTAATCTTCTGCCCTCCTCAATCTGCGGATCATCAATACCAACTATCCAGGACTTGTTTTTAATTTTATTTTCTCCTTTAGAAATGATCTCGCCACCAACTTCAATTAAATAATTTTCAATATCCTTTTGATCTAAAAGTACTGCCAAACGGTCTATTGCATATCCCTTAGCAATTGCATTGAAGTCCATAAATATTCTTGGATCACTCTTAGTAATGGTCCCATCTGAATTCAATCGGACTTTATCCAGGCCTACGAATTGTAGAATACTGTCCACTTTTGAGCTATCCATCTGCACAATATCTCCCGGTCCAAAGCCCCATGCATTAACCAGAGCACCTACGGTAGGATCAAAATATCCATTAGTATTGGAATAAACTTCCTGTGAAAGTTGAAATACTTCACGAAACATTTGATCTATCCGTACCGTTGTGTCTCCCTTATTGATTTTGGAAATATCTGAATCTGGAATATATGTTGACATTGAATGATTTATAGCTTCAAATACAGAATCTATTTCGCTCTTCAAATCAAGTTCCTTTTCAGTTAAATAAGTAATGTTATATGATGTTCCCAAAGCTCCGCCAAAGCTTACATTTTTTATATAGGCATCAGGCCCCAGCCTGCATGAAACAATAGTGACGATGAAGAAAGTGAAAAATAGAAACCTGATACTAAACTTCAATAAGTCCATCATAATCGACTATGTAAGATTCATTTAAATAAACGGGTAGGTTTTGATCAATCGCGTTAGACAAGCCAACTCCGGCATAATAGGTCTTCGCTTCAAATTTGGAGGCCTGTTGTTTAACTTTCATCATCAGATTCTTGTCATACGATTTAACATCATTTGGATATGTAACATTTCGCACAACTATAAAATGGAGTTGTTTTTCTTTAAGACAAACGAACTGAGGGTTTTTCTTTGGTTTGCTGTTAACACCCATAAATTCATAACCTTCAGATTCAAGCTGCCTCCCTACAATATTCATAGCAAGATTGTGTAATTCTTGATCCGTTAGCGCTTTCATCTTATAACCTATTTATCAAAAAAACCGATATTGATCAATATCGGTTTTAAGTTATATTCTTTAAAATATTTTAGCCTCCAAAGTCATCAAAACGTATATGCTCATCCGGAATACCAAAATCTTCTCCCATTTTTTGAACCGCTTTGTTCATTAGGGGCGGCCCGCAAAAATAGAGTTCAATATCTTCGGGGGATTCGTGATCATTCAAGTAATTATCAATAACACAATTGTGAATAAATCCAACAAATCCATCACCCGGGGCATCCAGACTCTCCTTAACTTTCCAGTTATCCTCCTCTAAAGGTTCCGAGAGTGCCATGTAAAATTTAAAATTCGGGAATTCTTTTTCCAATTCCTTAAAATGTTCAATATAGAACAATTCCCTTTTTGAACGGCCTCCATACCAGTAAGTAACCTTACGATTGGTTTTTAAAGTTTTAAATAAATGGTATAAATGTGATCTCATTGGAGCCATCCCTGCGCCACCTCCAACATATAACATCTCAGAGTCTGATTCATTGATAAAGAACTCTCCATAGGGTCCGGAAATTGTTACTTTATCCCCTGGTTTTTGTGCAAATATATAAGAGGATGCAACACCAGGATTTACATTCATCCAACCGTTCTTAGACCTGTCCCATGGTGGGGTGGCAATCCGAACATTCAGCATTATTTCCCGGCCTTCCGCTGGGTAAGAAGCCATTGAATATGCCCGCTCAACCACCTCGGTGTTTTTCATTGTCAAAGGCCAAAGGTTAAATTTATCCCACTCATTTTGAAACTTATCAGGTGTCTCATGTTCTTCAGGGTGCGCAGTTATATCTATATCTGAGTACTTTATTTCACAGGGCGGGATCTCAATTTGAATATATCCTCCCGCTTTATATCCCATATCATCGGGTATTTCCACTACAAATTCCTTAATGAAAGAAGCTACATTATAGTTACGTACTACAGTCCCCTCCCACTTTTTAATACCAAATACTTCTTCAGGAATAGTAATTTCCA
>CBDUGN010000120.1:0-10952 GCA_965366915.1 uncultured Eudoraea sp. | reverse complement strand
ACTTTGATCCACATCCAAAGCCGCTTCGCCTGGATTGACTTTGTCATAACTATCTGAGATGACCCCTATTTTTACTCCACGACCATCTAGCGGTATGCGGCTCCCATCTTGCTCCCTGCCGGTACTAAAAGATTCACGCACATCATTTGTCAACATGGCCGCATCACCCTGGCTGGTAACGGTACCAGCACTTAAATTTGGGAGGTATAAAGGTCTTGCAAAATTGATTATCGTAGCAATAGTACCATCGCCATAGGCATTCAATTCCAGTAATCTACTGATTGGGAAGTATACGTCTATTGTAGCATATTTTTCGGCGATAATAGTCGGGGCTACGATAAAGTGTGACAAGGATCTGCCAAAGCCCGAGGGTGAGGCAAGCTGAAGTAGATCCAGCACATCCTGCATCTTACCATTTGTCGGTACGATTTCTATAAGTACCTCTTCATTTGTATTCAGCTGGAATATTAATTCCGATGGTAAATCTCCAGCAGTGCCCGTGCCCAATGCTGTTAACTCGGACCCTATAGGTGTGAATACCTTCCCAACACCGCCGAAAACTGGAAAAATAGTTCCGGGATCCTGACATACGGGAGAATCTGAAGCAGCTCGTATCTTAGTTTCTGTATTCCCGTTCTGAACCAGGGTCCATTTGGCATGCCCTTTGCCATTGAATACTACGGAAAAAGCCCTTTCTACAGTGCCAGGCTCAAAGGTGTTGTTTACATTAAACTTTTGTACACCCTGATATTCGTCATCATCTATTTTATTACTTAAAAAAATATAACTATCCTCTTCAGGGATAGTAATGGCATCGTCATTGGGATTTGTGTATCCAAAATATGCCCGGTACAGACCATTTTCAATTTCCTCGGCACAGGTAAAGAGTGTAATTTCTTTGTTATTTCCTTTAGGACCTCCTTTTCCTTTTTGCCCTGCCATTGGCAATGCTAAACAAAACAGCATTAAAAATAGACCTGTATTTTTAAGCAAGGAGGTTTGCCTAAATGGTGTCCAAATAATATGTGCCATAATTTTTGTGTAAAAGTGCTTCATTTAGCAAATTGGTTTTGGTTATTGCATAACAAGATGCACATCTTAAACATCCTATTTATTTGGGGGAAATATACATTAAGGCAAGTCTAATTCTATTTTACAGGCTTTAACTGCCAGTGGATTACACCTTGCCATACCACGTAATCCACTATTCCCGAACTTTTATTAGAAATTATTTTCTACTAAAAGCTAACAGGAATTGCGCTTGAGTAATTTTAAAAATAGCTTAGCGGTAGGTCTAAGATACGATTAAATTTCATTATCATATTACGATGACAAATACAGGCAAAATCCGGGGAGGATTGAATAGGTCCAAGATATTAATAAAATTCGGGTATAATTATTTATTCTTTTCAGAAGCGGATGTAATGCTGCATTTTTAGGATTATCTGCATAATTATGATTCATAACTGGTGATAAGCAAAAAATGGCTGGTGAATATTATGTTATTTGCATTTTTATACACTTATAAAAATCTTCGGATTTTCAGGAACCACACCCTGGACGTTCGAATCATGCATCAACCTCGCATTTAAGCGTAAGGCAAAGGTATTATTAGGCAGACTATGGCCAAGATTACTCCCACATGAAATTATAAGTATCCCTTCCAGCTAAAGACTTTTTTAACGATAAAAGCAGCCATTCAGTACATTCAGGGGATAGAATAAAGGGACAGGGTTTCCGATTTCCCCCGAAGCTCTATCTTTCCCAGGGAAGTGAGGTGTAATTTATTCTTTGGCAAATAGCCGATAAGGTTTTCAGAAATAAGTAAAGGCACCCCTAGCTCATTGCATTTACTTTGTATTCGTGCCGTTGTGTTGAGCACATCACCAGAATAGACTATGTCCCTTTTTATGACCCCAATCTCTCCAACAGTAGCTCTGCCTACATGAAGACCCGCCTTAAAAAATGGTATTGCTTCATATTTGTGCTTATAAACCTGCTCCGATTCTTTTAGCAGTTTCTGAATATTCTTAAAACATCTGACACAATTCAAATCTTTTGTGCCATTCTTTAAGTTCCAACTTAAAACAACTTCGTCCCCTACATACTGATACACTTCTGCTTTGGTCGCCAATAGTATGGGGGTAATATCTTTAAAGATTTGCTGTAAAAAACGAAAATATTTTAGCTCTCCTAATTTTTCTGCGATCTGGGTAGAACCCTTTAAATCGAGAAACATAAAGATTCGCTCTTCACTTTTTGGTTCAAAGTATCTACCCGAGAGGAATTTCCTAAATACTCCCGGGCCGTATTTGTCATTTACAAAAAGGGTTATCAAAGTGCCGATGAGAACCAAAAGCCAGAAGGGAAACAACCGAATAAATTCATAGGAAAAAAAATAGTCTTTCAGCCCATTAACATAAGCTATAGAGAATGATTTCTTTCCATCCCACATGGAGTCGATGACAAAATAGTTTTGAAGAAATGTCATCAAAAAGAAAAGGACTACATAGATTACCATGCCATATAAAAGGCCACGAGAATAGGACCGATTTCTAATCCAACTTTGTAAAAAAAAGACAACGACCAACCCACCGATAAATCCATTGAGAACAAATGCCAAAGAATTGATTAAGAAATATGTCATAAAATTACCGGATGTACTCCATCGGTATTCAAATCCGTATTCGTTTAAGATGGCAACTTCATATAACAACTGAATCATGGATATAAGTGTCCATGCCAAAGTAATCCAAAGGACGGTCCTGAATTTTCTTTTTTGGTTGTTTGAAAGTTTCATCTCGGTTTAATGTAATTGAAATTCGAATAGCCTATCGCAATAATCAATTTGTCAAATTTAGCCCTTTACGAAAAAGGGATAGTCTTTACCCGGTCTTAGACTGCTTTAAAAATTCATCTTTAAACAATTCTTCTTTTTCCTTGACGACTAAGTATTTAAAATTAAACAAAAAAATAGCGAGGTTATGCCCTCGCTATTTTCTATTTACACTTTTATGGGATAGTCCTTTACATCCAAATAGATCTACAGGTACTTATTTTAGTTTGCATTAATAACTTTACCTGAACCTGAAATTTTGACTTCTATAACCGGTGATCCTTTGTAAAAAACATCTCCACTACCTTTAATAGCTACATTTAATGTATTTGTGGGGTTAACTTCACAATCGCCGCTACCAATTATTTCTGCATTACAATTTGACACAACGAATTGAAATCCTTTAAACTTTCCGGTTCCTTCATTCTCAAGTGTCAAACTTTCCGCACTTCCTTCAATATTAATATTTCCGGTTCCTGAATTGTATACATTAAAGTTCCCGCTTTCGTCAACATTTGATATCATAATGTTACCCACACCAGTATTTTTAATTCCATTGATTCTTTCAGTAGTAATATTGGCTTTTAAACTTATATTTTTATAGTTGCGATCATCTAAATACAGTCTAAGCTCATTATCTACCACTTCGGTTTTTACCCGGTGGATTAAATTGTCATCTGCTATAATCTCAACAGATTGAAAATCACCTTGAGTAATAGTAACTTCGAAAACACCCTCACTACTAACTTTAGTGAAATCAGCAACATTTCTAAATTCTGAAATTGGTGTTCCAGAACCTACAATAGCATCTTTAGTACATGCTGTTATACTAAATAGTAAAATACAGATTGAAAAAATAATACGCTTCATAATACTTTTGTTTTTTGATTGATTATGTAAAAGTACTTCAAAGGGTACGCCAAAACCATTGATCTAAATCAAGATTTCTTTGCTCGTAATCTGGAAAGGGTTTCTGGGGCTATATCTAAATAAGAGGCAATGATATGATGTGGGATTCTGTTAAATAATCCCATGTTTGCATCAAAGAACTCTTTATACCTTGCTTCCGCACTTTGAGTAAGTAAGGCGATCTCTTTTTTATGTTTTTCCAAAATAAAATTCATTAGTAGTTTATTCCTTAAGTCCCCTAATTTTGGTTCGTCAATAAACAATTGTTCAATTTCATCAGAATTCCAATAAAAAAGTTCAGCCTTGGTCAAACACTGGCAAAATATATAGCTTGGTTCATTCGTAAAATAACTTACTATGGAACTATAAAAAAAGTCATGCTCCTTTGAAAGCCTAATTGTTTTTTCATTACCATCATGGGTAACTAAATAGTGTCGAACAACACCCTGCTTAACGAAAAAAACTTTTTTAGACACCTGTCCTTCTTCAATTAGAAAGTCTTTTTTTTTGAAGTGCTTTACAGTTCCTTTACTTAATAAAAGGTCAAGTGCTTCTTGCATAAATAAATTTACGAAAATCCCGCTTTACAACAAATGAAAAAATATTTCAACACCTATGTTGCTGAGCGCTTTTCATCCTTTCCTAAAACAAAAGGCTGTAATTACTGAAATCAGAAGTAAGTCAAATTAATATTCTTCTTAAATGTAATAGTTTGACCTGCGATAGAAATTTATACAAAATAAACATCGCAAATAAAGGCAAATCCCGGGGAGGATTGTATTAGTTCAAGAGATTAATAAAATCCGATTATAATTACTAATTCTTTTCAGAAGGGGATGTAATGCTGCATTTTTAGGATAAATGACACTATTAGAAGTCATTTTTACCAAAATGCAATAAAAGAAGTCTGAGAATTGTGTTCTTTGCAATATTCCAACATTTGAATTTATTACGGGCCAGCTTATGGTAAGTTATGAAAAACAGCACTCCTTTAAAGGTTTTTACGGCTCGTAATGAGCTTTCTGAAAGAAGCAAAGAATATTGGAAAAATTGAGGAGTAATTAGTAATATTATATCTTTGAAGAGAATTTGAAAGAGCTTGATGAGGAAATTAATAATCCCCCTTTTAATACAGTTTTGGTGCTTTCTTGGTTATGGCCAGTCCTTTTTTGAGGAAAGCTTAACCGAATTTGTAAATGAGGAGGTCCTTTATGGATCAATACCTATTTTTCATGGTCCGGGAATCTCTTTTATGGATTTTGATAATGATGGCTGGGACGATATTACCATACCTGCCTCTGCTAACCGGGATTTTCAATTTCTAAGGAATACCGGAGGGCAGTTTGAAATCATTGAACTACCCATTAGTAGCGGAGGAATATATGCCCGCCAGGCCTTGTGGGTGGATTTCGACAATGACGGGGACAATGATTTTTTTGCCACAAGTGATCAGGGGCGATGCTGGTTTTATAGGAATGATGGCGGTAATAATTTCACGGATATTCTCTCTGCTTCAGGAATTGCCGCTCAGGCTTCAGAATATTGGGGAGTTTCCTGGGGAGATTATGACAATGATGGTGACCTGGATGTATTTCTTTCTGTGAGAGACCCTGACAGGGTAAATTACAATCTCCTTTACCGAAATGAAAATAATGGCACCTTTACAGATGTTACCCTATCTGCCGGCCTGGCATCAATAGGTTATCTAACCCAAAGTGCGGCATTCATTGATTATGACAGGGATGGGTATCAGGACATTTTTCTCGCCAATGACAAAGACGAATTACCCAATATCTTATACAGGAACAGGGGCAACGGCACCTTTCAGGATGTAAGTAATGCCTCTGGTATGAATCTTTTTATGGATGGGATGTCCACTACAGTGGACGATTACAATAATGACGGATGGTTAGATATTTATGTTACCAACATTTACCCGCCGTCTTTGTCCGGCAGTGTGCTGGGGAATGCATTTCTAATGAACAATGGAGATGGCACTTTTAGCAATATAGCGCAGAACAATGGTACACGTTATGATGGTTATGGTTGGGGCGCAATATTTTTAGATAGTGAGAATGATGGTGACCTCGATTTATATGTAAGTAGCCAGTTAGATGGGTCTGACGGCAGGCCTCCATCTGCATATTATGAAAACAATGGCAGTGGCAATTATACAATTCCTGCAAATGTGGGCTTTATCAATAATATCAGAACCAGTCATGGAAATGCCATTGGGGATATACAGAACGACGGCTTACCCGATATTGTGGTAGTGAATATTGAGAATCAGCCTATTGACTTATGGGCAAACCGGACAGCCTCTCAAAATAACTGGCTAAAAATAAAACTGCAGGGTACTCAGAGCAACCGCATGGGTATTGGATCATATATTGAAATAGGGGTGGGAGAACAAAGATACTACAGGTATACCATGTGTGGCGAAGGTTTTATCAGTCAGAACAGCCTGTCAGAAATTTTCGGTATCGGTGCGGCCACGGAGGTAGATTATGTTGAAGTTACCTGGCTCAGCGGATTAAAAGATCGTTTTGAAAATGTGGCGTCCAACCAATTAATAACAATTGTAGAGGGGTCCAGCCCTGTTGAAAACAATGGAAACCCAAATGGCGGCGGAAATGGAGGTGGGAATACTAATCCGGATTGGTCTGTTGCCCGCCAATGGAATGAGGTATTATTAGAGGCCATACGCCTGGATCTGGCACGGCCTACGGTTCATGCCCGTAACCTTTTTCATAGTTCACTGGCCATGTATGATGCCTGGGCCTTGTTTGACGAAACGGCTGAAACCGTATTTCTTGGTAAGACATTTAGAGATTTTTACTGCGGATTTGATGGCATATTGCCCCCCGAAGACCTGGAGACTGCCAGGCATGAAGTATTAAGCTACGCCCTGTATCGACTACTTTCGCACAGATTCTCTGATTCCCCAAGGGCAGTTTCTGCATTACAAAATTTTAACGCATTGTTTACGGAATTGGGCTATGACCCCACATTTCAGGACTTAGATTATTCGTCCGGGTCCTACGCGGCCTTAGGAAATTATCTGGCATCAAAACTGATAGAATTTGGCTATCAGGACGGAGCTAATGAAGAAAATAGCTATGAAAACCAGGACTATAACCCGGTAAACAGTCCGCTTTCTTTGGAAAATTATGTCGATGTTGTTGAATTAAACAACCCTAACAGATGGCAGCCACTTGCTTTTGAAAGTTTTATAGATCAGAGTGGTAATTTAATAGAAGGTGCCGTCCCTGAATTTTTAAGTCCGGAATGGGGAAAAGTTACTCCGTTTGCACTCAAATCTTCAGATTTGGAGATTTTAAACAATGGTTTTGATAGTTATATTTACAATAATCCGGGTGCTCCTCCCGAAATCAGTAATTCCTCTGAAAATGGTTTTATGGATCCTTACAAATGGCATTTTGCATTGGTAGCCTCCTGGTCTTCTCATTTAGATCCTAACGATTCCACTCTAATAGATATTTCTCCGGGTGCACTGGGCAATGTGGATATTGCGCTTTACCCGGAAACCTTTGAGGAATATCAGTCTTTTTATGATTTTATGGAAGGAGGCGATATTGGCACGGGGCATAATTTAAATCCAGCAACTCAAGCTCCTTATGCACCACAACTGGTTAAAAGAGCCGATTACGCCCGTGTACTTGCAGAATTTTGGGCAGATGGCCCGGATTCAGAAACCCCACCCGGACATTGGTTTACCATATTGAATTATGTCAGCGATCATCCGGAAACTGTAAAACAGTTTGCGGGCGAAGGCACAGTGGTCAGTGATTTAGAATGGGATGTAAAGTCATATTTAGCACTTGGAGGCGCAATGCACGATGCTGCTGTAAACGCCTGGGGGATAAAAGGTTATTTTGATTATATCCGGCCTATTTCAGCGATCCGCTACATGGCGTCTAACGGTCAAAGCACCAATGCCTCACTGCCGGGTTATCATCCACAGGGTTTACCCCTTATTCCCGGGAGAATTGAATTGATTGAAAGTGGAGACCCCCTGGCGGGAATAGGAGACGAGAATGTGGGAAAAATTAAAATATTTGCCTGGAAAGGGCCCGATTTTATTAATAACGCAACCACGGATATCGCCGGAGTTGACTGGATCCTGGGAACGCGTTGGTGGCCTTATCAGCGCCCTACATTTGTAACACCACCTTTTGCAGGTTATCTTTCCGGCCATTCCACTTTTTCGCGCGCGGCGGCAGAAGTACTTACCCTGCTTACAGGTGATCCCTATTTTCCGGGAGGAATGGGAATATTTGATATTGAACAGAATAATTTTTTAGTTTTTGAAAGCGGACCCAGTGAGAACTTAACCTTGCAATGGGCTACTTACAGGGATGCTTCAGACCAGACCAGTTTATCGCGCATTTGGGGAGGTATTCATCCTCCTATTGATGACATTCCGGGGCGTATAATTGGCGATAAAATTGGTAAGGAAGCATTTAGTTTAGCACAGGAATATTTTGAGGGCCGTGTTACTTTAAAACCAGATAATTTTCTTGTAAAGACTATTGGAGAAACTTGCCTGGATCTGAATGATGGGGCCATTTCTATTGATGCTCAGGAGTATTATGATTATGTCGTCCAAATTAATGGACAGGAATATTATTTTAATCGGGAAATTGTAATTGAAAATCTTGCACCCGGGATGTATACTATGTGTTTAAGGGTTGAAAATGAGCCGGCATTTGAACAGTGTTATGACTTAAATATTTCGGAAATACAGCCCCTGGATGTTACTTCAAAGACAGAATTTCAGGGATTATCCTCTAAAACCTATTTCGAGATTGATAAAGGTACTCCGCCCTTTGTACTTACCATAAATAACGAAGTTAAAGGGACATTTGATACTAAGCAGTTTAGTATCCCTGTGAATAATGGTGATCTGGTTAGCTTAAAATCCAGTCTGCCCTGTGAAGGGGAATATTTGGAATTAATAACTTTTGCAGACAAAATAATAGCATATCCCAATCCTACATCCGGTTATCTGAATCTACCGGGGACTTCAGCTAGAAGTATTATCTCAGTTCATACTGTTACGGGGCAATTTGTAAAACAATTTCAGGGTAATAATCCTCTGGACCTGTCTTTCCTCAGCAATGGGGTTTATTTTATTAAAATCAGGGATGGAGAATCCACTTCTCAGTTTAAAGTAGTTGTTTCCAATTAATTTAAATGGATTAGTTTTTTAAATTAAAAAATCACATACTGTCGTAATGGACTTCTTGCCGTTAGTGTTACTGATCTTATGACCCATCTGAAAAGAGACATAGGTCTGGCCAGCATAGGAAGATATAAACGCATATAGTACTATATTTTTTTAATCTTTCGGAAATTTTAGCATCATAGGTTGCCCAAATTTCAATAATTTCACGATATGAAATCAATAATAGAACAGGGTCCCGTAATTGGCGAAGCATACGATACTAGCACTGAAATGGCTCATGCTTACTTCAATAAGGTAAAAGAATGGGTTGCCGGGCAAGCTGAAACCCTTGAAGCACTTGACATGAAAGCCCGCTCTTATAGCAATAAGGCTTTGGCTTTCCGTACTATGCTAAAATTTATCGAATCCGAGAATATAATCCTGAATCTTAATGAGAAGGTTACCCTCACACTAATTAACCCGGTATATAAGGAAACGGGACGAATGCAGAAGAGAGAACAGCATCCGCATGGTGAGAATTCCTTGCGAACCAAGATTGCTTGCATTCAATATTTTGAGAGTATCAATCCCTTATTCAAAGGGCGGGTATTTGTTGTGGATGATGGATGCCCGGATGGATCAGGAGATATGGCGGAAAAAATAGTGTCTGAATATATGGGATCTCCCCATAAAGTGTTTTTCCTAGCTAAGGCCATTGATGAGAAAGATCTTGATCTTCCTGCAGGAATTACACATAAAAATGGCTCTAATCGCAGTGTGAAAGGTGGCGCCGCTTTGTTTGGTATGCAAAAAGCCTTAAAAACACCAGCTGAAGGAATCCATATAATTGTTGATAATGATGCAGATTTGTCGGTTCACCCTATGCAGCTGGGTTTATTGGTTCAGGATATTGTTAGTGGAAAAACAAAAGCTGTTGCAGGATCGAGGCGTGAAGAAGATTCCGTTTCTTTAATTGGAGGAAGTCGAAACCTGCGGGGTAATTTGTTTATACAAATTTGGCAACATTTCCTGCCCCAGCTCGCACAGCGAATAACAGATACCAATAGGGCGTTCAAGGCATTTGAAAGTAGTGCGTTGGAAAGAATACTCCCATCTATTAAAATTTACACATTTCCTTATCAGATTGAATTACTTCAGGCGTGTATAACTATGGATATTCCTTTGATCAAAAAAGGAGTTGCCTATATAGATTCGGAAGCCGCATCCACCCAAAGCGGTTCTAATATCACGGAAACTTACCTGAATCAAATCAATCAGATCATAGATATTGCCAAAAGGTATAATACCATCCCCGTTTCTGACACTCTTATGAAGTATCTCTCTTCTATCTCCGAGGAAGAATGGCGCGTGATTGAAGCGAATCCCCCCACAAGTATTCTGGAACTTTTGGAATAAATTTAGAATTCTGAAGTTATCGTGACAGGGGACCAAGCGTTAAAAAAATGTCCTGTGGACATTTTTAGTGCGACATTGTGCAAGCAATGGGCGAGCCATAGCGGTTGGAAAAACGGCGCGTTGGGCTTTTGCTTTACTTCAATATTAATTTTACTCGCTGGCCATCACGATCACAACAGGATAACATATCCTTCCTTCTTCGCTACGCTATGTAGGACAAAGACGGTTTTCCTTTGCGCTCACCTTGGCAAATAGAAAACTATGGGCTAACGGATAGTTCTTTGTTTTTCTCCAAAGCTTCAAACTTCGTTTGGCTTTTTGCTCTAATTTATTAACAGGATTACCTCATTACATTTGGTTTTCCTTTGCGCTCAATGCTGCAATTAAGAAACCAGATAGCTATCGCTATCGTGTTTTGCATTTCCAGACTGTTCTAAAAGCTAATCGCTTTCATCCTATCCGGAAATACAAAACCACGCGATGCGCGTGGTTTCTTGAATGATGTGATCGCGACAGGATTATTAAAAAATGATCCTGATAACACCCCCTGCTGCAATTAAGAAACCAGATAGCTATCGCTATCGTGTTTTGCATTTCCAGACT
>CBDUGN010000119.1:0-10960 GCA_965366915.1 uncultured Eudoraea sp. | reverse complement strand
CAGGACCCTCTCCTTAAAAGGGAGATGCTCTACCAACTGAGCTACCAGGTCAAAGATTTCATTATTCTTCCAATGCATTTCACGAAAACGGCATTGGCGGGTGCAAATATACTATCATTAATTAATTTTTCAAGTTCATTTAAAGATTAATTTAAGTTTTCTTTGAATTCCTTTATAATTAATACATTTTTACCAAAATAATTAAAATGAAGGTCGTCCTGATAGGATATATGGGTAGTGGAAAAACCACTGTGGGCAGGCTGCTAGCAGAGGAAATAAATGTTGAATTCATAGATCTTGATGATTATATTGAATCAAGGTTAAACGAGAAGATTGCACGCATATTTGAAACCAAAGGCGAACTGTATTTTAGGAAAAAAGAGAGCGAATTACTGAATGAGATACTCGATGAAGATCGTAATTTAGTAATAGCCCTGGGCGGCGGAACACCCTGCTACGGCATAAATATGGATACAATTCTTAAAAAAACGCCGCTGGTTTTTTATCTTAAATTATCCATTGCTTCATTAATATTAAGGCTTCATAAAGAGAAGGAAGACAGGCCGTTGATTGCCCATCTGAAGGATGCAGATTTACCTGAATTTATAGGGAAACATCTTTTCGAAAGAGGGGGTTTTTATTCATGTGCCAATTACACGATAATTGGGGATAATAAGCTTCCTGAAGATATAAAAGAAGAAATACTAGCGTTACTCCCCTAAATAAATGGCATCATTTTTTGCCTTAAATTCTACCTGCACATGTTCCTGTAAAGAAGTAGATAGTGAAATCCCTTTAAAATCAGCTTTTACTGGATATTTTTTATGGTTTCTGTTTACAAGAACCGCTGTTTTTAATTGTTTGAGAGGCGTTTTCAGAAGATGGTGTACGCCATAAATAAGGGTAGTTCCGGAATTCAAAACATCATCCACAAGGACTACAGATTTATTTATGTATTCACTTTCAGGAATAGACATGGTGACCCCACTTTTAATAGGATTTTTTTTGTCCATCATTACTTTACATAATACAATTTCTGCTGTTGTGATGTCTTCCAGTACGGCTTGTAATTTTTTTGCAAAATTTAAACCTCCTCCGACAATTCCTGCGAGTACAATTGTTTTCTCAGACACATTGGTCTCATAGATCTGATAGGCAATCCTCCTTATTTTATGTTGAATCTGAACGTGGGAGAGTATTTTATTTTGCATAATGGCACTTAATTATTTTTCAAAGATAAAAAACAGTTCTTTACCTTTTCTGGGTGCTATGGAGTTGTTTGCACGCTCCAGCACTTTAATCTTGAAAAATGGATCAAATAATGCCCTATATTCTTCTGCACTACCTCCAAACGGAGGACCACTGGGAGTTAACGGGAAATCAAAAAAAAGTCCGGCAAGTTTACCGCCCGGCTTTAAAAGCTGAAACATTTTTTGTACATAGTTTTCCCGCAACTTAGGATTTAGGGCGCAAAAAAAAGTTTGTTCCAGTATTAAGTCGAAATCCTTTAGATCCAGATCAAAAAAATCGCCATTTATCAGGTGGTTATCCTGAATTTCAGGAATTTCAGCTTTTATTTTTTCCAAAGGCTGGCTTGCGAGATCCAATACATAAACGTTAGCAAATCCGCTCCTGTAAAGATAAATTGCTTCATAACCATTACCGGCGCCGGGAATCAATATTTTAAGGTTTTTATCTTCAAGTTGATCAATATATTCCTTAAGGGGCGTGGACACAGAACCAATATCCCAACCCAAATTATTCACAGCATACCGCTCTTCCCAATAGTCTCTATTCAGATTCATCCAGATAATCGTCTATGTCCCGTCTTTCCTTTTTAGTTGGTCTGCCAAGGCCTTTTTCCCGGTAATGATTTTTATTTAAACGCAATAATTCCTTATTTTGAAATGCTTCCTTAGATGTGGTGTCTTTTCTATAAATATCCACAAGTTTTGCGCTAACCCGTGTGGTGGGTATGTCCAGAACGCTAAGTTCATAATTGATTTGATTTTTACGCACAAAAATTTCATCCAGTTTATAAACTTCTCTTGAAGGTTTAGCTGTTTTTCCATTAATACGTACATGCCCTTTTTTACAGGCATCTGAGGCCTTATTGCGGGTCTTATAGTAGCGTATACTCCATAAATACTTATCTATACGCATTTACAAATAAAAATCTTTGTTAACGACTAAAACAAAAATAGTGGAAAATTGTATCTTGCGGGCTTCAAAAGAAGATCTATGAAAGAAAAAGGAGTTCTGCTCTTTATTGCGGCCTTGTCTATACTAGCTGCCTGTAATAATGATGATAGTCTGGATGGTGTGGAGGTTGTGCCTCCCAGGCCCCTTGCAGAGGTTGAAGCAGAAAATGATGCTACAATTAAAGAATATTTAAAAACACATTATTATAACTATGAAGAATTTGAAAACCCGCCCGCGGATTTCAATTTTAAAATAGTTTTGGATACCATAACCAGTGAAACCCAGGATAAAATTCCGCTTTCGGATCAGGTGTCTACAATGACTATTCCGGTTTCCTCTGAAACTTTTAATTTAGAAGATGATGTAGTGGTTGATCATACGTTATATTATCTTGAAGCTCGTGAGGGAATAGGCGGAAGTCCTACTGTGGGAGATTCAACTTTAGTGAAATATGAAGGCCAGTTGCTTTCCGGGAACGTTTTTGACAGTAACGTTACCTATACCTGGCAATATCTGCCATTTTTTCTTAGAGGTTATGCTGCAGGCATTTCAAACTTTAAGGTTGGTACCGAGGTAATTTCTAATCCTGATGGCACTTCAGAGATTACTGGAAGTGGTATTGGATTGATGTTTCTCCCTTCCGGATTGGCGTATTATAATAACCCGCCATTAAGCGGTGGTATCTCACTTTATGATATTTTGGTTTTTCAGGTAAATACCGGTTTGTTTGAAGAGGCTACAGATTACGATAATGATGGAATTCCCTCCATAATGGAAGACCTGAACAACAATGGTATTCTGTCTGATGATAATACTGATGAAAGTGTTGAACTATCCTCTGGTTTTGGGTTCCTGCCAAATCACCTGGATCGGGATGACGATCAGGATGGCACGCTTACAAGAGATGAAATTGTAATAGACAATGAAGGAAATATTACATTTCCGGATTCCGATGGAGATGGAACCCCTGATTATCTGGATACGGATAGTTAATTGAAAGAATTGTATTAACTAAAAAGCCCGCATCTATGCGGGCTTTTTTATTATGTCATTCAACTAGCTAGAATTTGTAAGATAAGCTAAAGATAACCTGGTCTGCCCTGGTATCTATTCTACTTTCGGGCAAAGATGTAATATTGGAATTAATAAAAGTGGCTATGTTTTCACCGAAGCCTCGTTCATAACGTATTTCCAATCCAATTTTACCCAGGTTGACTCCTGCGCCAATATTCAGGCCCACTGTAAAGTCATTTTCAATATCCTCTATGGAGATATCGCTAAATTTTGAATTAAAAATATATTGAAAAGACGGACCCATAAAGATGTTTAAAGGGCCAATTATTCTCCAACCTCCCAATATTGGAATATCTAATTTGTCTATTTTAAGGTCACCGTCGGAATAACCCGACTTTGTATGGGTATAAACTACCTCTGGTCTCAGATAGAATTTATCTCCTAATTTTCCGTACAAGCCAATATGGTAACCAACATTTGCATCAGGATTTTGAAGTGCTTCCCCAACGGCTTCAAGATAATCTCCGTTAGAACTGTAGTTTAGTCCGGCTTTAATTCCAAAACCTGATTTTTTTTGAGCAAAAGTTGATAAACAACCTAAAAATAATAGGGTAATTACAAGTGTCTTTTTCATAATGTTTTCGTTTTATTGGCTTTGCGGTATCCAAAAAAGGAAACACAATTTTTTAAGCCTTTCTTTTTAACACCCCTAAAACGGCTTTTTCTATAGCTTTATTATTCAAACCGTATTTTTCCATTAACTGATCGGGTGTCCCACTTTCACCAAAGGTGTCTTTTGTGGCAACAAACTCCTGTGGCACGGGATAACGAGTAGTTAACGTTCTGGCTACGCTTTCTCCAAGTCCGCCCAGATAATTATGCTCTTCTGCCGATACTATAGCACCGGTCTTTTTTACAGATTTAATTATAGCTTCCTCATCTAATGGCTTAATGGTATGTATATTAATTACCTCTGCTGATATTCCCTGACTTTCCAAATTTTCAGCAGCAATTAATGATTGCCAGACTAAATGTCCTGTGGCCACTATAGTAACATCTGTACCTTCATTTAAAAGCAGGGCTTTTCCAATCTCAAAATTTTGATCTGCAGGCGTAAAGTTAGCTACCGCAGGCCTTCCAAACCTCAAATATACCGGTCCCTCATGTTCTGCAATTGCTATGGTAGCGGCTTTTGTTTGATTGAAATCGCAAGGATTTATGACCGTCATACCCGGTAGCATTTTCATAAGGCCAATATCTTCCAGGATTTGGTGTGTTGCTCCGTCTTCGCCAAGCGTAATGCCTGCATGTGAAGCACATATTTTTACATTCTTATGGGAATAAGCTATGGACTGCCTGATCTGATCGTAAACCCTACCTGTAGAAAAGTTGGCAAAAGTTCCTGTAAATGGAATATACCCTCCGATGGTAAGTCCGGCTGCAATACCCATCATATTGGCTTCAGCGATTCCGACCTGGAAAAAGCGTTCAGGATTTTCATTTATAAATTCCTGAATTTTAAGCGAACCTACCAAATCTGCACACAAGGCCACCACCTTCGGGTTTGTGCGTCCAAGCACTGTCATACCGGCTCCGTAACCACTTCTTGTATCTTTCTTTCCTTGATCTGTATATTTTTTCATTAAATATATTTTTTTTGAGAATCAATAGTCCCCGAGGGTTTCCGGATTCTGACTTAATGCTACTTCTAATTGTTCATCATTGGGTGCTTTGCCATGCCATGCATGCGTATGCATCATAAAATCTACCCCATGCCCCATTACAGTATCCATGATTACACAAACCGGTTTGCCTTTACCGGTTCTCTTCTTTGCTGCCTTCAGTCCCTGTATAACTTCCTCCAGATTATTCCCATTTTTAATTTCCAGTGTATCCCAACCAAAAGCTTCAAACTTTTTCTTTAAATCACCCATCGGTAAAACATCAGATGTGGGACCATCAATTTGCTGTCCGTTATGATCTATAGTGGCTATCAGATTATCAACGTTATTGGCTGCGGCGTACATTATAGCTTCCCAATTCTGGCCTTCCTGCAGTTCACCGTCTCCATGAAGACTATATATCATGTGATTATCCTTGTTTAACTTTTTTGCCAATGCTGCTCCTATTGCAACGGACATTCCCTGGCCTAAAGAACCGGAGGCAATACGTATTCCGGGCAGTCCTTCATGAGTAGCAGGATGACCTTGTAGCCGGGAATTCAATAACCTAAATGTTTGTAATTCTTCAACAGGGAAGTAACCACGCCTGGCCAGGACGCTATAAAAAAGAGGGGAAATGTGGCCGTTGGATAAAAAGAACAGATCTTCATCAATTCCATCCATATCAAAACCTTCTTTTAAGTCCATGATCTCATTATACAATGCTACCATAAATTCCGTACATCCCAGAGAACCTCCCGGGTGGCCCGAATTTACTTTATGCACCATGCGCACAATGTCTCGTCGGACTTGCGAAACGAGGACTTCTAATTCCTTTATTTCTGACATTTTATATTGGTTTTATCAGCGTCAAATGTAACGGCAATAGTTTGCCTTTACAAGTGTAGTTATTATATTTTATTAACGTTTGAAACCTTGACAGAACTTTATTTTTTTCTTAAGTATTTTATGCAGGTCAGATGAGTATATTTGCCATTGAATTCTCGCTTTGAAGTTTAAATTAGAACATACAGATTCCGGAACACAGGCCCGTGCAGGAGAAATAATAACGGACCATGGTGTAATTAAGACGCCAATATTTATGCCTGTAGGAACAGCGGCATCAGTAAAAGGGGTGCATCAGCGAGAACTTCGGGATGAAATTAACCCGGATATTATTCTGGGGAATACCTACCATTTATTCTTAAGGCCAAAAATTTCAATTTTAGAACAGGCAGGCGGGCTTCACAAGTTTATGGGTTGGGATAGAAGTATCCTCACGGACAGTGGGGGTTATCAGGTATATTCCCTGTCAGCCACCAGGAAAATAAAAGAAGAAGGTGTAAAGTTTAAATCCCATATTGATGGTTCTTTACATATGTTTACTCCTGAAAATGTTATGGAAATCCAAAGGGCAATTGGTGCAGATATCATTATGGCCTTTGACGAGTGTACACCCTATCCTTGTGAATATAACTATGCAAAGCAATCAATGAAGATGACCCACCGATGGTTAGACCGATGCATAAAACATTTAGATCAGCTGCCTTATAAGTATGGTTATTCTCAGTCGTTTTTTCCAATTGTTCAGGGATCTACTTATAAGGATCTGCGTATTCAGTCTGCGGAGTATATAGCAAATGCCGGGGCAGAGGGGAATGCCATTGGGGGACTTTCTGTTGGCGAACCTGCAGAGGAAATGTATGCTATGACAGAAGTTGTATGTAACATTTTGCCTAAGGATAAACCTCGTTACCTTATGGGTGTAGGAACGCCAATTAATATTTTAGAAAACATTGCGTTAGGTATAGATATGTTTGATTGTGTGATGCCCACCAGAAATGCAAGGAACGGAATGCTGTTTACCGCTCATGGGACTATTAACATTAAAAACAAAAAATGGGAGAATGATTTTTCAGTGATTGATGAAGAGGGTACTACCTTTGTTGATAAAGAATATACGAAAGCCTATTTACGTCATTTATTTGCGGCAAATGAATATTTAGGCAAACAAATAGCCACGATTCACAACCTTGGTTTTTATATGAGATTAGTAAGGGAGGCAAGAAATCATATTTTCGCAGGGACTTTTTCAAATTGGAAAAATATGATGGTGCAGCAAATGGATAAGAGGCTATAAGCATGACAATTATAGACAAATACATATTAAAAAGATATCTGGCCACTTTTGGAACCATGTTATTGCTATTTGTGCCCATTGGGATAATGCTAAACCTTGCAGAGCAGATAGGTAAGATGATAGACAATGAAGCTCCCCTGAATGAAATTCTTATCTACTATCTTAATTTTACGATTTACATAGGAAGTCTCTTGTTTCCTATCTTTTTGTTTCTGTCTATTATTTTCTTTACTTCAAAATTGGCCAATAATACAGAAATTGTGGCCATTTTAAGTTCGGGTGTTTCATATAGTCGCTTTTTAAGACCTTACTGGATTGGCGCAAGTATTATTGCAGTGTTAATGTTTTTTATGGGAATGTTCATTGTGCCTAATGCCAGTAAAAAGTACAATGAGTTTGTGTTTGAGTATTTAAAAAGGGGAAATAAAGACCGGGTTACCAGTAATATATTCAATCAACTGAATGAGAATGATTTTATTTATGTCAGTAGCTTTGATCCTGCAAGGAGGATAGGTTATAACTTTACATTTGAACATTTTAATGATAATAATGAACTGGATTACAAGATAACATCCAGTAATATACGTTGGGTGCCAAAGGATAGCCTCTATAGATTAACCTCATATACCAAGCGAACGATAAGGGCCAATACTGAGGTAGTTGAGAAAAAAAGAAGACTCGATACTTTATTTGTATTCAATATAGAAGACTTAACTCCGGTTTCCTACGTAGCAGAGACTAAAAATTTATTTGAACTCGATAAATTTATTGAGGTTCAGAGAAAAAAGGGAGCTTCAAATATAAACACCTACATTTTAGTAAAATACAGACGGTGGGCACTGCCAATTACTGCATTTATTCTTACTGTTATTGGGGTGGCCGTTTCTTCGGTGAAGCGTCGCGGTGGAATGGGGGTGAACCTTGCCTTTGGAATTGGAGTGGCCTTTATTTTTATATTTTTTGACAAAGTATTTGGCACACTGGCACAGCAATCGGGTTTCTCGCCTTTATTGGCAGTAATAATACCGAATGTGTTATTTGGTATTTTAGGGTTTTATTTGCTTAAAAATGCCAAACGATAGGCTAAAAAACTACCTACACCTTCACCTGATCGTTTTAATCTGGGGTTTTACCGCAGTGCTTGGAAAGTTAATTTCAATTGATGCCATTCCCCTGGTTTGGTATCGAATGATCATCGCCTCTTCTCTGGTTGCTGTTTTTATTTTAATCAAGCGTCATTCCATTAGAGTCAGTTCGAAAACTTTAATAATTATGTTGATGGCAGGCGTAATCATTGCCTTACACTGGGTAACATTTTTTAAAGCCATTAAAGTATCTAACGTTTCTATTGCATTGGTAACCATGTCTACGGGCGCATTATTCACGGCATTTCTTGAGCCAATTTGGTATGGCAGAAAAATGATTTGGTATGAAGTTGTGTTTGGGCTCATGGTTGTTTTTGGCCTATACCTAATTTTTAATGTAAACACTTCTTATAGCCTGGGTATGAGTCTGGCTCTTATTTCTGCACTTCTGGGAGCTATATTTACCTTAATTAATGGACAATTAATTAAAACACATAAGCCATCTACTATTGCTTTTTACGAACTAATGAGTGGGGCGTTTATAATTACTTTTTATTTGATAATGGATGGATCCTTTAACAGAACATTTTTTATACTACCATTAAATGACTGGTTTTTTATTTTTGTCCTGGCATCTGTCTGCACGGCCTATGCTTTTATCGCCGCAATAAAAGTGATGAGATTTATAAGTCCGTATACGGTTATGCTAACGATAAATTTGGAACCCGTTTATGGCATTCTATTGGCGCTTTTAATCTTTGGTGAAAGCGAAAAGATGAGTCCGCTTTTTTATATCGGAGCTATTATTATAGTTGTCACTATTATTGCAAATGGGATATTAAAGACCGGAAGAAAGTCAGGTAATGGAACTTAATTAAGGGTTGTGGTTTCCTGAAGTGTTTATTAATTTAATGTGTAAGACGTTATAAAATTTTATATTTGTTCAGACAATCTAACTAATGCCCGCTTTTATAGTGGCAAAAATCTTTTTTAATGGAATATTTGGAATTTGAACTTCCTATTAAGGAATTGGTGGAGCAATTAGAGAAATGCCAGATTATTGGGGAGGAGAGCGAAGTTGATGTAACAGAGACCTGCAGACAAATTGAAAAAAAATTAGAAGATACACGAAAAGATATCTATAAAAACCTAACTGCCTGGCAGCGTGTACAACTTTCAAGACACCCCAACAGACCTTATACTTTAGATTATATCAGGGCCATTTGTGGAGAAACTTTTTTAGAACTGCATGGCGATAGGAATGTAAAAGATGACAAGGCCATGATTGGCGGTCTGGGTAAAATTGGAGACCAGAGTTATATGTTTATTGGTCAACAGAAAGGCTATAATACAAAGACCAGACAATACAGGAATTTTGGCATGGCTAATCCTGAAGGATATAGGAAAGCGCTCAGACTAATGAGATCTGCAGAAAAATTC
The DNA here is from genome assembly GCA_965366915.1 of uncultured Eudoraea sp. Classification (GTDB taxonomy): domain Bacteria; phylum Bacteroidota; class Bacteroidia; order Flavobacteriales; family Flavobacteriaceae; genus Eudoraea. Next base: position 1,418 of record CBDUGN010000119.1, on the reverse strand, counting down.
GGGATCCCTGTTGTTTGTTTAATTGATACTCCCGGGGCATATCCCGGTATTGAAGCAGAAGAGCGGGGACAAGGTGAAGCTATTGCCAGAAATATACTCGAAATGACCCGTCTTAAAGTGCCAATTATTGTAGTGATAATAGGAGAAGGTGCGTCCGGTGGGGCTTTGGGAATAGGAGTAGGCGACAAAGTATTGATGCTAGAAAATACCTGGTATTCTGTTATCTCGCCAGAATCCTGTTCCTCAATTTTATGGAGAAGTTGGGAGTACAAGGAAATTGCTGCCGAGGCCTTAAAACTTACTGCAACTGACATGAAAAAATTGAAACTAATTGATGAGATTGTTCGTGAACCATCAGGAGGTGCTCATAGTAATCGGGAAAAGACTTTTGAAATTGTGAAAAATAAAATTTCCAAGAATTATGAGGAACTTAAAAAGTTATCACCAAAAGAATTAGTTACAGCCCGAATGGATAAATACGCAAATATGGGTGTGTTCAACGGTTAATCCACGTTTTTATCAGGATGAAGGAAATCCGGAGAATTGATTCTTCGGATTTTTTTGGTTATCAACACAATTTCGTAACTTATGAACACCCTAATTGTTAATTACCAGTTGATATCGTTGAAGCTCAATTTAAAGTTAACTAAAGGTTAATTGTATATTTTTACACACATGGAAAAACCCAGTCCAATTATTGGTCATAAAATAGGTAAGTCGGCTATCATCAACCTGGAGAAGGGTAAAATACCTCCTCAAGCTGTTGATTTAGAGGAAGTTGTGCTTGGCGCAATGATGATTGATAAGAAAGGCGTGGATGAGGTAATTGACATTTTGCATCCGGACGCGTTTTATAAAGATGCACATCGTTATATCTATGAAGCTATCTTTAAACTGTTCGAAAGTTCGGAACCGGTAGATTTATTAACCGTTTCGAGCCAACTACGCAAGGATGAGAGGCTTGAGTCCGTAGGGGGAGATTTTTATTTAATAAAATTAACTCAAAAAGTAGCTTCTTCGGCACATATTGAGTTCCATGCAAGGATTATTCTTCAAAAATATATTCAACGAAGTCTGATTAAAATTTCGAGTGAAATTATTGAAGATGCGTATACTGATTCTACAGATGTTTTTGATCTCCTGGACAATGCTGAGGCTAAATTATATGAAGTTACTCAGGGAAATTTAAAGCGTTCTGCTGAAACTGCTCAAAACCTTGTGATTCAGGCCAAAAAGAAAATCGAGGAAATATCTAATAAAGATGGATTAAGTGGTATTCCTTCTGGTTTTGACAAGGTAGACAGGCTTACTTCCGGATGGCAACCAAGTGATTTGGTTATTATTGCTGCACGGCCGGGTATGGGTAAAACTGCACTTACCTTGTCCATGGCACGAAATATGGCTGTGAATTCTAATAT
>CBDUGN010000118.1:0-10979 GCA_965366915.1 uncultured Eudoraea sp. | reverse complement strand
TGGGAATTGCATAAAAGACATCCCCTATTTGTAAGATATCACTTTTGGTATAGTGAAGTACTAAATGTTCTTCACTTTGTCCTATTTGCTCCGCATCTTCAAGGCCAAAGATTTTAACCCTTGGAAAACCCATTTCGGGTGCTATGGCTTTATGTCCCAGATCCAAACAGACAATCCCTTCTTTTGGCTTGCTGATAATTCTGGTAAGCAATACTGCTGATGGCAAAAATGGCATATCACGAAAAGAAGTTCCATATCTTTCATCCCAAAGCAGAGTTGTTCCCGGACTGGTCTCTACATTTTCTCTTTTAGCATGGATTGGAAATGTAGGAGATCCTCCTGCAACTAATGTTTTCACTTCCAAGCCTGAAGCTTCGATTTTACCTTTTAGATTTGTAACTAATTGAAAGGCTGAATCACAAGCTTTCTTTCTCAAGTCAATATCTGTATCCCTTATATGACCATCATAGGCATGAAGTCCGTAAGCATTCAAATTTGGATCTTTTGCAATTCGGGTAAATAATTCAACTGCGATGTCATCGGGCTCTATACCTGTTCTGTTCATGCCGGTGTTGAGGTCCAGAAATAATGACACAATTATATTCTTAGAGGCAGCCATTTTTGATATAAGATCAATAGTATATTTATTATCAGCAATAGTTGAAAATTGAGAATTAGGATATGTGGTAATCAGTTTAAAAAACCTGATCAGATTAGCGCCAACAGGTTGCATTGCCAATAGAATGTCTTTGGCTCCACATTGTGCTAAGAGTTCCGCTTCTGCAATGGTGGCACATTTAAATTTTTGAATACCATGTTGCATTTGCATCTCAATAATCTCGGCGGTTTTATGAGTTTTTATATGCGGACGTAGTCTGGTGACATCCCCGATCATTGAAATCATCAATGCAATGTTTTTTTGAATTCTATCGGGATATACCATTAAAGAGGGAGAAACAATTTCCTCCGGATTATCAATTTCGTACCAATTTTTACCTGCCATTTTGAATCTGATTAATGCAGTTGAAACATAGCTTCAATTTCAACCGGGATGTTTCCTGGCAGAATCATCCCCACAGCACTTCTCACGCCAACTCCGTGATCAGTTCCAAAGACATCCGCCATCAACTCGCTAAAGCCATTAATAACTAAAGGGTGTTGTCCAAAATCAGGGGTAGAATTCACCATCCCTAATACTTTTACGACTCTTTTAATCCGGTCCAAATCTCCAAAATGTGTTTTTATCGTAGACAGCATCGTTAAACCAACCTGTTCGGCGGCAAGTTTGGCCTGCCCCAGGTTAAGATCTTCTCCAACCCTGCCTGTCATTAGTGTTCCATCGGATTGCATCGGACCCTGTCCTGATACATAAAGAAAATTGTCTATTACAAGGACTGGTTTATAAAGTCCTGCAGGAGGGGGAGCTGGAGGTAATTTTAATCCCAAAGTTGCTATTCGTTGTGAAGGTAAATTGTTCATATCCTTGTTTTTTATATAAATGTGTTTAAGATTAATACTCCAATAAGTCCCATTACACCAACAGTGGTTTCCATAACTGTCCATGTTCTGAGGGTATCCTTAACTGACAGGTTAAAATACTCTTTAAACAACCAGAAACCCCCATCATTAACATGAGATAACATTAAACTCCCTGATCCAATTGCCAGAACCATTAATTCAGCATTTACACCGGGGTTTGAAACCATCGGCAAGACGATTCCTGCAGCCGTTAAACCAGCTACTGTGGCTGAGCCTACACAAACCCTTATGACTGTAGCTATGAACCATGCCAATAATAAAGGAGAAATTGTTGATCCTTTAAGCATATCGGCAATATAATCACTTACACCACTGTCTACCAACACTTGTTTCAAAGCACCTGCACCCGCAATAATAAGCAAAACCAATGTAATACCTGAAATTGCACTGCTAACAGAACCCATGATTTCAGGCATTTTTTTACCCCGGGCTAATCCCAGAGTATATATCGCAACCAATACAGCGATAAGCATCGCTATTACAGGATTACCAAGAAAATTTATTATTGGGCTGAGGTAAAAATCTTCGGGCAAAAAGAGATCTGCTAAAGTGGCTGCTGCAATTAATATTATAGGTAATAATGCAGTAAAGATACTTATTCCCAAACCGGGCATTTCATGATCCTCGAGTATTCTGGGATTTACAAATTCTTTTAAAGGGGTGGCTTTTATATTTTTTATTGTTCTTGAAAACATGGGACCGGCGACAATTATTGCCGGAATTGCCACGATTATACCATAAACCAGCGTTTTTCCCAGATCTGCATTAAACATAACCGTAATTGCAGTTGGGGCAGGATGTGGGGGAAGATACCCATGTGTTACTGATAATGAAGCCAACATGGGTAAACCAACATATAATAAAGGAAGTCCCGTGGCTGCCGCTACGGTAAAAACCAGAGGGATTAAAATAACAAAGCCTACTGAGTAAAACATCGGAATGCCCACAATAAATCCTGTAAGCACAACTGCCCATTGAATATTTTTTATACCAAACTTGCTTACGAGTTTTGAAGTAATACGCTGTGCTGCCCCACTATCTGCAACTAATTTTCCAAGCATCGCGCCAAAGCCTAAAATCATTACGAGAAAACCAAGAGTATCACCTATTCCATTCTGGATAGATTCTACGACACTTTCCAGCTTCATTCCTTCCGCAATACCAACAAATAGCGAGACAATTATGAAGGTTATGAATGCGTTGAGTTTAAATTTGGCAATCAGGATAAAGAGAAGTATTATCCCCAAAATTACTATAAGAAGCGGCATATGAGAAGTTGGTTCTGATCTATTAGATACTAAATATACTATTTCAAAAAGGAATTTGACGCGTTAAGCTCAAACAAAAAAAGGGGCCAAAAAGGCCCCTGATTATTTTAACTTTTAGTTTCCGGGGAAATATATTTGTATAGCAGGCCTGCTAAAATAGCACCTACAATGGGCGCTACCCAAAAAAGCCATAACTGGCCTATTGCCCAGTCGCCTGCAAATAAGGCCTGACTGGTACTCCTGGCCGGATTTACAGAAGTGTTTGTAACCGGGATGCTAATAAGGTGTATCAGAGTAAGCCCTAGTCCGATAGCGATACCTGCCATTCCTTTTGGAGCTTTGGAATGTGTAGCCCCAAGTATAATGAAGAGGAACATAAAGGTCATAACCACTTCAGTAATAAGAGCGGCTAACATTCCATAACCGCCCGGGGAATGTTCCCCGTAACCATTGCTGGCAAATCCGCCAATTTCAAATCCGGATTTACCTGTGGCAATAAGATATAATATCCCCGCTCCGGCTATACCCCCTAATACCTGAGCAATAATGTAAGGAACCAATTCTTTGCTCTCAAAACGCCCGCCTATCCATAGTCCAATAGATACTGCAGGATTGAGATGACAACCCGAAATATGCCCAATGGCGTAAACCATAGTCAACACTGTAAGACCAAAAGCAAGAGAGACTCCTGCGAAACCAATTCCAAGCTCCGGATAAGCCGCAGCCAGGACAGCACTCCCGCAACCACCAAGCACCAGCCATAGGGTACCGATAAATTCTGCTAATAATTTTTTCATTTTTCTGTTTTGTTGGTTAATAAAAAATTTATACAAGATAAACATTTTTGCCAAAGACAATATTTAAGAGCCAGGGTATATATAGATGATTATTGAAATGGGTTTATGGTTTCTAAACATTGAGTTCCTTTTGTTATCTTGTATAAAATTTTTTAGCATGGATAAAAGGTCTTTTCTGAAAAATATTGGGAAGATGGCAGCAATTACACCTTTTCTTCCCTATAACCTGAATGCAGGAGAAATTCCAATTCGCAGGGATTATGGAAATAATGATGAGGAGTTCTGGAAGAACATCAGAAAAGATTATTTGTTAAAACCCGAATATATAAACCTGGAAAACGGCTACTATAATATAACCCCTCAGCCAACGATGAGCAGGTATCTGGAGCATATTAAAAATATTAATTACGAGGGTTCTTACTATATGAGGACTGTTCAGTGGGAAAATAAAAGCCGGGTAACCAGACGTTTGGCTGGTATGGTAGGCTGTTCATCAGATCAATTGATCATTACACGTAATACAACCGAATCTTTGGACATGATAATTGGGGGATATCCATGGAATAAAAATGATGAGGCAGTTTTTGCAGAGCAAGATTACGGATCAATGCAAGACCATTTTGCATTGATTGCCAAGCGTTATGGAGTTATCAATAAGATAGTTTCGATACCTAATCACCCGGTTTCAGATGAGGAATTGGTAGCACTTTACGAAGACCAGATTACTCCTAAAACCAAATTAATTATGGTATGCCATATGATCAACATTACAGGGCAAATATTGCCTGTTCGGAAGATCTGTGATATGGCTCATAAACACGGTGTTGAGGTAATGGTTGATGGGGCACACTGTATTGGCCATATTCAGGTAAAGATAGATGAGCTGAACTGCGATTATTACGCTTCAAGTCTTCACAAATGGTTAAGTACTCCATTGGGTGCTGGAATACTGTATGTTGCCAGGGATAAAATATCAAAGATTTGGCCGCTTTTGGCAGAGCATGATCGCGACCCAAATGATATTACGAGGCTGAATCATACTGGTACTCATCCGGTTCATACAGATCTTGCTATTGATGATGCTATGGATTATCTGGAAATGATCGGCATGGAACGAAAAGAGAAAAGGCTAAGATTCTTGCAGCGATATTGGAGTGAAAAATTAAGAAATGTAAAAAATGTCAGAGTAAATACACCGGTTGAGGATTATCGAAGTTGTGGGATTGCAAATGTTGGAATTGAAAAAATGAAGCCTGCAAAGCTGGCAAATATTCTTTTTGATGAATTTCATATATTTACTGTAGCTATAGATTATGCCAATGTTCATGGATGTAGGATTACTCCCAATGTATACACAACTACTAAAGAACTGGATACATTTGTTAAGGCAATAAATACTTTGGCTCTAAGGGTTTGAGGTTATATAGTTACCATTCGGTCTATTTAACATAGGTGACTCGATTAACAGAAAAAAACTGATAAATGTCATAGGAAAGAAAGGGCTGCACATCTAGTTTTGATCGGTTTTAGCTTATGCTTTGAGCTGACCTTTATGGTACTATTCACAAGGTTTTAGTTATTATTGAACTCAGTTATTTTCTAAATCCAAAACACATGAACATAATTACAATTCAAAGAGATTAATACTTATTGAATGTCTTTACGATCTAAAAACCAAAATTATAATCTGTCCTAAGGAAAAAATTAATTAACAACTTTAACTAAACAATATGACTGAAACTAAAAGCAAATGGCAATTAAAACACAGTATTGTGCTATTGCGGGTACTTATTGGCTGGCACTTTTTGTACGAAGGTGTTATAAAGCTTTATAATCCTGACTGGACTTCATTTGGCTATCTGGCTACGGCACAAGGTCCACTGGAGTCCATATTTTTGGCAATTGCCAAAGAGCCTTTTATTGGATGGGCAGATACCCTCAATTGGTTAGCACTTATGTTTGTAGGAATTACCTTTTTGCTAGGCATTTTTGAGAAAAAAGGTGCTTTGGTAGGGATATTGCTTCTTGCCCTGTATTATTTGGCGCATCCACCTTTCCCATGGTTACAGCAAGTAAATGTGGAGGGGAGTTATTGGTTTATCAATAAAAATTTAATAGAGCTTGTAGCATGTATGGTTATTTATCAATTTCCTACCGGTCAATATTTTGGTATATCAATCCTATTTAATAAAAACAAAGAACAAACTAAAACTGAAACCTTATGAAATGGACAAGAAGAGATGTACTTAAAGGTTTAGGCGGAATCCCAATTCTTGGTGCCGTTTGGTGGGCGGGTGCCTCAAATGCTGTTTCCAAGAATAGGGAGCGCGCGGCCATACTTGAACAATTAAATATACAGCCTTCATTACCTTCTGCTGTAAAAGAAATTAGTGGTGAGCCGGTGAGAGTTGGAATAATTGGTTTTGGGATTCGGGGAGAGCAATTGTGCAGAGCACTTGGATTTGCAACGAAAGAATGGCTTGAAGAAATGAGGTTGGCTGCAGAGGAAGATCCGAATCACTCGCGATTAAAAGATTTTATGAATCAGGACAAGCTGAATGTAAATCTTACTGCAGTTTGCGACGTCTATGATGTCAGGGCAGAGAAGGTAATTAATTCTTTTTCTACTGAAGATACTAAAGTGATTAGATTTAGGACACATGAAGAGATGATCCGAAGCGGTAAAGTAGATGCGGTGATCATAGCCACACCAGATCATTGGCACGCTCCTATGGCTATTGATGCTCTGGAAAATGGAATACACGCCTATTTGGAAAAGCCAATGACTCACACTGTAGAAGAGACTTACAGGCTAAGGGAAGCTGCTGAAAAGTCTAAGGCGGTACTAATGGTTGGCCATCAACACAGACAAACTTTGAGTTTTCAAACAGCTCAGGATATCGTTTCTAAAGGAGTGCTTGGTCACGTCTCTCTGGTTCAGACAAATACAAACAGGAATGATGACAATGGGGCATGGAATTATCATATAGAGGATGAAGCAACTCCACAGACCATAGACTGGGATCTGTTTTTAGGCTCCGCGCCTAAAATACCCTTTAATAAAAATCACTTTTTCAGATGGAGAAAATGGTGGGAATACGGATCTGGTCTTTCGGGAGATTTATTGACACACGATTATGATCGTCTTAATTGCGTATTACAAATGGGTATCCCAAATTCTGTAACTGCTTCCGGAGGAATATATACGCATAATGACGGGAGAAACGTGCCTGATGTACTTCAGGTAAATATGGAATTTCCAGAGTTTAGTACAGGCAGTAGTCAGAAAAAAGGTAAGGAAAAAGGGATGACTTTTGTTTATAGCGCAACGCTGGGCAATGGTTTTAGCAGGCCCACTATTCTTATGGGACATGACGCTACCATGGAATTAGGTAACCGTCTTACGGTTTGGCCGGATAGCAGGTCTACAAAGTATGCCGAAATGATTGAATCTGAAAAGATGAAACCATCGGTTCCGGTTTATACATACAATCCCGGGGCCAGTGTTCCTGATGCTGTTTCTTCTGCAACCTCACAATATTTTGCGGATAAAGGGCTCATGTGGACTTATATTAATGGGGCAAGAGTTGATTCAACATTTCTGCATATGCGGGAATGGCTCAGCGCTACCCGTAATGGAGGTAAAGTTAGCTGTGGAATAAATGAAGGCTTTGATGAAGCAATTTCAGCACATATGGCCGGCCTTTCGGTTAAACTTGGAAGAAGAATAGACTGGGACGCTTCCGAACAGCGTATAGTACCAATTGAAGGAATTGATTTTGACGAGGTGTTATTATCCAATCTTTAATTGGAAGGGAAGCAGCTTTTATAAGTAAAACTGCAAAACTATAATTTAAGTAATCAGGGCTAAAAACTGTCCTGATTACTTTTTTTATGTCTGATTCATTAGCAGACATATATTTATGATATCCCCAGTAAAACTGATAAATATCATATTATCTACATTTTACATGACGTAATTTTGAGTATATCATAATAAAAATAGTCATGCAAGTCAAAAAAAACCCAAAAGTAGATTTAAACAGAAATAGTGGACTGTATTTCGTAATTGGACTTACAGTGGTTCTATTTTTGACCTGGCGTGCTTTGGAATACAAATCGTATCCTAAAGACACCGTAACTATGGATATTGCTCAGGCAGTAGATGACCTTAAAGAAGATGTGCCAGTGACAGAAGCTTTAAAAACACCGCCACCGCCACCGCCACCTGCAGCTCCTGAAGTAATTGAAGTAGTAGAAGACACAGAGGAAATAGAAGAAACAATTATTGAGAGTACCGAAACTAGTCAGGAATCAGTTATTGAGGAAGTAATGGATGTTGACGATGTTGAAGTTGGCGAAGAAGAAGAAGACATTGTAGTTCCCTTTGCAGTCATTGAGAATGTTCCTATTTATCCCGGTTGTGAAAACGCGAAGGGAAATGATGAACGAAAAGCTTGTTTCCAAAAGATGATACAAGCGCATATTGTTAAAGAATTTACATATCCTGAGAGTGCACTTGAACTTGGTATAAAGGGAAAAGTATTTGTTCAGTTTATGATAAATTCCAAAGGTAAAGTAGAGGGAATAAGGACAAGAGGACCGGATAAACTATTGGAGAAAGAAGCGCAAAGAATTATTGCTGCTCTCCCTGATATGACTCCCGGGATGCAACGCGGAAAATCTGTTAAAGTTCCTTATAGTATACCAATTAACTTTATCATTCAATAGAAATAGAGAACATGACTATTTCCCGAGGATTGATTCAACTGATACCCAGGTATTGGAAAGAATCAATCCTCATTTTGTTCATAGTCTGATAGTCGCTGAGGCCCTTCCAGTAAAATCCTGACAATCTGAAGAGTGCCATCTTCCTTTGTTGCAATCTGCCACTTAATGAGAGAAATTGAACCGTGTACTATTTCAATCCCGGTAATGCTTCTGGGGTGTACACAGCTTCCGTCATTAAAGAAAGGGATATCACCTGGCTCAGGGAATCTCGGCCTGTGTGTATGTCCTACTATGGTTACTAATAGCTTGTTCTTTAAAATCCATCGCTTTATTCTTCGCTCTACCTTAATTAACTCACGATGGTTTCGGGCCGGACTGGTAGGATCTGCTATTCCCCAGACTTGAAGAGGTTTCCAAAGAATACGCACCAAAAATCGATTAAATCGCCATCCGTGATAATTCATAAAATCGGCCTGATGTCCATGAGTTAGAAATATCTCTTGTCCATTCTCGCGGTGTTTTAAGATTATTGCTTCATGAAACTGCAATTGATCCAACAATGTTGCTTCCTTTTCATCCTTAGGCTCAAAGTAAGAATAAAGATGTTTTTTAACATATGCGGGGTTTTTGTATACCATATCGTGGTTCCCGAATATCATATGCAGCCGGTTTTCCTCATGAAAGCGTTTCATTAGCATATAAATATTCTTATGAGCTTCAAAAATGGGTTCAAAAGTCATATTCTCCCAGAGTTCATCGCCGTCTCCCAGTTCACAGTATTGGAACCCGTTGTTAAAATAATGTTTTAATGCGTGAAAATATATATTCCGGTTATTGGCAAATTAATCAGCAAAACTATTGTCGCCTCTATGACAGTCACTAAAAAGAATAAACTTTGAGGTGTCATCAAATGCAATGGTTTTGGCCCTTTTGTAAGCGTTATTGAGTCTCTTATCTGAAGACATATATGAATTTTATATAAATATCCAAAAAATGCCCGGAACACCGTAAAAAATCTGATAACAAAAAGAAATTGAATAGTTTTGTAATTTTATAGTCAATCCGCAGACATATACTATTATGGAACCTATTAACAAAGATATGCCGCTGCAAATGTTAATTAGCTTTGATAAGCTATTAAAGCAGTATGATACAATGGCTACAAGTGATGATCCTCTTTTGTCATCCAGAGCTAAATATGTATTGGAAACTCAGGCGCCATATCCTGAACTCAGGGAAGGTTTTTCATATGTTCAGCTTCTTGAAAAACATAAGGATGTTATTCGTGTAATTTTGCAGGATTCATTTGCTGAAGTTCTGAGTGAGAATGAAATTAAGGCCGCTTCCTTGCCATATTTTGATATCGTATTTAATAAATCTAAAAGATTTCAAAAGATTTTGGACAATGCCGGAAAGGATTTCAAACCTTTTATTCGCGACCAGGATGAAGGGATAGATTATATTATGGCATCTACAGTAATCCTTAAATGGCATTACGGATTTAACCTTGATTTTAGCAGACCCTACTTTTATGATATCCCTGATGCCAACGGAATTATACATCATTATCGTATTTTGTATAATGCTGATTTTATGGATTTAATCCCTACAGATCTGGCTAAAGATTTAACCCAGGCAGATATTGATAAGCTTTTGGAAAATCCGGAAGATCTTGAACTCTGGAAGGAAATGATTCCTCCTAATAGTTTTATTTCAAAAGGCTTTGTTATATCCAATATGTTTGATGTTACCGCTGAACATACCATTTCTGAAATTAAAACAAATCTTATCTCGAGTGATAAAAGGGGAAGTGAAAGCTTTATGACCGATCTTCAGGAGACCTTCAGATCCTTCTTTAAGATTAAAGAATTAAAAATTGGTTTTGTCACTTATAATACTAAAGATGATCAACTGGAACGTGTATATGGTAATGGAATAGAAAGCTTTCTCCTTAAAGAGAAAGATAATGAGGCTTGTAATCATATCCTATGCATAGGATCCTATGATAAGATTGTGAATCAGAAAGGCTATTTTGCAATATCTGATGTAGATAAATATTACAAATTATCTGAGGGAAATGAGCCATACAAGGGATTGTACGAGCAAGGAATAAAAAGCGCCATTTTTGCTCCTATAGTCAATGATGGAGAACTTTTAGGTGTGCTGGAACTGGTATCCACTAAAAAAAATCAGTTAAACGGAGTTAACGCAACAAAGCTTGATGATGTAATGCCTTATATTGTTGCCGCTGTTGTCCGCTCTAAAATTGAAGAGGAAAATTTAATAGATGCCATCATTCAAAATGAATGTACTTCGGTACATTCATCTGTTCACTGGAGATTTGAAGAGGAAGCCAAACAATTTATCATCGACGGACTCGAAGGTCGGCAACCCTCATTTAAAGAAATAGTTTTTAAGGATGTTTATCCATTATACGGTCAAATAGATATTAAAGAGTCTTCACAAGCAAGAAATACAGGTATTCAAAGAGATTTAATGATTCAATTATCGAACATTAAGGGCGTGTTGAAGGTTGCATTAAAAAATGAAAAATTACCTGTTTATGAAGAGCTGATTTACAGAATAGACAATTTTATTGAAGACATAAAAGAGACCTTATTTTCCAACAGTGAACAGACCATAT
>CBDUGN010000117.1:0-11013 GCA_965366915.1 uncultured Eudoraea sp. | reverse complement strand
CCTAATAAAAAATATTACGACCCAAGAGTTTGGCTGCGTGAAGGAGAAAAGACTTTTATTGAGAGATTAAAAAAAGCCTTTGAGGATCTAAACAATATTAATACCTTGTAGGTAACTTTTAGAATTAAATACTATTCCCATGACGGCTTGGTTCAAAAGAACAGAAAAAGGTATACAAACTGCAACTGAGCAGAAAAAAGATACGCCCAAAGGCTTATGGTACAAATCTCCCACAGGGAAAATTGTTGAGTCTGAAGAGTTAGCCAAAAATTTTTACGTTAGTCCTGAAGATGATTATCATGTAAGAATCGGAAGCAAAGAATATTACGAAATTCTTTTTGACGACAACAAATTTCAGGAACTGGATGCCAAGTTAACTTCCAAAGATCCCTTAAAATTTGAGGATACCAAGAAATATTCCGATAGATTAAAAGCAGCCCAAAAAAAGACTGGTTTAAAAGACGCGGTGAGAACAGCAGTAGGTAAATCTATGGGTAAGGATTTAGTAGTATGCTGCATGGATTTCAGTTTTATCGGGGGCTCAATGGGTAGTGTGGTTGGTGAAAAAATTGCGCGAGGAATTGATTATTCAATTAAAAAGGGAATCCCTTTTGTGATGATATCCAAATCTGGCGGCGCCAGAATGATGGAAGCAGCTTTGTCATTAATGCAACTGGCCAAAACATCTGCAAAATTAGCTCAGCTTGCTGAAGCAAAAATTCCATATATTTCTTTGTGTACTGATCCTACAACCGGTGGTACAACCGCTTCCTATGCAATGCTGGGAGATATTAATATCTCCGAACCGGGTGCGTTGATTGGTTTTGCCGGGCCCAGAGTGGTTAAAGAAGCAACTGGAAAAGATCTTCCAGAAGGATTTCAAACCTCGGAATTTGTTTTGGAACATGGTTTTTTAGATTTTATTTCTCATAGAAGAGATCTTAAAAGGAATATTAATCTGTATATAGATCTTATTCAAAATATACCCATTAGATTAGAAAATAAAAAACCCTGAACTATAGAAGCCAGGGTTATTTAATTATTTGCAAGTTTTTTATTTCTTAAACCTTCTTAAAAATATTTCCTCAGATTCTCCATTAGGATAAGTAAGAATTCCTTTAGAATCGCAACTACCATCTCCAAAATCTAGACTTATAGTTGTGTCGTTTTTTGAAATTTCAAGAATTCCACTTACGATGAATCTGCAAGATAGTTCTCTTCTTAGCGGGCTTATTGTTTCTTTAACAAAAACATTATCCAGTTTACCCGTGTAAGTACCCTTACCAGAAATAAGAAAAACGTTATCGCCCCAGAATCCGCTTCCAAAACCTTCAATCCATTCTCTGGTTCTGTTCCCGGTAAAACTGGCAGTACTACCATCGGGCCATTCACCAGTAAAACTGGCAACGGCATCTGACTGGGGATTTCCATTGTCGTTAGAGCGCATACGTTGCACTGAAGCATTACCCTCAACTGAAACTCCATTAAATGTAAAGTTCTCTAGTGATAAACTAAGCATTTTTGTAGCCACCTCCATATCTTTAAGATAACTCAGTATAATTTTACCGCTCAATAAATTCCCATTGGGCAATTCACATCCCTCACCAAAATCAATAGTTTTTTCTTTACTGGTACTAGTCACCACAGTAGTAATTGTTACGCAATCTGGTAAATAATCTGAACTATAAGAACCCTTGGACGTTGCCTGGATTTCATCTGTAGCGTAAACATCCTCTCCAATGTTTATGATTTCCTCTGAAATTAATTCAGATTCATCACTTGCCTGAAGTTGCGCTACTTCAAAGGTTTCGGTTTCACCGGTTTCAATTATCTCCGGAGACTCTTCTTTGTTACAGGAAAAATTAAATACCATTGCCAGAAGCAATAATCCTGTAAAACTCAAATTTTTAAAACAATTTTTCATATTATCATTTTTTTAATATTACATTCCTTGGACCCGTGTTACTCATAAAGGTTTAATTGGAACTCAAAAAAAGTAAATCACTCCTGCATTATTTAAATTAATTACTATCTTTGCGCTCGATTGAAAATCAATCAGATACATAAAAATCATTTAAAATAATATTGGAATGTATTTAACAAAAGAAGTTAAAGCAGAAATCTTTAAAAAACACGGTGGTTCAGAAGGTAACACAGGTTCAACTGAAGGACAGATTGCCTTATTTACGCATCGGATTAATCATTTAACCGGGCATCTGAAAAACAACCAAAAGGATTATAATACGGAGAGATCCCTTGTAAGACTCGTTGGTAAAAGAAGAAGTTTGCTGGATTATTTGAAGAAAAAGGACATAGAAAAGTACCGTATCCTTATAAAAGAACTGAATATTAGAAAATAATATATGGGGAGGCTTTGCTTCCCCTTTTTTAAAAAAGGCCCTGAAATTTAGGGCGAATACAAAAAGCTTACACATAGTTTTTCATTGGTCGACAACACAACAACACAACTCAGATCGTCTATAGTAAGACGATTGACCATTGTTTAACAGCCTGATAAATAATCAGGTTCTAATTAAAATTTATGATTCCAAAAACATTTAAAGAGGTCATTGACCTCGGTGATGGTAGAGAAATTTCTATCGAAACCGGAAAACTTGCAAAACAGGCCCATGGTTCTGTTGTTGTGCAATCTGGAAACTGTATGTTATTATGTACAGTAGTTTCCAACTACAAACAAAGTGATGTAGATTTTCTTCCTTTAACGGTAGATTACAGGGAAAAATTTGCAGCTTCTGGACGTTATCCAGGAGGTTTTTTCAAAAGAGAAGCCAGACCAAGTGACGGAGAAGTATTGACAATGCGACTGGTAGATAGGGTTTTGAGACCATTATTTCCAAAAGACTACCATTCTGAAACTCAGGTAATGATTCAGTTAATGTCTCATGATGACAATGTTATGCCAGATGCCATGGCGGGGCTCGCCGCATCTGCTGCAATCCAACTTTCAGACTTTCCGTTCGAGTGTGCAATTTCTGAAGTTCGTGTCGGAAGGGTGAATGGTGAATTTATCATTAATCCAACCAGATCACAACTTCTTGAATCTGATATTGATATGGTAATTGGGGCTTCAGAAGACTCAGTTATGATGGTTGAAGGTGAAATGGGCGAAATTTCTGAAGAAGAAATGGTTGAAGCAATCAAGTTTGCACACGAAGCTGTTAAAGTACAATGTGCTGCGCAGATTAAATTAGCCAAGGCCTTTGGACAAAAAGAAGTGCGCGAATACGAAACAGAAGCAGAAGACGAAGAACTTATGAAAAAAGTTCATGACCTGGCATATGATAAAGTATATAAAGTTGCCAAGGCAGGTTCTTCCAAACATGAACGCAGTGCCTCATTTGCAGAAATAAAAGAAGAGATTAAAGCTTCACATTCTGAAGAAGAACTCGAAGAGATCGGGGATTTAATCAGTAAATATTATTACAAAGCCGAAAAAGCTGCTGTTAGAGACCTTACTTTAAATGAAGGATTAAGACTCGATGGCAGAAAGACAGATGAAATAAGGCCTATCTGGTGCGAAGTAAATTATTTACCCTCAACCCATGGTTCTGCAATTTTTACCAGAGGAGAAACTCAGGCATTGGCAACAGTTACCTTGGGAACCTCCAGGGAAGCTAATCAAATTGACATGCCTTCATTTGAAGGTGAAGAAACATTCTATTTACATTACAACTTCCCACCTTTCTCAACAGGAGAAGCAAGACCAATCAGAGGAACCTCCCGCAGAGAAATTGGCCACGGGAATTTAGCCCAAAGAGCCTTGAAAGGAATGATTCCGGAAGATTGTCCATATACTGTCCGTGTAGTTTCTGAAGTATTGGAGAGTAATGGTTCTTCTTCTATGGCAACTGTATGTTCGGGTACAATGGCTCTTATGGATGCCGGAGTACAACTTAAGAAACCCGTTTCAGGAATTGCGATGGGATTGATTACGGATACCGAAACAGGTAAGTATGCTGTATTATCTGATATTTTGGGTGATGAAGATCATTTAGGAGATATGGACTTTAAAGTTACAGGTACTGCAGATGGCATCACAGCTTGCCAGATGGACATAAAAGTTAAAGGCTTATCCTATGAAATTCTGGTTAAGGCATTAATGCAGGCAAGAGAAGGAAGACTACATATTCTTGAAAGGTTGACAGATACAATTGCGCAACCAAATGAAGACGTTAAAGCACATGCACCAAAAATGGTAACAGCTACGATTCCTGGAGATTATATCGGGGCATTGATTGGTCCGGGTGGAAAAGTAATTCAGGAGCTTCAGAAAACTACAGGGACTACTATTGTTATCAACGAAGATCCGGTTACTGAAGAAGGTCTGGTAGAAATCCTGGGAACAGATCAGGCTGGAATAGATGCAGTTCTGGCTAAAATAGACTCTATTACCTTTAAACCTGAAGTGGGTAGTGTTTACGAGGTAAAAGTGATCAAGATTCTGGATTTCGGAGCTGTTGTAGAATATGTAGAAGCACCAGGAAATGAGGTCCTTCTTCATGTTTCTGAACTCGCCTGGGAAAGAACAGAGAAAGTAACCGATGTAGTAAACATGGGCGATGTATTTGATGTTAAATATTTTGGAACAGATCCTCGAACCAGAAAAGAAAAAGTATCTCGTAAGGCTTTATTTCCTAAACCCGAAGGTTTTAAGGAAAGACCACCAAGAGAAAATAGGGATCGTGATCGCGGAAGAAACGATAGGAATAGGGATCGTAAACCCAGAAGAGATTAATTTTATTTAGTGTTAATATTTTTAGAAAACCCCTTTAAAACAGGGGTTTTTTAGTGCTTTTTAACCAAAAAGTTAAATTTTTATAACCTTATTGTAACATTTGCCGCTTTTTTACGTATAAGTATATGCAGCCCATGCACTTTGAACTTAACATATAAAGGAAAACCTTAATGAGACAGCTAAAGATTACAAAACAGGTTACGAACAGGGAAACTGCGTCCTTAGATAAATACTTACAGGAAATAGGTAAGGTAGATCTAATCACAGCAGATGAGGAAGTAGAATTAGCACAGCGTATAAAAGCAGGTGATCAATTGGCTTTGGAAAAACTTACAAAAGCTAATCTTCGTTTTGTTGTTTCTGTAGCCAAGCAATATCAGAACCAGGGACTTACACTTCCTGATTTGATCAATGAAGGAAATCTTGGCCTTATTAAGGCTGCACAGCGTTTTGATGAGACAAGGGGCTTTAAATTCATCTCGTATGCCGTATGGTGGATTCGTCAGTCTATATTGCAGGCATTGGCCGAACAATCACGTATAGTTAGATTACCCCTTAATAAGATTGGTTCTATTAACAAGATAAATAAAACCTTCGCATTTCTTGAGCAAGCTCATGAACGAATCCCATCAGCAGAGGAAATCGCCAAGGAATTAGATATGACCGTGGAAGATGTAAAACAATCTTTGAAAAATTCGGGTCGACACGTATCTATGGATGCTCCTTTAATTGATGGAGAGGATTCAAATCTTTATGATGTTCTTCGCAGTGGGGAATCTCCGAATCCCGATAAAGAATTATTGCATGAATCTTTACGTACCGAGATTGAAAGAGCTCTGGAAACTCTTACTCCCAGAGAAGCCGATGTTATCAGATTGTATTTTGGTCTGGCCGGTCAACATTCGATGACCCTTGAGGAAATTGGTGAAACTTTTGATCTAACCAGGGAAAGAGTACGCCAAATTAAAGAAAAGGCTATAAGAAGATTAAAACATACTTCAAGAAGTAAAATATTAAAAACTTATCTCGGATAATACCGGGACATTAATTACAGGTAAATTTTCCTTAAATTGGAATTTTGTTATAAAAATTGTAATTTGTGATAGTAACAACAGTTTATCATGACTGTTCGTTTTTTGATTGATGAATAAACTCCGGCTGATTACCGGAGTTTTTCATTTTACCATAATTCTATCAAAATTTCTCCTCTATATTTAGAATATTTATCCTTTTCCGGAAATTTTTCCACTAAAAAAAGCATACTTTTTTGTTCAAGCAAAATTCCCTTTTAATCTAGATTTTATTAACACCATTTTGTGCCAATTCATTTCTGTATATTTATAGGAGATAATGTACTTATTTATCAAGTAAACTAAATTTTAACCTATGAAGGACTTTCTCTCTGTATCAATAAAATTACTTTGCATTGTATGTGGTTATCTGATTATTTCTTGTAATCAGACGAATTCAAATGAAGGAGGAAATGACATTACTGAAGTACAGTTTAATTTACCGGAAAATTTTAAACTTGAAGAATTATATCATATTAGTGCCAATAAACAAGGTTCATGGGTAGCCCTGGCCGAAGGTCAAGACGAAACAATATATGCATGTGATCAACGTGGTAAAATCTATTATTTCAAAATGCCGGAAAAAGGCGATGCTGTTGAAGCCGCAAGTGTAGACAGCCTAAATCTGGATATTGGTAATGCCCACGGCCTTTTATGGGCATTTAATAGTTTGTATGTCGCTGTTAATAAGAATTGGGATGATGATAGTACAGATGAAAGTCAAAGAGGAAGCGGTATTTATAGAATTACAGATTCAAATGGAGATGGAAACCTTGATAAGGTAAAGATGCTTTTGAAATTAGAAGGAGCAGGTGAGCACGGGCCGCACAGCTTTGTGTTAAGTCCGGATGGAAAATCTATTTATTTTATAGCTGGAAACCATGTTCTTATCCCGGAAAGCCTTAAACTAAATAGTCGCTTACCCATAAACTGGGGTGAAGATAATCTGTTTACGCCTTATTTGGACGCCCGGGGGCATGCTAATGACATAAAAGCACCTGGCGGTTGGGTTGCTGAATTTGATGCGAAGGGTGAAAACTGGGAACTCATTTCTGCCGGTTATAGAAATCCATTCGACCTGGCATTTAATCAGGATGGTGAATTGTTTACCTATGATGCCGACATGGAATGGGATATTGGTATGCCCTGGTACAGGCCAACAAGAATATGTCATGTTACTTCGGGCAGTGAATACGGATGGCGGACAGGATCCGGTAAATGGCCGGATTACTATCCGGACAACCTCCCCGCCGTGCATAATCTGGAACAAGGTTCTCCCACAGCCATCTTGTCCGGTGCTAAGCTTAGATTCCCGACAAAGTATAAAAGTGGGCTTTTTATAATGGATTGGAGTTTTGGAACTATTTATTATGCTAATCTTATACCAAAAGGAAGTAGTTACACTGCAACGAGAGAAGAATTTCTATCGGGCACCCCTTTGCCATTAACTGATATGATAGCAGGCTCAGATGGCAACCTTTATTTCGCAACTGGCGGTAGAGGTCTTGATTCTCACTTATATAGATTGAGTTATGAAGGAGATGATATTGAATCTGAGCAAATACCGAATGAAAGCGGAAAAGAATTAAGGAAGCTCAGGCACCAATTAGAGAATTATTCGGCAGTTAATCCTGATGAGGCCCTATCCAATGCATGGAACCATCTTGACGATGATGACAGATTTATAAGATATGCAGCTCGAAATACTCTGGAAAACCTTCCTACAGATCAGTGGCAGGAAATGTTCTACTCAGAAGAATCAGCAATAAAAACCATAGAAGCCGGCATTGCGATGGCAAGACAGGGAGCTAAAAAAGATCGGGGAAAGATTCTGAAAAAATTAAATCAAATCAAGTGGGAAGGACTAACTGAACAGCGGCAAATTGACCTTTTGAGAAATTATGCACTTGTATTCATCCGCATGGGGCAACCCGAAAATCAATCCCGACAGGCCGTAATAAATAAACTAAAACCATATTTTCCTAATTCAAACAATGTCATAAATAGAGAGCTTGCACAAATTATGCTCTACCTAAATGCTGATGGTACCGTAAATATTCTTATTGATTTATTGGAAAAACATACGGCTGAAAAAACAAATATCTCCAGTCAGATGCTTTCAGAGGAAACCACCTTGAGAAGTGAACAATACGGACCACTAATCAGGGAAGTAATCGCTAAAATGCCCCCTAGTGAAGCTATCTATTATGGAATGCTGTTAAGCCATGCCACAGAAGGTTGGAATAAAACGCTTAGGGAGAAATACTTCCTATGGTTTTATGATGTATTAAGCGCAAAAGGCGGAATGAGCTTTAAGGCTTATATGGAAAACGTAAGGCTACAGGCCATGTCCAATATCCCTGAAGAAGAAAAAGCATACTTTGAAGAACTCTCCGGTGTGTATTCACCAAACACTGTTGTTGAAAACCTGCCGCAACCAATTGGTCCTGGGGCAAACTATTCCGGCAACACTATTAATCAGTTTCTTTGGGGAGATAAGATGAATAATTATAATGGAACTTTGGCCGATGGCGAACGAGCGTATCAGGCAGCATTGTGTATCCTATGTCACCGCATGAAAGGAGAAGGGGGTGCCACCGGACCAGACTTAACTCAGATTAGCACAAAATTTGGAAGGTATGATTTGTTATATTCAATTTATAGCCCCAATGATGAAATTTCAGATCAATATGCCTTCAGTCTTTTTCATCTGGATGATGGCAAAAAATTAGCCGGTAGGATTCTTTCGGAAACCCAGGACTCAATCAAGATTATGCCCAATCCGTTAAACACATCATACACTGTTCAATTGGCAAAATCCTCTGTACTGAAAAAGGAATTGTCTCCAATTTCACCAATGCCTTCAGGTTTACTCAATAGGCTAAACGAAAAGGAAATTGCAGATCTTTTTGTCTATTTGTTAAGTGGTGCTGATGAATCTCATGAACTCTATAATAATGAGAATCTGGAATAATTCTGAAGTTAAATTTAATGGCTCGGTATAAAACCATCTTGAATACTTATTTTTGTAGCAAAATATTTTCAGCCATCAAATAATGAACCATATACGTATAGCACCCTCACTGCTCGCGGCCGATTTCGGAAATCTTCAAAGAGATGTTGAAATGGTCAATTCAAGTCAGGCAGACTGGCACCATATTGATGTTATGGACGGGGTTTTTGTTCCAAATATTTCTTATGGTATGCCGGTTATAAAGAGCATAGCCGAACATGCCACCAAACCTCTCGATGTTCATCTAATGATTATTGATCCAGATAGGTATATCAAAACTTTCGCCTCGTTGGGCGCAAATATCCTCACGGTTCATTATGAAGCCTGTCCCCATCTGAACAGAACTATACAAGCTATTAAAGAAGAAGGCATGATGGCAGGGGTAGCTCTTAATCCACACACTAATATAAACCTCCTGGAAGATAGTATATCAGACATTGACCTGGTTTGTGTAATGAGTGTAAATCCGGGCTATGGAGGTCAGAAGTTTATTGAGAATACCTTTTCGAAAGTCAGGGCCTTAAAAGCCTTAATTAATGAAAAGAAGACCAAAACGCTAATAGAAATTGATGGCGGCGTAAATGCTTACAACACGGAAGCTCTAGTAGAGGCCGGTGCAGATGTATTGGTTGCCGGAAGTTTTGTTTTCAACTCAGAGGATCCTATGGCCACAATTTCACATATTGCAAATATTGCAAATGTTTAGCATTGTTTTAAGAGGTATTTAATCAGATCAGTAGTAGTTACCATACCTTTTAGGGTGCCATTTTCCACAACCGGCAAGGAATGAAATTCTCTTTTTACAAGTAATTCTGCTACTTCTTTTATCGTTGCATCGGGAGAAACGGTCTCCAGATTTCCTATCATTAATTGCCTTAAGGTGAACATTTCATAAATTGATGAGGAAATGTTTTCTTCCTCTCTGTATGCGCCGTCAGCAAAACTGATACGGAGTAAATCGTTCATACTTATCATCCCAATAATCTTATTCTTTTCAATCACAGGGATATGTCGAATTTTATATTTTTTAAATAAATGTTCTGCTTTATCTAAGCCGTCTTTTACATCAAGAGTTATAAGGTTCGTGGTCATTATACTTGAAATGGGGAGTTCAATTTGCACATTCATGACTTTCAATTTAAATATTATTTAATAAAGATCAGTCATATCAAAAACAAAAAGAATGATAAAAGTCATGTTAGTAATGGTTAAAATTTATTTCTCATAAATCATAACATAATTTCTGTTATTCCGGATTGGGTTACTTCTTTTAAAAAACCATATTAGCTTTACACGAGTTCTTTTATTAGTTTAAGAATAAATTACATAGCTTTGCGCCTACCTGAAATTCCACAAAATTTACCTCTATTACTAATAAAATATGGAAAGCTTTGATCTTATAATTGTTGGTGGAGGACCCATAGGAATAGCATGCGGGTTAGAGGCTCAGAAAAACGGTTTAAATTACCTTATTGTCGAGAAAGGCCCAATAGTGAATTCCCTATTCAATTACCCGGTAAACATGCAGTTTTTCTCCTCTTCAGAGCGACTGGAAATAGATGATATCCCTTTTATTAGTAATGAGGCAAAACCAAAGCGCAATGAAGCTTTGGAATATTACAGAAGGATTGTTACGTCTAATAAGCTAAAGCTTCATCTTTTCGAAAAAGTTGAGGCTATTAAAAAAAGGACAAACGATTTTGAAGTAGTAACCAGTAACAATGCCTATATAGCCCGAAATGTTATTATCGCAACAGGGTTCTATGACCTTCCCAACCTTTTGGAGGTCCCGGGCGAAGAACTTCCTAAAGTTTCTCATTATTACAAGGACCCACATTTCTATGCAAGTCAAAAACTGGCAGTAGTGGGAGCAAGTAATTCAGCTATTGATGCTGCCCTTGAGTGCTGGCGAAAAGGTGCTGAAGTTACCTTGATTATTAGGGGTCCTGAAGTAGGGAAGCGTGTTAAATATTGGGTTCGCCCTGATATTATGAACAGGATTGAAGAAGGAAGTATTAAGGCCCATTTTAATACCGTGGTAAATGAGATCCGTGAAAAAGAAATTGTACTGGATACCCCTGACGGAACATTAGTATTGGAAAATGATTTTGTCCTGGCCTTAACAGGGTATACTCCTAATTTTGAATTTCTGGAGCGTATAGGAATTGAATTAT
>CBDUGN010000116.1:0-11222 GCA_965366915.1 uncultured Eudoraea sp. | reverse complement strand
TCCTTTTTCTATGGGGCGATGTATGTTAGCTATGCCGTTGGAATAGCATTTGCAGTAGCGGCCTTTGTCATTGCTTTTTTAATAATTGGTATTGGTTTATTAAATACATTTATTGCAATAGTGGTTACAATGGTTGTCTTTATGCCCGTTATTATTAGGCTTTCCAGAAATATTTGGATCAACATCTTTATAAAATACGACCCGGGAACTGCTCACATAGATTAAACTTTAATGTAATCCTTTTCATATCTTGAGATGTCCATTTCGGGGTCTAAAGACCTGCCATTTTCTATATAATGATATAACTGGTCTGAAGCATATGGTGCTATCATGACTCCTCTGGATCCAAAACCATTTAATACGTACATATGGTTAAAAACCGGGTGTTTGCCTAACAAAGGTCTCCTATCTGCGACTGTGGGTCTTATTCCTGCTACATGGCCCGTTATTTTATATTCGCAGTTTAAAAAGGTATCCAGCTTTGTCTGGAGTTCGTGTCTGGCTTCTGAAGTTGGCTCATTGCCCTTATCCTTCCATTTGTAGGTAGCTCCAACTCTGTAATGATCATTGCCTATAGGAATAATGAAAACTGAAGATTTAATAACACTCCCTTCTTTTAGAGCCGGGGCATTAATTGTTAAAAGTTCTCCTTTGGTACCATTAAGTGGTAAATAATTAAAATACACATTACTTTTTAGTCCAAAGCCCGTCGCAAAAACAATTCTTTTGGCGCTTAAGGCTCTATAAGATAAACTGTTTGTTCCTATCTTCAAATCCGCGAAGTTGAAAGTTTTCTTGTGCAGTAGCTTTTTCCTGGACAAATATCCGGAATAGAGTTTTGCCAACCGTTTCGTGTCTACTCTTCCGGTATGTAAGACCTCTCCAAAACCGAATGGTGCACAAAGACATGGATTATTATTAGGGAGTAATTTTGTAGAAAGATAGGGTTGTAATTTTTTTTTATCTGCCGCCTCAAACCATAAGTTTTGCTCTTCCACTGAGGCAAAAATCCTTAACACAGGTACTTTAAAATCTAATGATTCGCCCAGCTTATCCTCCAGGGCCTTGTAAAAAGGAAGTACCATCTCCATTTGTTCACCTGCTTTCCAGGCTAGACTAAACCTTTTTAAAATAACCGGATTGTACAATCCTCCTGCAATATTCGATGATGTTTGTGAGTCATCATTGATTACAACAAAGGTTTTACCATGCTGTTCAAGCCTTTCACAAAATGATATCCCTGCGAGTCCAAGACCTACTATTAAGTAATCTACCATTGTGCAAAATTAAAAAACGCTGCACCAAATGGTGCAGCGTTTTTTAATTTATATCTGAATTGGAATTCAAAACTTGCTTCTAGTAAGCCCACATATCCTGTTCCCTGTCACGTATTGTTTCTTTAATACGATCTGCTTCAAGAAGCTGGAACAGTGCATTATCGGCTATGTAATCATTAATTACACGATCACCCTGAACATTGTCCTCTCTATAGATAAGGCCATTAAAACGTCTGGCATTCAACAACATATCAAAAGATATTGGCTGCGCCGAGTTTTGTTGGTTAAAAACCTTGGCTTTGTGCAATATCTCTCTGGCACTAGGATACCAAACCCAAAAAAGTTCAACTTTATTCTCATTGGGATCCATAGATTCATCATCTATAAAGTTTACGTCGGGTGCTACAGGGGCAATACCTAATAATCGATATTTCAATTCGCCCTGTCGCTTATCAAAATACCATATCCCTTTGATACGATACTCTTCAATATCAGCCGCAGTGAGCTCCCTTTGATTAACATATTCGGGAGAAAGCTGTTCACCGGCATTGATTTGCTCGTATCCAAGATCTGTGGTATCTACTTTTTTCAATGTAGCTTCCAGGTCACTCAAATTTCTTTTTTCAGTAAAATAAGAATCTACATATACGTCAGTAAGCTTACCGTTTTTAATGTTTTTCATAAAAACATCGTATAACGACCTTCTGTCCGCACCAATATCTATGGTGTCAAGCGGATAGTACAGTGGAAAATTTACTCTTTCATCAAGATCAATTACCTCCCATACTGTCTTAGACCAAAGGATATCCCTGTCATCTACGTAGCCGTATGGCAGCGGAGCATCATTATCCGCTGCTATTTGCGCTTCTGTCTTTTTACCAATTTCCTGAGGCAGTTTGGCATTTAATATATTAGCCTGTGCAATCATAGATATTGGTAGTAGCGCTACAGCTCCAGCAATTAAAACATTCTTCCAATTCATAAAATTATAATTTATACTATTCTTAGTTTGTAATCTCCACTATTACCGGAGAAACTTTCTTCAGTTTATAGCTTTTGTTATTCGTGATATATGCTTGAATATCAAATACCTGAACAGCATCACCTCTTTTGGCTCTTTTTAAGGCCGATTTAGCTCTTTTGTCCAATTTGTTACCATTAACACTTACAGTTGGTTGACCAGGCACTTTGAACTTAAATCCACTAATTGCAAGATTCAAATCAAAATCGAAGTCTTCGAGCAGTGCGCCAATTGTTGCAATTTCAAGGTTTCTTCTAGGCATTTTAGCACTACCGGTTTCTCCTCTAATAGATCCGGAAGGTCTTGGAATATCCTTGATCCTAAACTCAGATTTTGAGGAAACACGCTGTCCGTCAGGTAAAGTACCAGATGCGACAATTGTAACCGTTCTTCCTGTTCCAGGGTTCATGATGTATTTACTACCCTCTCTTCTCTTAAGACCTGGCGCAGATGCACTAACCTTGTTATTTGGAATTCCAGGTATAGAAATAGACATTGGGTTAGAAACTCCGCGGTAAACCACATTCATCTTATCTGCAGCAATTAATGCGGCATTAGGCTTAGTAATCGTGGCAAATGTTTGAGAAACAGGAACTTCTGTTCTCTCACCATCCTGAATAAATACCAGGTTACCTGCAATCTTATGATCTCCCGGAGCTCCGGCACTAACTAAAAGTTTTACCTGACCATTCTTGATCTCATAATCCTTGCCTTCACTAAGTTTTCTGCCATCTAAAGTTAGATTAACTTCATTTGGCCTTGTTGTAGCATCTTTACGACCTAATACAACTGCCCCCTGGAACTTCTCACCAGCATAAAAAGCTGATTTTTCCTGCTCTAAAAGCGTAGTATAATTAGTCATAGATACTTCACTGGTCAACTGACCTTCTAACATAGATTTTAAAGCATCCTGCTCTGTAGCCTTAACATCAGATTGTATCTGTGTTATCTTAGTTAAAGATGCAACTACCGGAAAACCTTCGAATTGATAGTTTATCCAATCCTGTTTGGTGCCATCTCTCTTCTTAACTTTACCGTTAGCATCACCAGTTTCAAATCTGGTTTGAACAGAAGCCTTCACTTCACTCATGCTTTCGGGTAAAATAGCTGAAACCTGAGTGCGATAATCCGTAATCCTTTTTAGGAATTCTTTCCCTTCAGGAGCCAGGTTATCACCTTGAAAAAATTTCTGATCTAAATAATCAGACTTATCCATAACCTGATAATCCTTAGGATCTTTTATCTCGGCTAACATTTTACCTTTAAGGCCTTCCAGATAGTCATAATACTCCTGGGACAATTCCTTAATCTTTCTGGCATCTTCCAGTAGCGGACCAAATTTTTCCTCATTTTCAGATGCTTTAGTTTCTAAACCATTTAAGAACGCTAGATTGTTCTCAGTGGTTTTTGCGTTAGAAGCTTCCAGCTTTTCGTTCATAAGACCGAATGCCGCAAGAACTTCTTTACTCATATTTAGCGCCAGCATTGCGATGAAGATCAAATACATTAAGTTGATCATCTTCTGACGTGGTGACAATTTTCCTCCTGCCATGTTTTCTAATTAGTTTTTGATTAAAATTTTGATTTGGGTTTACTAATACACTAATTAGTTTTTACTCATAGCAGATAACATACCTCCATATACTCCATTTAAGGAAGAAAGATTGGAAGCAAGAGATTCCATTTGGTCTTTAAGAGCACTTGCATTTTGAACAACTTCTTCGTTTACAGAAGCTTGTCTGCTAGCGCTTTCCAATTGTACTTTATAAAGGCTGTTTAAAGACTCCATTTGAGAAGCTGCCTCTACCATTTCATCAGAATATTTTTTGGTAGATTCCATTGCATCCACTGAAGGAGCGATACCTTTTGCAGCACCTTCAAAATTACGAATGCTTTCTCCAAGGCTTTCCATAAGGTTAGCGTCTATGTTTGCTTCTTTTAAAAGCTCATCTAATTTTCTAGACAATATTCCTTCTGCCTCTTTAGCATCCTGAACATCATTTTTACCACTAGTCATTCCGCCAGTTAATTCAGGATATACCAGAGACCAATCGTACTCATCGTCTACCGGTTCAAATGCACTAATTGCAAAAATAAGTGCTTCTGTAATAAGACCTACTGCTAGTAGAAGACCACCTGTAAGAGGTCCAAATTCCCAGTGCAGGATTTTAAATAACGCACCAATGATAACCACTGACGCTCCAAGCCCGTAGGCCATGTTAAATAATTTCTTTGTTGATTTTGACTGTGCCATAATTCTAAATTTAATTTAAGTTTAATGTTAAAAATAAGTATTTGGTTTATTGTTTGATTTATTTATGTACGTAAAAACTACTGTGTTGAGTCTTCTTCTCCCATATAATCTTGAACGGTCCTAAAACCGATATAACTTCTGGCAGAATCTCTATACTCATAATCTCTGGTACTTACCTGTAGGAAATAAGCAACATCTTTCCAGGAGCCTCCACGTATAACTTTTCTTTTGTTTTCATAATCTCCCCCATTTGGATTCATGGTGGATACATAATCGTATGAATTTGCATCATAGCTGGAATTAGTCCATTCAGAAACATTTCCTGCCATATTGTAAAGATTATAGTCATTTGGTTCATAAGACTTGGCTTCCACGGTATACAAAGCTGCATCAGCTGCGTAATCACCACGCTGTGGTTTAAAGTTTGCCATAAAGCAACCTGTATCACTAATCACGTATGGACCACCCCATGGATAAGTTCCACTTTCGATTCCTCCTCTTGCGGCATATTCCCATTCAGCTTCGGTAGGTAATCTGAATCCATTGACAAATTGCCTGCCTCTGCTCCTTTGATCGTCATTTTTAAATTTCGTCCTCCAGTTACAAAAGGCCTTGGCCTGTTGCCAGGAAACACCAACAACCGGATAATCACTATAGGCATCATGCCAGAAATAGTCGTTATGCATTGGTTCGTTGTAGGAATACTGAAAGTCTCTTATCCAAACAGTAGTATCCGGATAGATCTCCAATTCTTCATGTCTGATAAAATCTTTTCTTCTGGCATCTCTTGAACGCGCCGCAGCTTCAATGTCCATCCAACTGTATTTGTATTTGAGTTTTGTGACATCAATAGTACGTTGACCATTATACGATTCCTCTTCGGGAATATATATTGAATCCATTATTTCCGTATAGTATTCATCTGGATATTCCGAAATATCCCAGATTAAATCCTCATCTCTGTTTAATCCTCTACCTTCGTATCCGGTCTCCCCCATGCCCGAATAATTATCCAGCATATATTTGTCATAGGTAGACATGTTCGTAGTATCTGCATCTTTAAATGCATAGTCACCTATGCCTCCGTCATCCGGACCCATTCCTAATTCATCAGCGAGGATTGCCAACTTAGTTCTTACGATGGAATCTTTCACCCATTCTACAAATTGGCGATATTCACTGTTTGTTATTTCCGTATCATCCATATAGAATGATCTTACAGTAACAGTTTTGGTTGGAGCGTTAAGAACTTTCCCCACGTCTTCCTCACTTTTACCCATGATAAATGATCCTCTGGGGATCAGTTCCATTCCATAAGGTTTTTCCGGATACCACTTTTTACCCTGGACTCCGACTAGTTCTCCTTTTGTTTTGGACCCACAACTAGTGAGCAAAAAAACAAACGCTATAGATAATAACAATAGCTTCTTCATACTTTAGGTTAAATTTCGATTAAGACTATAAACAGTATTCACAATTATTATTCTCTAAAACTGCATTTTGAATAATTTATTGTATAAAACAGTCTATCCTTTAAAATAATTTAATGTTAGTTAAAACCTTTCTTATAGGCCTTGAACCACCTTTCGGGAATATTTTGATTACATGCGTCTAAATAGTCCTGTTCAGTGCATGGTAATAACGCAGGTGAATTTGTTTTAGTATGTGAAGATAAAATTGATGGAATCTCAACCCACCACCTTTCCGTAAGCAAACTCTTATAAAAAATTAATTGCTCGGTTTCTGTAGGTACATTAAACTTATTGAAGTCTTTGCTTTTTGCACTTGGTATTTCTTTTATTCTGTAGTTATATCCCTCTATAAAATACCATATAATCTGTGAAATCAACTGAAAGGATTGAACGGTATTCTCACTTTCATATATACCAAATATTGCAACATTATCGCTTATGCCAGCATATCTGGCTATCGCACATATTTCTCTCCCATTGAATCCATTTGGTGAAAAATTCTTTGACCCGCCTATCTCACCCGCTTTAATTGCACGGGCATCCAGGCTTACGATATGTGCATTTCTCAAAACGGGTTCTGCCAAAGAAATGTCTGAGGTTATTTCTCCCAGTCGGTATGCATCAAAAAACAGACGGTCCATGAGATCTATTTCTTCCTGGGCATTAAAATAACTTTGATATCCAATATTTGAAAAGTTAAAAAGATTGTTCGGCTTATCCGTAATTATCCTACTCATATAGGAATGTGAAGAAATAAGTTCCTCATCTGCACCAAAATCGAACCTGCTGTCTATTGACACCAGATTAACCATGTCCTTAATTTTATCGAAGGCCCTGTAGGTAGGGTAAGTTATATCCTGAGTGGCCCCAATTATAATAGGAATAACATTTTCTTCAAGTAATTCGGCTACAATTTCCTTTACTACAAAATAAGTATCCTCTACAGATTCTCCTTCTTCTAAATCACCAAGGTCCACTAAAACTGAATTCCAATTACCCATCATAAGCTTGTAAAGCTGAATCCTGATCGCAGCAGTATCCAGACGCTCTGTTTTCTTTTCAAATGCGTTTCTGGACTCCAGAACGCCTATTAAGGCAAAAGAAGCGTTGGCCAAAACAGGTAACCCATTTTTCTCAGTATGCTTATTAATATTTCTGCCAAGAGATTGTGGTGGTAATAGCTCACAAAGTGCAAGGGCCATTTCATCTACAGGAAGTAAAAAATCGAACGCCATATGGGTAAGCTAATCTTAGGTTTTCTTGGTCTTCTTTGAAGGTTTTTTCTTTTCGAGTAATGCTTGTACATCTTCCAGCGAAATATTGGCAGCATCTACATCTTTGGCAAGTTCTACCTTAGTCTTTCCTTTAATAATATTATGCCTTCCCCATCGCGCTTTTTCAATTCGGATACCCTCATCAGTCCATTCCTTGACAAGCTTTTCCGCCTCTTTTTGTTTTTTAGATTCTATCAACTCAATGATATCAGCCTGAGTAAGATTATCAAAATCATACTTTTTATTGACATTTATGAATATCCCATCCCATTTGATAAAAGGTCCAAAACGTCCTTTGCCTTTGATAACATCTTTATTTTCATAAACCGCTATAGGAGCATCTGCTTTTTGTTTTTCGCGAATTAGTTCTATTGCCCTTTCTAAATCAACATCAAAAGCACTTTCGCCTTTGTCCAGGGATACAAATTTTTTGCCGAATCTAACATAAGGGCCATATCTTCCAACATTGGCCTCTACTTCTTCTCCTTCAAATACCCCTAATTTTCTGGGTAATTGGAAAAGCTCCATTGCCTCCTCATAGGTAATCGTATTAAGGGATTGCTCAGGGAGTAAACTGGCAAATAATGGTTTGTCTTCTTCCTCAACTGTACCAATTTGCACCATAGGACCAAAGCGTCCTAAACGAACTGCCACTTGTCTTCCCGATTTAGGATCTGTACCCAAGACACGTTCTCCGCTGGCACGCAGGGCATTCTCCTCAACATCGAGTACATTGGGGTGAAAATCCTTATAAAAGTCTTTCATTACCTTTTGCCAATCTTCCTGACCTTCGGCAATTTCATCAAAATCTTTCTCCAATTTGGCTGTAAAGTTATAATCCAGAATATGTGCAAAATGATCCACCAAAAAATCATTGACGATCATCCCAATATCTGTGGGAACTAATTTTCCTTTATCGGAACCAATCAATTCAGTTAGTGATTTTTCCTCAATTTTATCTGATTTCAAAATCAATTGCGAATACTTTCTTTCTAAGCCTTCAACACTGCCTTTTTCTACATAACCTCTATTTTGAATAGTAGATATTGTTGGAGCATATGTAGAAGGTCTTCCTATACCCAACTCCTCTAATTTCTTTACCAATGTAGCTTCTGTATATCTATACGGTGGTCTTGTAAATCGTTCTGTCGCCGTTAGATAATTATAGAATAGCGGATCACCGGTTTTCATTGCGGGAAGCAGTCCTTCCTGCTCTTCAGCTATATCCTCTTCGTCCTTACCCTCAAGATATACTTTTAAAAATCCATCAAACTTTATGACTTCTCCATTCGCAGTAAATTCTTCCTGATAGGAGTTGGACTTTATTTTTACAATAGTACGTTCTAATTCTGCATCGCTCATTTGTGAGGCAAGCGTGCGTTTCCATATCAATTCATATAATTTAGACTGATCTCTCTCCAATGAAGGAGATTGCAAATTCATATCTGTGGGCCGTATGGCCTCATGCGCCTCCTGAGCTCCTTTAGATTTGCCTTTGTAGTTTCTGACTTTACTATACTTCTCACCATAATTCTTAATGATAGTATCTTTTGCAGCCCCTATTGCCTCTCCCGATAGATTTACACTGTCTGTCCTCATGTACGTTATAAGACCAGCTTCATATAAACGCTGGGCCACCTGCATAGTTCTGGCTACTGAAAAATACAATTTACGCGATGCCTCTTGTTGTAAAGTAGAAGTTGTGAAAGGTGCCGCCGGGGATTTTTTAGCTAGTTTTTTATCCAGGCTTGAAACATTAAAAAGAGCTCCTGCATTTCTATTTAAAAATTCAAGCGCCTCTTCTTTTGTTTGAAAGTTCTTTCCGAGTTTTGCTCCAAATACATTCCCATTCTCCGTTTTAAATTCCGCCACTACCCTATAGGATGCTTCAGGTTTAAAAACATCAACGTCCCGTTCCCTTTCAACAATTAATCGAACTGCTACAGACTGAACTCTTCCAGCAGATAACCCTGGTTTAATTTTTTTCCAAAGAACAGGTGATAACTCGTATCCAACCAGCCTGTCAAGAACTCTTCTTGCCTGTTGTGCATTTACCAGGTTATAATTTATTTCTCTCGGGTTCTCAATTGCCTTTTGTATAGCCGACTTGGTAATCGAATTAAATACAATTCTTTTAGTTCTGGATCGATCAAGGTTTAGTGTTTCTGCCAAATGCCATGAAATTGCTTCTCCTTCACGGTCTTCATCACTAGCCAGCCATACAGTGTCAGCTTTTTTCGCAAGGTCCTTCAACTTTTTTACCAGAGCCTTCTTTTCCTGGTCAACAATATATTTAGGTTCAAAGTTATTCTCAACATCAACTCCTAACTCTTTGGAAGGAAGATCGGCTATATGGCCAAAACTAGATTCAACTTTATAATCTTTTCCCAGAAATTTTTCTATTGTTTTAGCCTTAGCAGGCGACTCTACGATTACTAAATTCTTAGCCATTCATCAGTTTTTGAAGAAACAAAAGTATATCAAATTTTTTATTTGGTGTTTTTAGTCCAAGACAAACCACAAAAAAACATCCCAAAATACGGGATGTTTTACATAAAAGTTTAAAGAATTTAGTTTAGAGCCATAGAACTTATCAGTTCAATGTCATTATCTAAATATCTGTATTGGTAAAGAATTTCGTCACCTATCATGATCAAAGATTCATTCATCGGAATGACATCAAAAGTGATGATGTTTTCATAATGATTTAATGATACAAGATTTTCGATATCCGTTTTATCGTAGACCTTAAGACCCGATTTTCCATCACAGATAAATAATTTGTTGTCCTTTATTCCCAATCCATAAGGTTCATCCATGGCATAAGATGTAGCCAGCACTGGTGAAGTCAGATCGGAAATATCAACAATAAAGAGGCCGCTTTCAGTTGCTCCACAATTATTGCCACCCCGCAAGGTAACATATGCATAATCTCCATCTACTACAACAGGGTCACAAGCAGTTCCGTGCTGAAATTCTGAAATAAATGTTGGTGTTGAGGGAGAACTTATATCATATATATACATCCCACGCATACTTCCCAGAAACAAATTATTTCCTCTGTTAAAAATAGTTTCAATATCGAATCCTGCGTAAACATCTTCCAGATCCCTCGGATTTTCCAGATCACTTATATCAAACACATTTATTGTGTGACTGTCTACCGCATACAAATAATCGTTAACAATTTTAAATCGCGCCAAGGAACCCCCTTGCCCAACCTGGGCATCATTTGCAGCTTCAGCCAGGAAAATCTGATCGTCAAATCTATTATTCACTTCAGAGATTAATCTGCTTTCAATCTTGACATCCCATCCTACTAAAATTTCATTTTCATAATCTATTCCATCATATTCATAAATATCAGCAATTGGCCAAACCATATTATCTCGTAAGACATCCTCTAGCCGGTTTACAATTCTAATAGCATTGATTTCAGAAATATCTAATACCATTAAATCGGTTAAACTATCTGCATAAAGGTAATTTCCTTTAATTGAAATATCTACATTGCCCGCTATTTTTATAAAGGCAATTTTTTGTGGAGAACCTGGGTCACTATTATCAATAACATGTACTCCTTTGTACTTGTCATTTACAAAAATATAGTTCTCATAGGCATAAATCTTACCCGATTCATCTATAGGTTTCGGGGCAACAATATCCACGCTGTTCTTAAAATCCTCCAAACTCATTGTTATTGGTGTTGCCACTAGATAATCGGCAAAATCACCATCTTCCTTTTTGTCACAGGATACTAAACCTAGGACAACTAGCAGAGTAATAATACATTTTTTCATAGCTTGATTGTTTTATTAATCGTATTGGGTTGTATAAAATGAGATACTTGTTTTGAATTCAAGTTGCGTAAATTTTGTTAAATAATTAACTGTCAATTTGTCACTACTGTGCAGAATGTATTAT
>CBDUGN010000115.1:0-11272 GCA_965366915.1 uncultured Eudoraea sp. | reverse complement strand
CTTGGTGTAAAAAGGGTATACCATATTGACTATGAGGGTATAGCAAACTTTATAAAAAACCAGTACCATCAGGCAGATTCTACCTCAATTAAGCGCTGGGCCAGGGATTTTATGGATAAGAGAACCTGCCCTGCGTGTAATGGTTCAAGATTAAAAATAGAGTCACTTTATTATAAAATTGAGGATAAGAATATAGCAGAATTATGTCAACTCGATATATCTGATCTCGCTCTCTTTTTTGATCAACTCGACTCCAAATTAAAAGGAAATCAAAGAAAAATTGCCGAAGAGATCATAAAAGAGATAAAATCGAGACTAAAGTTTTTGTTAGATGTAGGTCTTGACTATTTATCCCTGAATCGTAGTTCAAAGTCTCTTTCTGGAGGAGAAGCCCAGCGAATAAGACTTGCTACACAAATAGGGTCTCAGTTGGTTGGGGTGTTATACATATTGGATGAACCTAGTATTGGTTTACATCAGCGCGACAACAATCGACTTATCAGATCATTAGAATCCCTTAGGGATATTGGAAATTCTGTAATTGTTGTTGAACATGACCGTGATATGATTGAAAATGCAGATCATGTTATTGATATTGGTCCCCATGCAGGAAAACATGGAGGCGAAATTATATCGGAGGGAACTCCGGCTGAACTCATTGATCAGCATACATTAACATCGCAATTTATTACAGGGGAAAAGGAGATTCCCATACCTGAAACGAGGAGAAAAGGAAATGGAAAAAGTATAAGTTTGACAGGTTGCACAGGCAATAATTTGAAAAATGTATCGGTTGAATTCCCTTTGGGAAAAATGATTGCTGTGACAGGTGTCTCAGGTAGTGGTAAATCTACCCTGATTAACGAAACTCTCTATCCTATAATGAATGCACACTATTTTAACGGTGTAAAAAAGCCAATGCCATATACGGCTATTAAAGGGCTTGAAAATGTTGATAAGGTAATAGATATTAACCAGTCGCCTATTGGAAGAACTCCCAGGTCTAATCCTGCTACGTACACTGGTGTTTTCGGAGAAATTCGTTCCCTGTTTGCCAAAACACCAGAGGCAGCTATCAGGGGTTATAAACCTGGCAGATTTAGTTTTAATGTAAAAGGTGGCAGGTGTGAAACTTGTCAGGGAGGAGGACTAAGAATAATAGAAATGAACTTTTTACCCGATGTATACGTTGAATGTGAAACCTGTAATGGAAAACGATTTAACCGGGAAACTTTGGAAATAAGATATAAAGGACAATCCATTGCTGACATTCTTGAAATGACCATT
Organism: uncultured Eudoraea sp.; assembly: GCA_965366915.1. Taxonomy (GTDB): domain Bacteria; phylum Bacteroidota; class Bacteroidia; order Flavobacteriales; family Flavobacteriaceae; genus Eudoraea. The sequence goes on along the minus strand of CBDUGN010000115.1, from coordinate 9,985 downwards.
GATGAAGCCGTGTCCTTTTTTGATCAAATACCAAAGATTCATCGAAAATTAAAGACTATTCAGGATGTCGGACTGGGTTATATCTCATTAGGGCAGCAATCAACCACACTTTCGGGTGGAGAAGCACAAAGGGTAAAACTTGCCACTGAATTGTCAAAGCGAGATACAGGAAACACCTTCTATATTTTGGACGAACCCACAACCGGACTTCATTTTGAGGACATCAGAGTACTTATGGAGGTTTTAAATAAACTAGTTAATAAAGGCAATACCATTGTAGTAATAGAACATAATATGGACGTTATAAAAATGGCCGATTATATAATCGACATTGGCTACGAAGGCGGACGCGGAGGCGGTATGATAGTTGCGGCTGGATCTCCGGAAGAAGTAGCTGAAGATGATAAAAGCTATACGGCATATTACCTTAATAAGGAATTTGATTTAAGGAAATCGAAAGTAGAAGTGCGTGGCTAAGTCAATAGTACAATACAACGGAATTGTAAGTAAAAAAAAGAATATGAGGAAAGAAAAGCACCATAAGGGATGGAATGAAATAAAAACCAATGACTCATGGGCCATTTTTAAAATAATGGGTGAATTTGTAAATGGTTTTGAAAAAATGAGTGAAATTGGTCCATGTGTTACAATTTTTGGTTCCGCCAGAACCAAAGAGGACGCTAATTATTACGAACTCACAGTCAATGTTGCCAAAAAAGTCTCTGAAGCCGGTTATGGTATTATTACAGGCGGGGGTCCTGGTATTATGGAAGCCGGTAATAAAGGAGCACATTTGGCTGGAGGAACCTCAGTTGGATTGAATATTGAACTTCCTTTTGAACAAAATGACAACCCGTATATCGATGATGATAAGAGCTTGGATTTTGATTATTTCTTTGTTCGTAAGGTAATGTTTGTAAAGTACTCACAAGCGTTTGTGGTTTTACCTGGAGGATTCGGCACACTTGATGAACTTTTCGAAGCCCTAACCCTTATTCAGACAAATAAAATTGGGAAATTTCCGATTATTCTGGTTGGAATTTCTTTTTGGAAAGGTTTGATAAACTGGATAAAAGATACTATGCTAGATGCAGGTAATATTAGTGAGACAGACCTCGATTTAATACGCATTGTTGATACAGAAGAAGAAGTTGTAGAAATTATTGATGCCTTCTATAAAGGCCATACATTGAGCCCAAATTTCTAATTTATTTATGTTTCTAAAGCGCATTCCTAGTTTACAATTAATTACTGCTATCCTCTATTTCATTGGCATTAGTGGTATTTATGCGCAACATAATAACAATATAAAAGCCTCTTTGGAATCGGAATCCAAAGAAATAAATATTCAACAGGAATTTGAATATATAAATGATTCAAAGGATACTCTTAAAGTGCTCTATTTTAATGATTGGGCAAATGCTTATTCCGATAAGAGTACGGCACTTGCCAAGCGTTTTGCGGAAGAATTTAAAAAAAGTCTTCATTTGGCTAAAGAAAAAGATCGTGGGAGAACTCTAATTTTCAGTATAGTCGATGACGAATACCGGGCTACCTCATGGAATCGGACTTCAAGCTTTGATATAATTAAAGTTGAGTTAAATGCTCCTTTGGCTCCTGGTTCCACCGCTAAATTATTTTTTACGTATTCTGTCAAACTACCTCCTAATAGATATACTTCATTTGGCTATAACAGTGTAGGCGGGTATTATTTGAAAGATTGGTATCTCACACCGGCTGTTTACAATGGGGAATGGCAGTTGTATTCAAACAAAAATCTTGAAGACCTTCATACAGGAAATACGGATAGCAATATTATTTTCAGTTATCCGGATTCTTTGTTTTTGGGGACTAATTTCAAGGAAGTAGATATAACAAGCTATCCGGGTAAACAAGTAGCTACTCTGGAGGGAGTAAATAGAAAGAGTTGCTATATTATTCTAAATGCACAGAAAAAGTTCACAAAACATGTCACTCCCGAGTTATTAGTGGTTACAGATCTAAGGAGAACCAAATATGATGAAATTTCACAAGGTGTTTCTATTCATCGGATATCACGGTTTATTCATGACAATCTGGGGGACTTTCCTTATGAACAACTGCTTGTAAGTGAGGTAGATTTTAATAAAAACCCGATTTATGGATTAAATCAACTGCCATCTTTTATACGCCCCTATGAGAAACAATTTCAGTTTGAAATGACATTCTTGAAAACTGCACTAAACAGTTATTTAAAAGAGTCAATATTTCTTAATCCCCGAAAGGAAAAATGGGTAAGTGATGCAGTAATCAATTATTTAATGATCAAATTTGTAGAGGAGTTTTATCCCGATCAAAAACTATTAGGAAAATTATCTAAGGGTTGGCTTATTAAAGGATTTCATTTGGCCCAAATGGATTACAATGAGCAATATCCTTTTCTTTATATGTTCACGGCAAGAAAAAACCTTGATCAGGGTCTGACTACACCAAATGATTCCCTAATTAAATTTAATCAAAAAATAGCCAATACCTATAAAGCTGGCCTTGGACTAGCCTATCTTGCAGATTATACCGGGGTTGAGAACATTGATACGGCTATTAAAGAATTTTATGACCAATATCAATTAAATCCTGTTAAACCGACAGATTTTGAGCGAATTTTAAAAGAAAATTCAGAGAAAGATATTGATTGGTTTTTCAGGACCTATGTTGAAACAGATGACCGCATTGATTACAAGATTTCCAATGTTATTAAAACTAATGATTCTCTTTATATAACTCTTAAAAACAAAACAGGAACAGAGGTTCCAATATCATTATTTGGATTAAGAAACGATGAGGTAGTGTCCAAATATTGGTTTACAGGGATTAAAACCGAAGAAACTTTTACCATTCCTCGTAATTTTGAAAAAAGACTGGTACTTAATTATGATCAGACTATCCCCGAATTTAATCAGAGAGATAACTGGAAAACACTGAAAGGCTTTTTTATTAGCAATAAAAAATTAAAATTTCAATTCTTCAAAGACACAGAAGATCCCTATTACAATCAAATCTTTTATATGCCTATTTTGAATTTTAATATTTACGATGGTTTAAGTCCGGGTATTAGATTTACGAACAAAACCCTTTTAGAACGACCTTTTATATTTGACGTTGCACCATCTTATGCATTCAGGGAAAAAACGTTCGTAGGTTATGGAAGACTTAATTATCGGCAATATCATGGCAAAAGTGGCTTTTATGTTACTAATTATGAACTCCGGGGATCTTCTTCACATTTTCAGACAAATTCACGTTACAGCACATTCACCCCAACGATACGACTTGGCTGGCGTCCTGCAGATCTTATATCAAATAAACGCCAATCGCTTACGCTCAGGTATGTAAATGTTTTTAGAACTATTGATCCAAGCTTGGATATAGAAACTGACCCGGATTATAGTGTCCTCAATGCAAGATTCACGAATTCAAATAATGGCATAATAGATTATTTTAAATGGTTTTTAGACGCGCAGTATTCCAGTAATTTTAGCAAATTGGCATTCAATCTTGAATATAGAAAACTATTTGTAAACAATACCCAATTCAACTTTCGCTTTTTTGCCGGTAAATTTTTGAGCAACAAAACAACAGGAGATTACTTCAGTTTTGCGTTAGACCGACCTACAGATTATTTATTTGACTATAATTATCTGGGCAGATCGGAGGACTCGGGCATTTGGAGTCAACAGTTAATTATTGCCGAGGGTGGTTTTAAAGCAAAGTTGGAGAACCCTTTTTCAAACGATTGGATCGCCACCACTAATTCTAGCGTAAATATTTGGAGATGGGTAGAATTATATGGTGATCTCGGATTTATAAAAAACAGAAATCTACCTACAAGATTTGTGTACGACTCCGGTATTCGTCTTAATTTGCTTACAGATTACTTTGAATTATATTTTCCTGTTTATTCTAGTAATGGTTGGGAAATTGCACAGCCAAATTATGCTGAAAGAATCCGATTTGTAATCACACTGAGTCCTAAAACTTTGATAGGACTTTTTACCAGGAAGTGGTTTTAGAAATTATACTATTCTTAGATATTTTGTTTTTTTTTAAATTATTTATAATTACTAGTTGCTTTTTTGGGGTTTTTTTATGTATTCGTTAGAAAAAAACCGTTTTTTTTGATTGTAAAAATCATCCTGTTTCCTTATTTTTGTCACAAATCTTTCCCTAATGAGTATAAAATTACAAACCAGCGATGATATTTCTTTTGAAGATTTTAGGGCACAGATTTTAAAAGATTATGAGATAGCAATCAGAAGCCGAGAGTGTAGTCTTTTAGGCAGAAGGGAAGTTCTTACGGGAAAAGCCAAATTTGGAATTTTTGGAGATGGCAAAGAATTGCCTCAACTAGCAATGGCCAGATCTTTTAGAAATGGTGACTTTAGAAGCGGTTATTACAGAGATCAAACCTTTATGATGGCCCTTGGCCAACTTAGCGCTAAAGAATTCTTTCATGGCCTTTACGCTACCACGGATATAGAAAAAGAACCCATGAGTGCCGGAAGACAAATGGGTGGACATTTTGGATCTTATAGCCTAAACCCAGATGGTTCATGGAAAGACCTCACCGCCCAAAAAAATAGTAGTCCGGATATATCCCCCACTGCAGGCCAGATGCCAAGACTTCTTGGTCTGGCACAAGCTTCCAAAATCTACCGCAATGTCAAGGGTATTGATAGTGCTAAATTTTCCAAAAATGGAAATGAAGTAGCTTGGGGCACCATTGGCAATGCCAGCACTTCAGAAGGACATTTTTTTGAAACATTTAACGCAGCAGGAGTTTTACAGGTTCCTATGATTATCAGTGTATGGGATGATCAATTTGGAATTTCAGTACCTGCTAAATTTCAAACTACCAAAGAAGATATATCAGAAGTACTCAAAGGATTCCAAAGAGATGAAAATATTAAGGGTTTTGAGATTCTAAAGGTAAAAGGCTGGGATTATACCGCTTTAATTCATGCTTATGAGAATGCATCAGAACTGGCAAGGGATGAGCATATACCTGTATTAATCCATGTAACAGAACTAACGCAACCACAAGGGCATTCAACTTCCGGATCACAGGAAAGATATAAAAGCGCGGATAGATTGAAATGGGAAAAAGAAAATGACTGCAATAAGCGATTCAGGGAATGGATACTTGAAAAGAAAATTACTGATAATGAATCTTTATCAGCTATAGAGTTAGCGATTAAAAAGGAGGTTAGAAACGCTAAAAAAGAGGCTTGGATAGAATTCTTATCTCCTCATAGAGAGGCTAAAAAAGAGCTGATAGAACTGCTGAACAAAGTAGCTGTAAATAGTTCTAATAAGGCATTCATAACTAAAATAAAAAATGACCTTATCGCTGTAGAAGAACCGCTAAAAAGGGATTTGGCCAAAAATTCAAGAAAGGTGCTTCGTTATTTGATTGGGGAAAAATCTATTGACAAAGATAACTTACTAAAATGGGTTGAAAATTTCCTTGGGGACTCTCAAGTCAAATTCAGCTCTCACCTCTATAGTGAATTACCCAACAAGGCTATAAACATTCAAGAAATAAAACCTTTATACGATGATAAGCCCGAAAAGGTAGATGGACGGATTATTCTCAGAGACAATTTTGATAAGCTTTTTGAAAAATACCCACAAGCACTCGTTTTTGGAGAAGATAGCGGTGCCATTGGTGATGTAAATCAGGGGTTAGAAGGTCTTCAGCAGAAATATGGGGAATTGCGTGTTGCTGACACAGGGATAAGAGAAGCAACTATAATTGGGCAAGGAATTGGCCTTGCACTAAGGGGTCTGCGACCGATTGCAGAAATTCAATATCTGGATTATATTTTATATGGCCTGCAAACTCTTAGTGATGATCTGGCAACATTACTTTACCGCACAGTTGGCAAACAAAAAGCGCCTCTAATTATTAGAACCCGGGGCCATCGTTTGGAAGGTATTTGGCACTCTGGTTCACAAATGGGTGGCATTATTCACTTGCTTAGAGGGATTTATATCCTGGCGCCCAGGAATATGACAAAAGCAGCTGGTTTTTACAATACTCTGATGAAAAGTGATGAACCTGCGCTAATAATTGAAAGTTTAAACGGGTATAGGCTTAAGGAAGACAAACCAAGTAACCTGGGTGAACTTTCCACTCCCATTGGTGTGGTTGAAATTGTTAAAGAAGGTATAGATATTACACTTTTGTCTTACGGTTCTACACTGCGAATAGTTCAAACAGTAGCGCAGGAGTTAAAAGAAGTAGGAATTGATGCGGAAGTAATTGATGCGCAGTCATTGCTCCCTTTTGACCTTAATAACTCTGTATTAACAAGTATTAAAAAAACCAACAGGCTCTTGATTATCGATGAAGATGTCCCAGGAGGATGTGCAGCATATCTGATGCAAGATATTATAGAGCGTCAGGGGGCTTATAAATATTTGGATAGTGCACCTCAAACCCTTACAGCAGAGGCTCACAGACCAGCGTATGCTTCAGATGGAGACTATTTTTCTAAACCAAATGCAGAGGACATTTTTGAAAGGGTCTATCAAATTATGCATGAGGCCAATCCAACTGAATATCCAAAACTCCGCTAAAAGACAACATCAAGATACATTTTGCAGGTATATTTAGAGACCATACTATAATGTTCACTACTAAAACATCATTGATTCTCTAAATTTGAAATTATTTTAATTAATTACCACTTGCTACTAATACTCTGGAAATCATGAAAATACTATCCTTTTTAATTCTCTTCGTTTTAGTAGCCTCGTCATCTTTCGGACAGACTAGAGTTACTATTTCTGATTTCAAAAATCTGGATAACAGCAAATGGTCAGGCAGTCTTATGTATATTAATTATGGAGATGAAAAAGAAGTAATATTAAGAACTACAATGCAAATTTTGCTTGAAGGAAATAAGATCTTGATGAATATTCAATATCCCGATGAGCCTAAAGCAAATTCCAGAGAAAGTGTCAAAATAAAGAAAAATGGAACATATTTAGATGATGAAGAGATTATTGAAAAAAAGCTGGGAATGGGCGCTATGACGCTGTTAACAAAATATCGTGGTAAAGACAACAATAAACCTGCAGTGATCTATAAAACTTATACCATTAGCGAAAATGAATACACAGTTGAAAAAAAAGTGGATTTTATGAATACTGGACAAAAGATTTTACGAAATAGATATCGCTATAAAAGAGTTTCAGAAAAATAGACTTCCAGGAATCGCTTTTGCTAAATTTAATTCTGGATTAATGATGCAACGTACCGCTTAAATTAATTTGAAATGACGGATCTGTATTTTTTTAAACCGATGTTTACGTCTTTTATTTAAGTTAGAATATTTAAAAATAACGCTTCTGCACTGCTATATGTAATCTAATAAAATTTGAACTATCTAAACCAGATGGCCAAAAGTTAGTAAAAAAAGCTTATTTTAGATTCTCCAATCTTAATATGAATGACTAAAAAACTAAAAAGTGATATTGGTTTGGCAGTACTTCGAATTCTGCCTTCGGCTTTTCTATTGTCTCATGGCATTCCCAAATTGCAGAAACTCTTAGGTGGAGATTTTCAATTTGCAGACCCAATAGGTATAGGCCCTACTCCTTCTCTCTTTCTTACAACAATTGGGGAGGTCATCTGTCCAATTCTTGTTATTATTGGTTTCAAAACTCGTTGGGCTTCCTTGCCTGTTGTAATAGTTATGGCCGTCGCAGCTTTTATCGTTCATGGTGCAGATCCCTTTGGCAAAAAAGAACTCGCACTGATGTATTTAGCCGTTTTTGTAGTTATAATGCTACTTGGACCCGGGCGATATAGTATAGATAAAAAATAATTTATCTAAATTATCTTGACAAGTAGTTCTTTCAGAAGATCACCTTGAGAAATATTATAAGCCCCTACCCCTTTTCCTTTTAAGTCCAGTTCTCTTAAATATGTAATAATACTGCTCACCCTCTTCATTGGATAGTTTCTGGATGCAGTCTGAAACTCCCCAACGAAATAAGGATTAATTCGCAGGGCGGAAGATACATTTTTGGGAGAATGGTCAGACAATCCATGATACTGTAGCAGCTGTGTGAAAAAATTATGCAGGAGGCTGACAGTAACAACGAAGGGATTATCCTTTGGATTTTGGGCAAAATAATTGATGATCCTTGTAGCTTTTACAACATTTCTTTCTCCTATGGCTTTTTTTAATTCAAAATTATTATAGTCTTTGCTTATCCCAATATGTTTCTCAATGAGATCGGGGTCAATTTCGGTTTTATCTGGAAGTACTAATTGTAATTTTTCTAATTCATTATTAATTCTACTTAAATCTGTTCCCAGGTACTCAACTAACAAAATTGCGGCTTTATGCGAAATAGCATAGCCCTTCTGTTTTAATATAAGTCTTATCCAATCTGATACCTGATTTTCATAAAGCTTTTTGCTTTCGAAAATTACACTTCCATTGGCAAGAAGAGTTTTGTGTAACTTTTTCCGTTTGTCAAGCTTTTTATATTTATAACAAAATACGAGTACCGTTGAAGTTTGGGGGTTTTCAGCATAAGAGTATAAGTCTTCAATATTTCTTGATAAATGCTGTGCCTCTTTAACAATAACAACTTGTCTTTCTGCCATCATCGGATATCTCTTAGCATTCGATAAAATCTGTTCCAATGATGTTTCCTTACCATATAACACCATTTGATTAAATCCTTTCTCATCCTCAGTTAGAACATTATCACTTATAAACTGAGCTATTTTATCAATATAGTAGGGCTCATCTCCCATTAAAAAATATATCGGGCATATGATACCATTTCGGATGTTATTTACAATCTGCTTTACTTCTTCCATCCAAAAAAAATTACCAAATTTGTTTTATGTTATCGCTCAACTTTCCTCGCTACCATTTCAGATTCAAAAGTAGCGAAAATAAGCAGCAGATTTTTGATATTATACGCAAAAAGTTTGTAAGCCTGCAGCCCGAGGAATGGGTTCGGCAGCACGTTGTTCATTTTCTTAATACAGATAAGAAATATCCGGCTTCTTTAATTAATGTTGAAAAAACCTTGTCGTTAAATGGTTTGAGAAAAAGATATGATATAGTAGTTTTCAATACCGATGGCAGCATCCATATTTTGGTTGAATGCAAATCGCCGAATATCACAATCTCACAAGCTGTTTTCGATCAGATTGCACGCTATAACTTAAAAATGCAAGCTGAATACCTAATGGTGACCAATGGTTTGGATCATTTTTATTGTAAAATGAACTACGAGCAAGAAAAATATTCATTTTTAAGGCAAATTCCTGATTTTAGCCGTTAATTTGCAACCGTTTTGAAGTTTGCAATCGTAATACTTAATTGGAATGGAGAGGCCCTTCTGGAGCGATACCTGCCGCTGGTGGTAAAGTATTCCGGGGACGCAGATATTTATGTAGCAGATAACGCCTCTACGGATGGCTCTGTGGCTTTAGTACAGGAAAACTTTCCCAACGTATATCTTCTTCAAAATAGTGCGAATAATGGATTTGCCAAAGGTTACAACGATGCTTTAAAAAAGGTTGATGCGGATATTTATTGCCTTTTAAATTCAGATGTTGAAGTTACACCCGGTTGGCTGGAGCCAATAAAAGAAGCATTTCTAAAGCTTCCAGAGGCTTCCATAATTCAACCTAAAATTCTTGACCTGCTGCGTCGAGATTATTTTGAATATGCCGGAGCTTGTGGTGGATTTTTAGATCAGTTTGGTTACCCATTCTGCAGGGGACGCATTTTTCAAGCCATTGAGAAAGATGAAGGTCAGTATGATGATACCAGAGAAATTTTCTGGGCAACAGGCGCTTGTATGTTTATTAAAAGTGAAGTATTCCACAGTCTGGGTGGCTTTGATGAGGACTATTTTGCACACCAGGAAGAAGTTGATCTATGTTGGCGGGCACAAAATAAAGGACTAA
>CBDUGN010000114.1:0-11503 GCA_965366915.1 uncultured Eudoraea sp. | reverse complement strand
CAGCCTGTCAATCCTTACTTTTCCGTGAACGTGGATTATAAAATTATCTTGCATAATTAGTCCTACATGATTTATCTGACCCTCATTATTATCAAAAAAAGCCAGATCTCCGGGTGCACTTTCTTCAATAAAGCTCAAAGCTTCTCCCTGCGTTGACTGTTCTTCTGCCCCTCTTAATAGTTTATGGCCATTTATTTTGTAAACCATTTGCGTAAAGCCCGGGCCATCTATTCCAAAAGGGGTTTTCCCTCCCCATAAGTAGGGCGCATTCAAATAGTGAAGTGCGGTAATAATTAGATTTGATTTGCCCTTATTTGAGTCTACAAAAGCCCCTTCAAATTTGTGACCAAGAAATTCTGAATTCTTAACAGCCGAACCAAGAACTATTGGTATTAGAGCAGTATTGCCATCACTTACATAAGATACCAAATCAGCTGAGAATTTGGTATACCCTGAATTTTTAAGGTTTTCAGAATCTTGTTTATGTATTGGAATAAATTGGTTGTTACGAACCCATCCTTCACAACCATCAAAGTCATCACGAATTTTACTCCAGTATTTTCTTTTTTCCAGAATTTTAAAATGATCCCCATAGAGAAGTTGGGTTACCATCTCGCTTGCATCTTCCGCAAGAATTCTTATTGGTACTATACTAAGATGACAAATACCGTGATGCATGGGTTGCCTTTACAGCAAAATTAATTTCTTTCCAAAATAATGGCCGAAGCTCCTCCGCCTCCATTACATATAGCGGCAGCGCCTATTTTACCGTTATTTTGCTCTAAAACACTCAAAAGAGTAATAATTATTCTGGCCCCGGAACAACCCAGAGGATGTCCAAGTGATACCGCACCTCCGTTTACATTTACATTCTTATCCTTGAGTTTCAAAAGTTTCATATTGGCCAGGCCAACTACTGCAAATGCCTCGTTGAACTCAAAATAATCTACTTGCTCTATTGTTATACCGGCTTTGGTAATTGCTTTGGGTAGTGCTTTGGCCGGGGCAGTAGTAAACCACTTTGGTTCCTGGGCTGCATCAGCATAACTTTTTATGCTTGAAATGGGCCTTAAACCCATTTCTTTAGCTTTTTCAGCACTCATTAGTACCAGTGCCGCAGCTCCATCGTTTATCGTGGAAGCATTAGCCGCTGTAACTGTACCGTCTTTGGTAAAGGCCGGTCTTAACGCAGGTATCTTTTCTAATTTTACATTTTTATATTCTTCATCTTCATTCACGATAATTGGTTCGCCCCTTCGCTGTGGTACTTCTACCGGAACAACTTCATTGGTAAATTTACCTGATTTCCAAGCTTCGGCAGATCGGTTATATGATTGAATAGCAAAATTGTCCTGATCCTCCCTGCTAAATTTATGTTCAATGGCACACGCATCGGCGCATACGCCCATGGCATTTTGGTCATAAACATCGACCAAACCATCTTTTTGCATACCGTCTACCAGTGTTGCAGGACCAAACTTTTGACCCGTTCTCATATGAATGTAATGTGGAATAAGGCTCATATTCTCCATACCTCCGGCAATAACTATGGAAGTATCACCCATAGCAATGGATTGAGCGGCCTGCATTACGGCCTTCATTCCGGATGCACAGACTTTATTTACTGTGGTGCAAGGAACAGAGTCGGGGATGCCGGCAAATATTGCGGCCTGTCTTGCAGGAGCCTGTCCGGTTCCGGCCTGTACTACGTTGCCCATAAGCACTTCATCAACTTCATCAGGGCTCAGGTTAATTTTATCCAAGGCACCTTTTATTGCTATTGCTCCTAACTTTGGAGCCGGAATTGTCGATAAAGAACCCATAAAACTACCAATTGGTGTTCTGGCAACAGATACGATAACTACCTCTTTCATATGAAAATCTATTAACTATGCGAAATTAATAAATTAATGTGCAATGAATTGTGTTTAGTCTCTAAAAGGCAATCGGTAATGTTATTATTTTCTATTTTTGAAGAAGATACTTTCTACTATGGGGAAAACCTTGGACGGCGTTTATAAAAACCAATCACTTATTTACAAGTATATTCTCTATGTGGTTACCATAGCCAGTATTGTATTTTTCTTTCCAAGAGGGGGTAAGTTTAAATATGAATTTCAGAAGGGAAAACCATGGCAGTACGAAAATCTTTATGCCCCTTTTGATTTTTCCATTAAGAAAACGGCTGATGAAATAGCCGAAGAGAAAAATGCCATAGAAAGTGGTCAGATAGATTATTATAATTACGATGAGGCGGCTGCTGCCGAAGCTTACGAGATTTTTGCAGACAAGTTTCCTGTTGTTTTCAGTACTGAAAAATTTAGCAACCGATCCAGACGTATTTTAGAAAAGGTGGGGAAGGATTTTCTGGATACCATATATGCCTACGGAGTCTTAACCAAGACAGACGAGCTGATTTCAAAAAATAGTCTGTATCTGATTAAGGAAGGTGAAGCAAGGCTGGTACAACCAGAAGCCTTATACAGAATGGGTACTTTTGAGGATTCAATTAGTAACATGCTAAAAGCCAAGCGGCTTGGAAGCTATGAATCTGACTTTAAGGCGCTTTTTGTTGAGGTAGTACAACCTAATGTTTCATATGACGAGGAACTTACCAAAAGAGAATTGGAAGTTGCTATTTCCGAGGTTTCCCTTACAAGGGGTAATGTAGATGAAGGAAAACTTATAATAGCCAGGGGAGAGGTTGTAGAAGCTGATAATTTGAAAATACTGAAGTCTTTAAAAGCGGAATATGAATCAGAATTATGGACCGAGAACAACTTCTACTTTATCCTCTTTGGGTATACTATTTTAGTTGCCCTGGTACTTATTATGCTGTTTTTGTTTCTCAAAAAATACAGACCTGAAGTATTTAGGAACAATGTCAAAGTGACCTTTATTTTCTTTAATATTTTACTCATGGTATTTATAACTACGCTTGTAGTAAAATACAATGAAGCTTATGTTTATGTGGTACCGTTATGTATAATGCCATTAATACTGAAAACTTTTTTTGATGCGAGGCTTGGACTTTTTGTACATGTCTTAACCGTACTTATTTTAGGCTTTGTAGTTCCTAACAGCTTTGAATATATTTTTCTCCAGATCATTGCAGGGATCGTCACCATTCTAACAGTCTCTGAACTCTATAAAAGGGCTAATTTATTTATTTCCGTAGGGCAGATAACCCTAATCTATATTATTGGTTATTTTGCTTTTCATATTATTCACGAAGGCAATCTTGACAACGTGAACTGGTACATATTTGGATTTTTCTTTTTAAATGGTATGATTACCCTTTTTGCACAACCACTTATCTACATCTATGAGAAAATGTTTGGCATGGTCTCAGATGTTTCCCTGCTCGAGTTGTCCGATACAAATTCCAAATTACTGAAGGAGCTCTCAAATAAGGCACCAGGAACCTTTCATCATTCTCTGCAGGTTGCGAATCTTGCCGAAGCTTCCGCAAATGAAATTGGCGCAAATGCCATGCTGGTTAGGGTAGGGGCATTATACCATGATATTGGTAAAATGAACAATCCTACTTATTTTACTGAAAACCAGGTAACCAGTATAAATCCGCATGACGATCTGGATCCTAAAGAAAGTGCCAGAATAATTATAAATCACGTCATTGAGGGAATAGAACTTGCCAGAAAATTTAATTTACCCGACAGGGTTGTCGATTTTATCAGAACGCATCACGGTACCAACCTGGTATACTATTTCTATAAGAAGCAACAAGAATTAGATGAACCATTTAAGGAATCGGATTTCAGGTACCCGGGGCCTATTCCATTTTCTAAAGAGACCGCCATTTTAATGATGGCCGATTCAGTAGAAGCAGCCTCCAAAAGTTTAAATAACCCAACCTATCAGATCATTGATGAATTTGTGGAGAAGATCATAATCACACAAATGAATGCGAATCAATTTTTGAATGCCAATATTACCTTTAAAGAGATCCAGATGATAAAGAAGGTGCTGAAGCATAAATTAACCAATATCTATCACCTCAGGATTGAGTATCCTGAATGAACAAGCGTGTAATTCAATTTCCCGGTATTTCTATTATTCTTTCAAATAATTATCAAGAGGGGTAAGAAGGTTATTCGCAGTGCTAAGCTCCTGGGCGAGTGTCTGGGCATCTGTTATCATTTTTGATGTCAGATCACGAGTACTTGAAATATTTTGTTTAGCATGGTTTTGAGGCGAAGGATCCATAGTAGCAGATACAAGGAGCAAAGCAACGCCTGCAACTTTGTTTTCTTTCACACCCTGACCCCGTACATAGAGCATCCCCAGATTACCTATTGCCAGCGGATCTCCCTGCACTGAGGCCTTTCGATACCATTCATTGGCCTTTGCGAAATCAACCGCGGTACCACGACCATTTTCATACAACACGCCTAGGTTATATTGGGCTGCTGAATTACCCTGAGCCGCTGATTTGCCATACCAGGCAACCGCTTCCTTCTCATCTTTGCCTACTCCGATGCCTTGCTCATACATCAAAGCCACGTTGAATTGGGAATCGGCGTGGCCTGCCTTAGCAGCTGTCAGAAACTCTTTATAAGCCAGGGGCAGGTTATTGGTTTGATATGCCGCAATCCCGGCCTGAAAATTTGCATTTTCCTTAGCTTGGGCAAAGGTCTCGACCGTAAATGTCATGATGGCAATGAGGCATGCATTTAAAGCAAAAATTTTGAATCGTAATGGTTCCATAAAATATTGTTTCTTATATCCTCCAATTTACAAATTAAAAAGTAGAAAACTTTTGCACTGGCTAAGGGGCTTTGGAAGATGGAGACATCCTTTTTCAGGTATTATTTCTTGTAATGGCTTTCTGGCATTGCTGAAGTACTTTTATAAGTATATCATAATTTCTTATTGATGTTCTAATACAAATTAGGGAAATAAAAAAACCATCAGTTATGATGGTTTTGCCTAAAATATTTGGTTTTCGGGTTTTAGATAACTTCCACATTTACTGCGTTCATTCCCTTTTGTCCTTTTTCCAAATTAAACTTTACGTTGTCGTTCTCATGAATTTCGTCAATAAGACCACTTTGGTGTACAAAGATGTCTTCGTCTGAATCAACGGGTTTTATAAAACCAAATCCTTTGGCCCTATTAAAAAATTTTACTGTTCCTTCTGTCATTATTTAAATATTTATTATTAATTATTTTTTATTAATTTATTATTGCCGGTGCTACAACCGGTTCTGCTCTGCCTAATTCTCGAAGCATTTTTATATGATCCCAAATAGCGGCAATGAGCGTTTTTTTGGTATGATAAGGAATACCATATTCCTTTGCTGTCTGTTTTACAATACCGGATATTTTTTTATAATGAACATGGCAAATATTTGGCATTAAGTGATGCTCTATCTGGTAATTTAGTCCCCCAATTAACCATGATAATAACCTGCTTCTAGGCGAAAAATTACTAGTGGTTGCTAGTTGATGTGCGTGCCAGTCACCTTCCACCATACCATCTCCATCAGGTAAGGGAAATTCTACACTGGGCATAATATGTGCTACCTGAAACACAATACTGATCAAGATACCGGTTACAAAATGCATACTTAGAAAAGCCAGAATAATAATCCATGGCGCCAGAGGCACAATCAAAAGAGGTAGGATTAATGCATAGGTGTAGTAGAGAAGTTTCCATCCTATTAATTTTACCAGTTCTTTTTTAAATTCATTTTTTTTACTAAAAAAACCTTTCTTTCTATAGCGATTTATTCTCACAAAATCCTTAGAAGTGATCCAGGAAATAGTAGACAGGCCATAGAAAAACCACACATATATATGTTGAAACCTATGAAACCAATTCTTTTTAGCATGAGGCGAAAATCGCAGGATAGCAGGAGGATTTATATCATCATCCGTTTGCTCTATATTGGTGTATGTATGATGCAATACATTGTGCTGAATTCTCCATACAGTAGAATTTGCACCTATTAGGTTCATGGAGTATCCCAGGTATTTATTAACGTATTTATTCGCAGAATAGGAACCATGAATGGCATCATGCATAATACCCATACCAATTCCTGCCATTCCCAATCCACTAATAATGTACAGCATGAAAAGTATTCCGGCAGTGCTAATAAGACCACTGTTGATAATGATCATTGGTAAAAGAAATAGCGATAACATAAGTATGGTTTTTAGAACCATGCTCTTGTTGGCATGTTTACTCAGATCATTTGATTTGAAATAGATTTTTACTCTTTTTCTTAATGTCTTTGAAAAGTCGGAACCCGATCTTTCTGAAAATTTTGGAGTTTTTATATTGTAATTATTTAGGTTTAAGCTTTAAACCGACTTATGAGATTAATGGACGCTTGTTATTCTTGTTCATCAATGTTTTTCGGACGGTAAATAATTTGAGGAATATTGAAGAAACTAATTGAAGTATATGAGGAAAATTACTTTTCACTTAAAATAACATCAAAATCAGAATCACTTTTTTCTTCTTATCGGCTTATAAAATGTTTTTTGCACTATTGCTATTAAAAAACTGAAGAGAGCGGGAGAATATTAAAGATCCGGGTAGATCGAAATAACGGTAGGCTTTCTGACCTTCTAACGCTTCAAAGATACCTTTTATTTGAACTACCATTCCAAATAAAGTGTTAAAGTGCTAAAAATGAGTATTTTATTAGTTGATTGATAAAATATTAACCATTTTCTACTCCTAAATTCGGTAGTATTATTTTACCAAATACTTCAGCAAAAGCAGGTCATGTAGAGATTTTGCTCTTCAGGGGGTAAAGATAATATTCACTTTCACTACTAATAATTTATCATCATCTTATCCATTCCATTTATTCACTTATTTCTTCCACGTCTATTAAATTGTCATCAGGAATACGGTCAATCATTTTATTATAAGGATCTATTCCAGCCTTTATTGGAATGGTTTCCACCGTATAAGTAAAGGAACTCTCACCGGGCTTTACCCACCTTTTTTCCAAAACCATCGGAGATTTAATCGTCATTCCCAAATCATTCTTCACATCTTCTCCAAAAATTCCAATTTCCAGAACATTTGGTTGCTCCGATGAATCGAGGAGTTTTCCGTTCCCGTCGAAATGACTTTTGCCACTTTGTACTTCAATGGTAACCTCGTATTGGCCATTTTCCAATTGTTTATAAGTTGCATTGGAAGTCTTATTGGAATACAGGGTAATTTTTTCAAAACTGTCTTCCAGATAATACTTCAAAGAATCCGGGGTGGCACTGTGTATAAAGTGATACCATTCCTTTGTAGTTGTAAATGGCGCTTTAGGGCGAAAAGCTGCCGAATCTGCATAACTTCTAAATGCGTTATTTAAATTCTTTTCTCCCACAAGATCCTGCAAGGCATATAGAATAAGCCCTCCTTTTCTATACCAAACATAGGCCTGGTTGTCATTATCGAGTAGTGTTTTTTCAAATTTACTTTCATTAGCCCTGCTTCTTAAGTAACGGTCTAGTTCTTCCTTAAGGAATTCCTGCATGGCATCTACGCCATATTCTTTTTTCATTACCATCAGCGAAGAATATTCTGCCATGGACTCTGAAATCTGATTGGAACCCCTGGTAGCTGAAGGTGTTATCTGATGGCCCCACCACTGATGCGCTACTTCATGTGCTGTAACTGTATATACATAATCCAGATCTTCCGGGTCACTAAAATCTCCTACCCAGCCAAAACTCTCGGCAAATGGTACGGTATTGGGAAAAGACTGTGCAAAGGTGGAATAACGCGGGAATTCCAGGATTCGCATTTGACGGTACTGGTACGGACCATAATTTTCAGCAAAATAATCCAGGGAATGTCGAACCCCCTTTACAAAACGATCCATATTATACGTATGTGTAGGGTGATGGAAAATTTCAATATTTACTTTTTCCCCATTTTTGCCGGTCCAAACCTCCCTATGCACATTATATCTGGCTGAGGAAATATTATAAAAGAAATCCAAATCTCCTTCCATTTTATACGTGAAGTATCTGCGACCATTTTCTTCCCATTCCTTTTGCAAATAACCGGGCATAATGGCTATCTGATCCGGAGCGGTACTCACTGTTCCCTCAAAAGTCACATAATCCGCATCATCGTTAAACAAAAGATTTTGCAAACCCCATTCGTCGTCCTGTGGAGGAAGTTGATAATCTTTTAAAGGAAGGTCATATTTCTTGCGGTCCTGGTCACTTGTTAATTCGCCCTGGGAGGAATAACCGAAGGAGGGAAAAAAGTTATTATTAAGGAATGTGCCGTTATAAACAATGTCAGATCCACTGCCTTCATTGGGAAAGCCATTAAAAGAACCGGTTACTTTTAACTCCATAACCAGAGTGTCATTGGGCTGCATGCTTTTGCCCAGGGAATAGATCTCATAACCAAAGGCTTCGTATTTTTTCCCAAGAACGGGTGTTTTTCCATCTATTCTAAAATCTTCAATTTTTTTATGGAAAAGTCCCGGCCCTCCCCAGTTAAGGTGAAGAGAATCAATGGTTTCGTTCGATTTATTTACCATCTTATAGGTTACTTTGATGGTAGCATGGCGCTCTTCGGGCACAAGATCTGCATTTACTTTAACATCAATAACCTTGGGTTGTGTTTTCTGGTAATATTGACTTAATTGTTTCTCATAATCAGCGGAGGCAATGATACCTGCCTTCTCCGTGCTGTAATGATTTAATGTTTTGGTATTGTAGTTTATGAAGGCTCCGGTGCCCAGCCATATTACAATTAACAGAATAATGGAGGAAAGCGTACTGATTTTTAATCTGCCCCTGGCAATTTGAAGACGGGCTTTTCTACCGGAATCGGTGCCTCGTTTCCAAAACAGAAAACCTATAAGGGTAAGTATTGCCCCAAATGCCAGCCAATATAGTCTGAACCAAAAAAGTGAAGTACCAAAATGCCCAAAGCCATTCATGTCTGAAACCGTATAGGCAGGAGCATAGCCATATAGATAAAGATTATTATCTACATCCAAAAAGCTATTCAGCCCAAAAAGTGTTGCCCAGATGGCAATAGCAATCACATGACCAATAAATTTTTTGGTCACCAATGAATGTACACAGAAGGCAAGCATCACAAAAATGATGTACTTAGGAAATTCAATCAGGTACAAATCAGTAAAATACTTGTCGAACTCAAAATTGAAATATCCTTTTATAACCTGATTAAAAACACCGCTAACAAGTATCAGGTTTACTAACAGGAAACTAACCAATGTAAGTGCCAGAAATTTAGAGCCGTAAACTATGCCATTAGGGATAGGTAATGACCCGAATATCTGATCGTAGTTGACGTTTCGTTCCCTGTGTAGGACTTCACCCGTCATAAAGACAATCAACACAAAAATTAAAATGATATAGGTAAAATCTTTTACCTCCAGCATGTAATAGGTCAGGGGCAGGGATGGCGTACCATAAATAGGGAAGCCAAACCAGGCATCAAAAAACAGGAATAGTGTTGCAGCCACCAGTATAGCAATAAAGAAATTATCCCTGATAATATTTTTGAATTCCATTATAGCCAGGCTAAAAAGAAGTTTGATGTTAAGTGTACGGGAATACGCTTTACTTACTTCAGGAATTTTGGTATGAGTTGATGAAACCGCGGTAATATCTTGGTCCGTTTTTCTTTTTTTAGTACCGTAACTCCTACTGAGAAAACGTTGAAAATCAAATCTAAAGACAGTATATAAAAGAGCTGACAGGCCAAGCCCCACCCAAAGGATACGATTCCAGACAAGCATCCCTTTAAAAGGCACCGTTAAGGAGTTTTGTTCTTCCGGGGTCCAGTATTCAATAATGTTTCTATAAGTTCCAAACCCAAATGGATCTAACAGACTTACCAAAGTTTTATTGTCTATATCCTGGGTTAGTGTTAAAGTAATAAGGTAGGTAATAAAGAGGATGGCTCCACCTGCGTAGGCCAACATCACTCTCTTCGTTAAACTAACCAATGAAAAGAAGATACATCCCGCAAAGAAAAAGTTACTCCAGTACAACATTAGGGTAGGTTGTAAATAGTACCAAAAATTAAAGGATGTAAATCTTTCAGGCTCCTCATAGCCAGCGTAAGGTCCTATCATAAAGCCAATGATAAGTCCCAGATGGAGCCCAAGACTAACCAAGAACAAAGTGGATAGTGAGCCAAAAAAACGACCTAAAATATAGCCCTTTTCACTAATAGGGTAGGTGAAGTAATAGTTTTCTGTTTTATGCTCAATATCCCGGTACACCGGAACACCCATAATAGCGCTGGCCAGCATTATTCCAAAAATGCTGATTGTACTTAGCATAGTTGCTATAGCCACCGGGGAATTGACAAATACTTTTTCTGAAGCCGGTCCGTTTCCACCAATGGCCACGATTAGCCCGAAAATAAGCAGGATCCCAAAATAGGCCCAGGTTGCAGGCCTTTTTAACCTGTATTTTATCTCGAAGAGGAATATTTCTTTAAACATAATGGATAGTTTTAAGTGATGAATTGCTTAATCTGTGATCCGTTCCATTCTGGATGAGATCTCAGCAAAATAAACATCTTCCAAATTGGCCTTGCTGGGCTCAAAAGTGGAATCGGGCCGTTCATCACTAAGGACATGAATTATAGTTTGTCCCGCTTTTAGATAGGTCGAAATAACTTGCATTTCGAACTGATACTCTTCAAGGTCTCCTTTTTCTATCCCCTTTTTCCATATCCTGCCTTTAACTCCTTCGGTAAGTTCTGAAGGATTACCCTTGGCAACCACTTCTCCCAGGCATATGATAGCCATATTGTTACACAGATTAGACACATCGTCTACAATATGGGTAGATAGAATAACGATCGTATTCTCACCAATCTCACTTAATAAATTATGAAACCTAATGCGCTCTGCCGGATCTAATCCGGCAGTAGGTTCATCAACAATAATTAAACTGGGATCACCGATTAACGCCTGTGCAATACCAAAGCGTTGTTTCATACCCCCCGAATAGGTGCCCAGGCTTTTATTTCGCACATGCCACAAATTGGTCTTATTCAATAAAGACTCTACCAGGTCTTTACGCTCAGATTTATTAGAAACTCCTTTTAACGAGGCAATATGATTGAGCATGTTGTAGGAACTTATTTTCGGATATACGCCAAACTCCTGTGGTAGGTACCCGAGGATTTCCCGTACTTTGGCTTTATCCTTTAATATATCTATATCACCCAGAGTTACAGAACCGGAATCTGCCTGCTGTAAAGTAGCCAGGGTTCTCATAAGGGATGATTTCCCAGCTCCATTTGGCCCCAGCAGTCCAAACATACCCTGTGGGATGGTAAGGTTGACATCTTTCAGGGCGTGAACACCATTGGAATAGGTTTTGTTTAAATCTTTTATTTGTAGTTCCATAGTTGTGTGTGGTATGTCGGTTTATGCATTATGCTAAGATTATTTAGAAGAAATAGAAGCTATTCCCTTCCAGTCGTCCCCGGTTTCCTGGGTTATCATGT
>CBDUGN010000113.1:0-11504 GCA_965366915.1 uncultured Eudoraea sp. | reverse complement strand
CACATCGCGGGGTAGAGCAGTATCCTTCGATTCCTCAGGACAGGGTACCTACTCGTGCTGGGGAAAAGAACAAAAAATACTGCCAATAAAAATATTGAAAATTCACATCGCGGGGTAGAGCAGTAGGTAGCTCGTCGGGCTCATAACCCGAAGGTCGCTGGTTCGAGTCCAGTCCCCGCTACAAAGAAAGCCAGATATGAAAGTATCTGGTTTTTTTATGGAACTGAGTGGCCAAGCGTGCTTGAGCCGGGAAGTGAAATAAAAAACCAGATGGTGCACGCACCATCTGGTTTTCTTTGTGAAGCTCCCCCCAAGGCCCATTTCATGCGAAGCCATGAAATGAATCCAGTCCTATTTTCAAACTTAACCAACGCTCTTCAAAGCATGGCACTAAATGGTTTTCTTTGTAAAGCCACTTCCGATCCACTGTAGTTTTAACGTAAGTGGAGAGGAAGCAATCCAGTTGCCTGAATAATTTTAAAAACTCAAAATCCAATACTCCTAAACTAAATCTTTTACTACCAAGTTCTTAAGAATCAATTTGTTAGTTAAAAAATATTTTATTAATTTACAGAGAGTGTTAGAAATTCTATATCGATCTTCTTGATTTTAGTTGCTCTCTGATGTAGTTTGTAAAAGATCGAATTATAAACTTTGGCATTTTACTCCCCCGAAGTGTCTTAATTTGAAATCAACTTTTATGGATAAATCAATTAGATATGCACTAATTTTTACTTTGTTGCTTTTTGGTAAATCTACACTGGCACAATCCAGAACAATAAGTGGTACCGTAAAAGACAGTTTTGATCGGCCACTTTTTGGAGCGAATATCCTGGTAGAAGGTACCAACCAAGGGACCATTACAGATCTTTCAGGCTTCTATCAAATACAGCTCACCTCCGGTGAAGCCCTTATTTTCTCTTATGTAGGTTTTAATTCCCAACGGGTAGTTATTGGGTCCAATACCACTATAGATGTAATCCTACAGCCGGGGAACAACCTTGAAGAAGTTATTGTAGTAGGCTATGGTACAAGTACTCGTGAAGAACTTACAGATAATATCGCCTCTTTAAGGGCAGAGCAGATCAAAGAAATTCCGGTGCCCTCTGTACAGGGAGCCTTGGTAGGTAAAGCGGCCGGGGTCCAGGTCACACAGACAGGTGGCCGGGCGGAATCTGGTTTCAAAATCCGCGTTCGAGGGGTGGCGACCATAAATGGTGATCAGGAACCCCTTTATGTAATAGACGGCATACCTATAGATAAAGTAGACCGCAGTACCAATGGCTCCCCTATAAATGCACTTGTTGGCCTTAACCCGGAAGATATTGCCTCAATAGAAATTCTTAAAGACGCATCTGCTGCTGCCATCTATGGTTCCCGAGGTACAAATGGGGTTGTATTGATCACTACCAAAAGCGGTAGCAGCGGGGATACCCGCTTTTCTTTCCGTTCCTCTTATGGCTTGAGCGAGGCCTCCAACAAACTGGAATGGCTCAATACAAATGAATATGTAGAACTCTACACAGAGGCCGCACTAAATTCGGGCTTTACAGAAGACGATGCAGCTTTTTTCTTCAACCTTTTTTCAGAGAACGAAGAAGACTGGCGAAATGGCGAGGTGGATACGGACTGGCAGGATCTTGCTCTGGTCTCAGGCAGCATACATGATATAAGTTTCAGCGCAAGTGGAGGGGATGAAAAAACTACTTTTTTTCTATCTACCGGATATAATAGAACCGAAGGTATCGTAAGGGGAAATTCCCTGGAGCGCTATAGTCTGCGAGCCAATATTGACCACCGTGCTAATAATTGGCTGACTATCGGCATCAATTCCAATGCGAGTAAGACACAAATATCGAGAATTGAAAATGATAATGAGTTCGCCAACCCATTACAAGCAATCGCCCAGATTCCATTTTCCAGCCCTTATCTGGAGGATGGTATTACACCCAATACCGAGACCACGCTCTATTATAATTTCCTGATGAACCAGTTTAACGGGGATTTCGAATCCAATGTCTGGCGAGCTTTTATGAAAATATACGGCGAGGTAGCCTTTTCTAAAAACTTAACCTTCCGGACAGAACTTGGGTATGATTATAACAACCAGCTGGAAGAGCGTTTCTATGGAAGCCTTACCGAATTTGCCTCTACCAATGGCTTTGCAGATGCTTATAGTTTTATCAACGAAAAATACGTGATCAATAATTATTTCAATTATCAACATTTTGGTAATGATTGGCAACTGGAGGCAACTCTGGGGATGTCCTACGAGGAAAGTAAATTCAAATCCTTTTCTATAGAAGGGCAGGATTTCCCATCAGACCAATTGAGGAAACTGGATAGTGCAGGAGAAATCACAGGTGGTTCTACATCAGAAACGGCCTTTAGTTTCGTATCCTATTTTGCCCGGGCCAGTGCTACCCTATTCAATAGTTGGCTGCTAAAAGCAAGTGTACGCGTCGACGGCTCCTCCCGCTTTGGTTCCGAGGTAAAGTATGGAACTTTCCCGGCCGCTTCAGTTGGCTGGCTGGCATCTGAAGCCCCCTTTCTAAAGGATAATAAAACCCTGTCCAACCTGAAACTGAGGGCCAGCTGGGGGCTTACAGGAAATGCGAACATAGGAAACTTTGCTAGCCGCACACAGTTTAATACCAGAACCTATAATCAGAACCCTGGATTTTGGTTGGGGACCTTAGGAGATCCTAATCTGAGTTGGGAAGAAACCGAACAAGTCAATTTCGGATTGGATCTTGGATTTATCAATAACCGAGTCAACACCAGTATGGATTACTATATCAAGGATACAGAGGGTGCCTTATTCCTGGTGCCCATCCCCTATACAAATGGAATCCGATTTGTAAACCAGAATGCTGCTGATATTGTAAATACCGGATTTGAATTTACCCTTGACACCAAAAACGTTGTAACTGAGGATTTCAGGTGGAGTACCTCCCTGAACATTGCTATAAACAATAATGAAGTAAAGGCGTTACCTAATGGTGCCGATATCATCCGTGAAGAAAAAATTGTAAGGGAAGGAGAAACAGTAGCCTCATTCTATATGCCTGAATATGCCGGCGTGGACCCGGATAACGGGGATGCCTTATTTTATCGCAATACGGAATTACCGGATGGCAGCCTGGACCGTACTACTACGGCCGACTATGCTGAAGCCAGCCGCCGGATCCTTGGCAATCCGTTCCCGAATGTGATTGCTGGGATGACGAATAACTTGCAGTATAAGGGGATCGATTTTTCTTTTGTCTTTCAGGGGCAATGGGGTGCCCAACTTTATAATGGTGGTGGTATTTATCAGTCTGCCAATGCGGATTTTTTTGATAACCAAACCCGGGATCAGCTCAATCGCTGGCAACAACAGGGCGATATAACCAATGTGCCTCAGGCCCGCTTATTTGGAGGAAACGGAACGCAATTGTCTTCCCGCTACCTGGAAGATGCAGATTTTATACGCCTTAGGAATCTCACCCTTGGGTATACTTTACCCAAGGATGTCACAGAAAACCTGGGACTCGACCGCATTCGGGTGTACTTTACAGGGGTAAATCTTTTGACATTTACAGATTTTAAGGGTTGGGATCCCGAATCAACATGGGACTCTCTACAGAGAAACTCCTTAGCCTCAGGAATCGGTTTCTATTCACCTCCCCAGGCACGTACCTACACTTTAGGATTTAATGTGGACTTCTAAAAAAATGACGATGAAAAATTTATATATAATCCTGTTTGTTTCAATTCTTATAGTAGGTTGTGACAATAACCTGGACATTGAACCCACCAATACCCTCACTCCTGAAACCCTGTTGGAGGACCCGGAGAATTTAGACCGTTTACTTTTAGGAGCCTATGCCTTTACTGATGACCAATACGCCGGAGAATTTGAAACCATTTCGGAGTTGCTGGCCAATGAAGGTAATCTGGCTTATCGGGGCACCTTTGCAGAATTCTTTCAGTTTGTTCGCAAAGAAGTCATTACTACAAATGTCTTTATCCGTCTTCTCTGGGCTAATGCCTACCGCTCAATCAATCTTTGCAACATTGTCCTTGAAAACCTGGAATTGGCGCAAGATCCGGATCAGAGGGGGCGATTGGAAGGGGAAGCCAAATTCATACGGGGAATGATCTATTTTGAAATGGTCCGCTATTTTGCCCTCCCCTACGAAGTTGCAGGCAACAACACCCAACCAGGTTTACCTATTATTTTCGATGCAGTAACCGATCTAAGCCAGATCAGCTACCCTGCCAGGACATCATTGGAGGAAGTATACACACAACTTATCTCCGATTTACAAGTCGCCAATGCGCTCCTGCCTGCGGATAATGGATTCCGGGCCGATGCCTACGCCGCACAGGCCATGCTAGCCAGAGTATATTTACAACAGGGCAATTACGCCGCAGCCCGGGATGCCGCGCACGACGTCCTGGAAAACAGTGGACATTTTCTGGTTCCGGACCTGGCTTCTGCCTTTAACAACGAAAACGATGGCATTGAGGACATTTTCGCCTGGCAGGTTACCACACAGGATGGAGTAAATGATTTCAATACCTACTGGGCCACTATTGAATTCGGAGGGCGTTCCCAGACTGCAGATGTCACTGTTGAAGCCCCTTTCTTTGATCTATTTACCGGACCAGACGACCGGTCCAGTTTTTTCTACCTGGGTAACGGCACCACGGTAAGCTCCAAATGGAAGGGACAATTTGCTAGCGCACCCTATATCCGTGTTGCAGAGATGCACCTCATCCGCGCCGAGAGTAACTTCAGGGAAGGAACCAACCTGGGTCTGGCCCCCGAAACAGAAATCAATGCCTTGAGGACCCGCTCCAATGCCAACCCAATAATTGGACTCACCCTGCAGGACATTCTCGAAGAGCGGCAGCGCGAACTGGCCTTTGAAGGCTTTCGTTTCCATGATGCCAAACGCCTACAGGAGACCATCGATGGCTTGCCTTATGATGCCCCTAACCTGGTAATGCCTATTCCTCAGGACGATATTGACACCAACCCCAACCTGGAGCAAAATCCCGGATACAACAACTAAAGGAAAAAAAGCGTTATGAGCAACTTCTTCGAAGAACTTAAACGTCGAAATGTCTACAAAGTAGCCGTAGCCTACCTGGTTACCGCATGGCTCATCATACAGGTGGTCAGCACCGTAGGGCCTAACCTAAACTGGCCGGATAGCATCGCGCCATTGACAACCCGCATCCTGCTGGTAGGCTTCCCTATTGCCCTGGTCCTGGCCTGGCTTTATGAATTTACTCCACAGGGATTGAAGCGTACGGGGGCAGTACAACAAGACACAACGGACAATCGCAAAGCCGGTCGGAGAATAAATCGCGTCATTATAGGCACCCTGTCCCTAGTCCTCTGTGTTATGTTTGTAGAACGTGTATTTTCTGACAATACAAATATCAATGAAAAACAAAAAGCGAGTATTGCGGTTTTGCCTTTTGATTACTTAACCTTTGTTAGTGAAGACGAACTACTGGAGGAACAAAAGGTCCTTGCCAATGCCATACCTGCACAAATCCACAGTGAATTACAGCAAATTAGCGGGATGAAAGTTCCTGCTAAAACCTCCTGTTGGATATACAAGGACAGAAAGGAAAACGTGAAGGTGATTGCAAAGGAACTGGAAGTTAATTATGTCCTAGAGGGAAGTATTCAATATTTCGGAAGTGACAAACGGATTAAGGTTAGTACCAGATTGATCAATGGCAATAACGGTTGGACCCTGTGGTCAGAAAATTTTGAAGACGACCTTTATGAAATAGAGAGCATTCAGGAAAAAATAGGCAGGAAGGTCGCCTCTCGCCTAAGGGTAGAATTACTGCCCAATGAAGAGGAAATTTTGGCCGCCAAGCTCAGTCAGGATAAAGAAGCAGCTTTGCTTTATATTAGGGCTAAAGAGTATGCGTCAAGAGGTACTAGCGATGATGTAGACATTGCCGTGGAATTGCTTAATAAAGCTCTTGATTTGGATGGTGAATTCGCGGAAGCCCATGCAGAACTCAGTCAGTTATATGGGGTACAACATTTTATGTCTAATCTACACAAAGAGGAGCGTGATACAAAGGTAGAATACCATCTGGATAAAGCGATTGAATATGGGCCGGAGAAACCTGAAGTTTTGGTCGCAAGTGCAAGTCGCAAAATTGGACGTGAAGATAAAGACTCCAGCCGGGTCATTGCCAAACTCAGGAAAGCCATTAATATTAATTCAAACTATGCACAAGCATATTGGATGTTGGCACGTGCATTGAATTGGGCCAGGCAGCCTAATTTTATGAAATATGTTGAAAGAGCCTATGAATTGGATCCTTTTAACGTTGAATATGCAAATGCAATGGCCGATTGGTATTTTAATAACGATAAGGATCATAATAAGGCCTTTGCAACATTGGACCGGATCATTCAAAAAGATTCCGTTTCCCAGGCTTCCCGGTATAAGGCATTTTACTTACTAGGTGCTCCCTTTGGAGAGATAGCACAGGCCTTTATCCTAATACACGAAGCAGGAAAAAAAGACCCGAATGATGTCTACAATCTGAATTATCATCTATTAACTTCACTTGAACTGGACCTTGTACCGGTGGCAGAAAGATATGGCCGTCTATTACAAATGGGCTATCCTGAAAATGAGTACCACACATATGGTAATTTAAGTTCGCTATATATTTTCAAAGGTGAATACAACAAATGGCTTGATATGGTGGATTTCTGGGCTGCAAGAAAAGGGCTTAATAGGGAAACTGAAGCCATGGATAGGGTTTACATCCAAATGGGTTTGGGAAACGTCAAGAAAGCCAGAAGCATCTTCGAAAAGGCATTCCCCAATCTATTAGCCACTGATGTTCCGAAAGACGATATTATGTTTTACAGGAAGAATTATGATGAATTAGTTACGTACACAGAATTACTCAGGCTGGATAAGGATAATGATAAGGCAGATGCTTTGGCAAATGCACTATTTGAGTTCTATAAAATGGGTCCCGCTAAAAATGAAAGAGCTTCTTTAAGTTTTAAAAACCAAGTTCTATTGGACTGCCATTATTTATCAAATGATACTATTGCATTCATAAAACATCTGCAAGATCGGTTTTTCACGCAAAAAGATCGATTTGAAGTATTTACTATTATTGAACAAGGTTCGTATAAACGCTTTGAAAAGAACAAAGATGTTAGTGCACTATTCGAGCGTATCAGGGATGAAACCCACCGTATGCGTGCCGAGGTGATCGCCTATTTAAAAAAAGAAGGCGAATGGGACCCTGCCTGGGATAAAGAACTAGGACTGGAATAAGAAAATAAAAACTACATTGTCATGAGCAACTTCTTCGAAGAACTTAAACGTCGAAATGTCTACAAAGTAGCCGTAGCCTACCTGGTTACCGCATGGCTCATCATACAGGTGGTCAGCACCGTAGGGCCTAACCTAAACTGGCCGGATAGCATCGCGCCATTGACAACCCGCATCCTGCTGGTAGGCTTCCCTATTGCCCTGGTCCTGGCCTGGCTTTATGAATTTACTCCACAGGGATTGAAGCGTACGGGGGCAGTACAACAAGATACAACGGACAATCGCAAAGCGGGTCGGAGAATAAATCGCCTCATTATAGGCTCTTTAAGCCTGGTGCTGATCCTGATGCTGGTTGAACGGCTCTTTTTGGCAGGCTCAACCCTATACCCTGATAAGCAAATGGCTTCCATAGCGGTCCTCCCCTTTGCGAATATGAGCAGTGAAGAAGAAAATGAATATTTCGCAGACGGATTGACAGAGCAGATCCTGGACGAATTGGCAAATTTAAGTGGACTGCAGGTTACGGCCCGTACTTCGTCATTTAAATTTAAAAACAAAAATGAAGATGTTCGAAAAATAGCAGAACAATTGACCGTTAATTATGTTTTGGAGGGAAGTGTGCAGTATGATAGCCGGCGTAATAGGATCAAAATAACTGCCCAATTGATCAATGCTTATAATGGCTATCATTTATGGTCAGAAACCTATGAAGATGATTTTGATGAAGTTTTTGGAATACAGGAAGATGTAAGCAGAAAGGTAGCTAAACAACTAAGAATTCAATTACTCCCGGATGAAGATAAGGTGCTTTCAACCAAGCTTACAGAGAATACCGAAGCATACAAATTCTATATAAGAGCTCGACAATTATCAGCAAAAAGAGACGACAAAAGCCTGGAGCAAGCCATAATACTGCTTAAGGAAGCCCTTGAATTAGATCCGGAGTTTGCAGAAGCCCATGCAGAGCTTAGCTTTGCGTATGGCCTGCGCTTTTTTTATGGGAATTTAAGCAAAGAAGACCGGGATAATTTCATGCAATATCATCTTGAAAGAGCCATAGAAATTGCACCAAACAAACCAGAGGTATTACACGCCAAGGCCACCCGAAATATGAACCAGAGGAAAGACTCCAGCCGGGTCATTTCAGATCTGAGAAAGGCAATAGAAATCAAACCTAGCTATGCTGAAGCCCATTATGCATTATACAGAGCCCTGGGATGGGCTAATCAACCGGAATTATCCAATAAATCTCTAGAAAAGGCTGTTGAATTAGACCCGTTAGACTTTTTCGCGACGATGTTAGCGATGAATTATTATAGAAATAAAGAGTATGAAAAAGCCTTTAGTATTGTTGATAATATCATTGCTAATGACCCGTCGGCCGGCGCTGCACGCAGAAAAGCACTATGGCTGGGAAATGAACCCTACGGAAACCTTGTCGAGGGATTTAAATTAATCCATGAAGCAGGCAAAAAGGACCCCTATTTATTAGGTAATCTCAATTATCATGTAGTATTTCCCCTGAATCTAGATTTATGGCCTGTTTCTGAAAAATATATGAACCAATTGCAAATGCGCTATCCTGATAATATGGCAACATTTGATAATCTTAGCCATATATATGAGCTAAAAAAGGATTATCCTAAATGGGAGGAATGGATAGATTTTTGGGCTTCAGAAAAAAATCTTGATCCGGAAGAAGAGGCAATACAAAGGGCATGGTTAAACAGTGGATTGCAAAACTACCAAAAGGCCATTTCAATATTGGAACATACCTTTACACATCTTAAAAAAAATACTATAGATGTCGATAGTTTGGAGCTTGAAGAAGCCCAAGTATGGGTTTATTATATAGATTATCTGAGAATGAACAATGAAAATAAAAAAGCCGATTCATTTTCACAGGAAATCTGTAAGTACTATAACAAAATAATTGAAGAAGACTCCTTCACTTCTTATACAAATAATGATATTCAATTGTATTGTTTTTATATCTCCAATGACACCACGAATTTTCTAAAAGCACTGGAAGAGCGCTTTTTTATGAAAAAAGATCGACGAGGAGTCTTCTCCGATATGAAGTTGGGTATTTATAAACGTTTTGAAGATAATTCCGGGTATAAGGCATTAGAAAAAAGAATTACCGAAGAAGTTCACCGCCAACGAGCGGAGGTTATTGCCTATTTAAAGGAAGAAGGCGACTGGGACCCTGCCTGGGAAAAAGAACTGGGGCTTGAATAACTTTCGTGAAAAGGATAATACTACTTAAGGCCGCTTCCGATCCACTCAAGTTTTAACGTAGGTTGAGAGGAAGCAATCCAGTTGCCTGAATATATTTGCATCCCGATAGCTATCGGGACCAAAATCCAAAACTCAATAAATGCACAAAGCTATGACGGCTTTCTTTGTAAAGCAATCCAGTCAGGTATTTAGTCTTTGCCTCACGCAAGGAATTGTCCAAATTAACACTGGTTTTTCATTGCAGGTATTTTGCAGCATTATCAGCTATATTAAGATTCAAATCTTTTAATTATGCCTGCCATACGATGATTTATACCCATGTAGCCCAGAAAGATCTGTTGCAGATAAGAAGCCCACTAGATACTGTGGTTCTTGAACTATTGGAATCGGATAAAGACCCCTTAAAAATATCATTATCCGGGAAAAGTAAGGGATAAATAATTATTTTAGTGCGGATATAACAAGTTAGCGGTAATTTCAGACGAACTTTTATCCGTAGCAATTTTTAAAATTCGACCTTATGTCAACAATAAAAAAGACTATTCTTTACCGACGAATACTCCTTTTATGCATTCTACTTCAGATAATCAGTGCATTTGGACAAGGTCATGAAAAAACAGAACCTGATTTAATTAACGCTAGTCCAATAGATAATTTACCACCATATATAAAACTTGTAAGCGGTTTTGGAGAACGTCCAGATTGGTCCCATGATGGCCGATTCATTCTATTTTTAGACAAACCAATGGGCGAAGTATATGAATTGGAATTAGCAACCGGAATAATACGTCCAAAAACCAGACATTTTAATCATTACGGATTTACCAGGGCAATGTATTTATCAAATGGAGATATTCTACTTTCCGGTCCAAAGGCGCTCTTTGACCCTACGGACAATAAGGAAAGAGATAAAGCGCGTGACCTTACCTGGTTGTACGTCATGGATAAAAGTGGCACAACACCCCCGGTTCCTTTAAATACCCTCTGTGCTGAAGGGCCAGCTGTTTCAAGAAATAGGATGAGAATAGCTTGGACACATCGAGATCGCCAATTACCTGAGCTAGGAAAAAATAGGGCAAAGCTATTAATGGCCGAAATAATTTATCAAGATGGGATACCAAAGTTAGCCAACGAAAGGATGATTTTTGATTCAAAGCAGTTACCATTTTCACTGGGTCATGCCAGTCTTGAAACACAAAGTCTTGTTCCACCAGAGGGCGTTAAAGTAACATTTGCTGTTTATACCATTAATAATGGAAATAATACTGATGTTTATATGGTAGATAGCGAAACTGGAGAATATAGAACTATCACTAATTCTCCTTGCTGCTACGATGAGCCTGAAGGAATATTCCCTGATGGTTTACATACTCTGGTCGAACACGGACCCTCCGAGAAAAATGCCTGGCCATTGCTTGATCTGTATAAATTGAAATTAAATGGGTCAGGGGAAATGCAAAGATTAACTTATTTCACTGACTATAAGGGATACAAGGCCAATCAAGGAGTAATTTCAGACGATGGAAAATATTTATGTTTTCAGATAGGAAAAGATAATACAGAACCTGGTGTCGGTTTTGGTTTTCTAATTATGGATTTAGAAGAAGCTGCAAAACACCTGGAGAATTATAAAACTTATGATGATTAATTATAATAAAACTACCGCTAACATTGTGTATAAGTAATAGCGGGTTCAGTCCTATATTGAAACATAAAATATAAATCAAAGGACAGCATTATCTGATAAGTTGGTGGTTTAAAATCCGCTACTACGCATACACAAAACCGTTAGCCTTCATTATAGACCATCTAGACAATGATTAAATTTTTTAGAAAAATTAGACATAATTTGCTTAAAGCAGGGAAATTGAAGAAATATCTGATTTACGCAATGGGTGAAATATTTCTTGTTATGATAGGCATTTTGCTTGCTTTCCA
>CBDUGN010000112.1:0-11641 GCA_965366915.1 uncultured Eudoraea sp. | reverse complement strand
TATTTAAAGGTTACGATGTTAGAATTAAATGGTTATAAATGAGAAAAATACCCTGAATAAAATAACAATGCCCGGGATACTGGGGAAGTTCTATATAAGATAAGCCATTTATCAGATTTTGAAATAGTTTTAGGACGAACAGTGTATTATATTGTCCGAAAGCAGGTATACATTTACCAGGGATTTAAATTATATCATGTTATTCAGATTATTATGTTTCTTAAGAAAGCGATTGATGGGTTTGATAAACTCGGTGAGCCATCCCCAGCCAGGTCACCAAAAAAAGTAAAACCCACCTGTTCGGTGGGTTTTTTTAAAAAAAAGCTACATCCTTCTTTATTAAGATTCTTAGTTAGATTTTAGGAGCGTCCATTTTCACAAATTCTACCCTTCTGTTATTGGCTTTACCTTCGGGTGAAGTATTGTCTGCAACCGGCACATCTTCTCCAAATCCTTTTGAGACCATCCTTTTGGCCTCAATCCCCCGGGCAATTAATTCATTCATGACCGTATTGGCCCGCTGTTCTGATAAATCTATGTTGAATTGTGCATCACCATCACTATCTGTGTGTCCTTCAACACTGAAATTAATTTCCGGATGTTCCTTCATAAGTTTCACAATTTCATTTATTACACCCATTGACTCAAGTTTCAAAGTTGCTTTTCCCGAATCAAATTTTATCCCGTTAGCCACAATTTTTCCATCCGTTAAGAAACGATCATATAGTTTAACGGCACCTTCTGCTATCCGGATGTTTTTTATCAAGGTAGGATAATCTCCCGTATGGCCGGAATCATAAGTGCTTCCTTTTAAACTTATAGATATTGGGTTGCCTTTTACATTAGGCAACATTAGCAACCTGTTTTCATCTATATAAATTTTTAGCGCTCTTACATTAAAGGAAATGGCCACATGGCGCCAGTGCGGATAGGCTTTTTGAGCTTCTTTGGGTAAATTTCTTCTCATTCTACCCCCATCATAGGAAGCGCCTTGCTCATAGCCCACTGAAATAATGCCTATATCCCCCAATTCATCCGGCTTGTGGTAAGACTCTCCCTTATCCCAGAATAAGATTTCGTACCTGGTAGTTCTATGAGACAAATACATGTCGAATTCTATTGTAAATTTATCCGGCAGATAGTCCCCCTCTTTTTTCATAAGTGGTTTTATAATTGCCCCTTCACTCTCTACAGGAAACCGAATAATATTTTCACCTTCAAACAAGGCATTTTCAACATAGCCATCAATCAAATCCCATTGTGAGGGAAACTCACCATTTTGCTCACCCTCCAAATTGTCTTCAAATATTACGGTTTCGCCCGGAACAAAATCATATTTAGACCAGGGCCTTGCAACCTGGTCATTTTTGGTTATTACAGAATCCTGTTCATCTTCTTTGGTTTGTTTTTCTTCTGTTTTAGGTTCTTCTGTTTCTCCTTCCAGTGCTTTATCCACCTCCTTTTCGACCTGCTTTTCGGCTTTCTTTTTTAGTTTACCCAATATTTGTGCTTCAGACACGGCCGGCATCTGAAGAAAAAAGCCAACTATCAGGAATAAAAATATATTTCTCATGATCTGTATATATTAAATTAATTTCTTTTTAAGTACAGAACAAAACTATGAAGCAACATGGAGGATGCCAATGATTTAGGTCAGGCCCAATTAGTATTACCTGTAAGATTATACATTAAAAGTTGTAACCATTAATACTATTCTTAAGTCAATAGCAAATAAGTTTGGTCACTGCGAACGCAAACTAAGTAGAAAACTTAGCAAAAAGAGGCAACCCAATCGGTCGATGGAACAAATTCCAGGCACCAAATTCCAATATTTCTTATAAAGAAGAGGTTTTGCCTTTAGTTTTGGCATTGCGCCTTGCACTATAGCAATTGGTTATGATTTTATCTTCTTCTCCAATTGAATTTGCAGTTCACTTTTTTTCAACTGCGTATTCAGCTTTTTCAATTCTACTTGCATAAAGTTCGTAAACCTCGTGTTGATAAGGTCTAATCGCTCATTGAAAATGGCGTAGACCTCACGCTGCTGGTCAGTTGGCTTAAAATCTACTCCGTTTCCGGTAATATCACTGGCTAGGGCACTCAATCTTCCATAAAGTTTCATCGGAGCCCTGAACGCATCTTCCCTGGCTCCGGTAAGCTGAATATCGTAGAGTGTACCCGCTATTGATTCTGACAAGGCCTGCAATTGCCTTGCTTTCTGAATATCACCCTTCTTCTTCAATTTTGGTATGACATCCGTAAGTTCAGAGCGGATTTCCTCAATATCATTGATCATGGTTACTGCCAAATTTATGGCATTGCGAAGTTCCAGCGAAAAAGCCACCTGCTGTTTAATCTCTTCAAGGGTTCCTTCGGAGGTAGGATCTTTTAAGACTTCTACTTCCCTGATATATTCCTCCTCCCCAATAATTAACTTTACCTTATACGTATCCGGAACCACTTTAGGGCCGTATTGCCCGCGCATCAGGTCAAGATCCCAGGTAACCAGAGGACGCCATCCTTCACCGTTGAGTTGTACCCATGGTCTTCCCGGGGGTGCGGACTGCAATTTTGGCTTATATGTTGGTTCATAGCGCAGATCCCACATCACCCGGTTCACCCCTGGATTATTTGTTCCTTCCAGAGTCCGAACGATCTCATTGTTTTGTGTTATTATTTGTATTTCTATTTTTTGATCCGTGCTATCTTTCAGATAATAATTGATATCTGCACCATAGGCCGGGTTTTTCCCTGAGTTCATACTCGGTCCGTCGGTTTTAATACTTTGCAGATCCTGAAAACGGTAAGCCTGGCGCAGGCTAAATAGATGCGCTTCCTTATTCTGGGCATCCATATCATATTCACGTAGGGGTGAAATATTATCTAATATATAATACCCTCTTCCATAAGTACCTACCACTAAGTCATCAAAACGCTGCTGTATTTCCAACCAATAAACGGGCGCAGGTGGAAGGTTGTTTTTTAAGCGCATCCAACTTTTGCCGTCATCATGCGAAATATAAAGGCCGTTATCTACCCCCAGATACAACATACCCTGGCGTTTGGGGTCTTCTTTGATAACATGGGCAAAGCTGTGAACCGACTTAGGAACGGAACCACTTATATATTTCCAATGCTGGCCGTAATCTTCTGTTTTGTAAACATAGGGATCAAAGTCTCCCATTTGGTGCAAATCTACCGTTATATAAGCTGTTCCCTTTGCAAAACCGGAAGGTTCAATATTTGCTATGGTTCCCCATTCGGGAAGATCAGGAATATTGCCGGTAAGGTTGGTCCAGTTTTGGCCACCATCTTTGGTAAGTTGAACCTGACCATCATTACTTCCGGTCCAGATAAGCCCGGGTTCTAATTTTGATTCTGCGATACTAAATAATACAGATCCATCAAAAGTCATTAAATTATCTACAGCGATACCCCCTGAATTTTGCTGATGGGTCTTATCATTAAGAGTTAGATCCGGGCTAATAACCTGCCAACTTTGACCGTTGTCATCGCTTTTGTGTACAAACTGACTGCCTACATAGACCCTATGTCTTGTATGTGGTGAAAATGCCAGGGGAAAATTCCAATGCCAACGGTACTTCAGTTTGCCCGGCTCCCAACCGTATCCGGCTTCCGGCCAAACCCGAACATCTCTTGCATGACCGGTTTTAGCATTGT
This sequence comes from uncultured Eudoraea sp., assembly GCA_965366915.1. Taxonomy (GTDB): domain Bacteria; phylum Bacteroidota; class Bacteroidia; order Flavobacteriales; family Flavobacteriaceae; genus Eudoraea. Next base: position 7,960 of record CBDUGN010000112.1, on the reverse strand, counting down.
AACGCTGCAAGCCCCCATCATAGCATCCAGACCATACAATGTCATTATCAAAAGGATCGGGTTGAGCAAAACCGCTTTCGCAGCCTCCTACTCCTTTCCATAGACCAAGTGGAATATAGCCTTGTCTGCTATTACTTGGCCCCTTATATGAATAGCCATCCTGGCGATTTCCATAGACATTATAGGGAATCTGATCATCAACGGATACATGGTACATCTGTGCAATAGGCAGTACCACACGCTGATAACTTTTGCCATGGTTCAGGGTAATACTGGCACAACCATCGTGCGCCACCATCATGCGATCCGGGTTGCCCGGATCTAACCAAATGTCGTGGTTATCACCTCCGGCACTGTAGCCTCCTTCCACGGTCTTACCGCCATCTTTTGAGATGCAAAACTTTACACTTGCAAAATAGAGTTCGTTGGGATCACCAGGAGATACAGCCATACGGGTATAATAAGGGGCGCGTTCGGCAATATCGTGGTTCCGGGTCTGCAGTGACCAGGTATTCCCAAAATCTTCGGATCTATACAAGGCTGGGCTATCGATCTCAAATAAGGAATACACTATATCCGGTTCTGAAGGCGATATAGCCACAGCAGTTTTACCTACAGGATTGTCAGCACCGCCGGGTAGTCCTTTTTTTGAAAGTGCTTCCCAAGATTTTCCCCCGTCTACAGATCTATATACACCTCCTCCGGGACCGCCACTTCGCAATCCCCAGGTGTTGATGTGTATAGACCACATCCCCACAAGAAGTCGGTCTGGGTTTTTGGGGTCCATCGCCAATTCAGCAGCCCCTGTATCTTCATCCACAAAGAATACCTGCTTCCAGGTCTTACCGCCATCGGTAGTTTTGTAAACTCCCCGTTCCTTTTGGGGACCGTAGGTGTGACCAAGCGCAGCAGCATATACAACATCCGGATTGGATGGATGAACAATAATCCGGCCAATTCTACCTGTTTTTTTGAGGCCCATGTTTTTCCAGGTCTTGCCGGCATCTTCAGATTTGTAAATACCATCGCCCATAGCGTGTGCTGGTCGTATAACAAAGGTTTCCCCGGTCCCCACCCAAATAATGTCGGGATTAGTTGGTGTAATGGCAATAGCCCCAATAGAAGATACATCCTGATCATCAAAAACCGAATCCCAGTTGAGCCCGCCATCCGTGGTTTTCCATAGTCCGCCGGATGCTGCACCGATATAATTGATCATGGGATCACCGGGAACACCTGCAATGGCAATTGCCCGGTTGCCTTCAGGACCTATAAACCGAAAATTCAGCGTATCGAATATGGAAGAATCTACCTGGGAAAAAGTCGTGAATGAAACAATAAAAAAGAATAAAAGAAAGGACAGTTTGGTTTTCATAGAATTATGGTTGGTGTTATTCAGATGTAGGGTTACTAATATAGACAAGATTAATGAAATAGAAAGGGTTTTTAATTTTGGAAAACCGTAGAACCGATTCGCACCTGAATGTACAATCTTTAAATCGACGAAATCGCAATGGCGGCATTAGAGATCCACACAAAGTTGGTTTCCATTTAAACTAAAGTAAGCGATTTTATTTGAGTGTAATTTCTATTACCGTATCAATAGCTTCTTTTTTATCCTCGGGTATTGTGAGTTTCAATTCTCGTTTTTTCAATCTGAAGTTTACCGGTGTTTTATCTTTAAAAAAAGTTGCTTTTTTAATTTTCAGATCAAAATCCGTAATAAGTAATTCATTGCCCGCTTCCTCCAGAACATGCAGATATAATTTATCTCCTCTTCGGGTAGAAACAAACTTGTCATGAGGGCCAGCCAAACCTTGTCTTGTTCCATAAATGGTCTCACCATAAATAGCTAACCAGGCTCCAACGGCTTTTAAAATATCTTTATGCTCTTTTTGGACTTTACCATTTGGCATAGGTCCTATATTTAAAAGAAAATTAGCATTGTTTCCTGCCGCTTTTACCAGGTACCTGATAAGTTCCTGCTCAGATTTATGCTTATCATCCTGTAAATTAAAGCCCCAAGATTGGTTAATGGTTTCGCAGGTTTCCAGAGGGAGCTGTCCTATATCAGCCCCACCAAAACCGGTAGTATTCTTTCCCGGAAGGTCTTTTTCGAACATTTGAAAATCTTCACCCTCAAAAGGAAGTTCGTGATGGTTATTGCCGATCAATAACTTCGAATCAACATCGTGAATCATTTTATAGGTCCTTTCTAAATCCCAATCAATTCCCTCTATTCTATATTCAACTGTTTTGTGCCAATCTTCTTTATGAGGTGCCTGATCCCACCAGCCATCAAACCAAAACCCTGCGATGTCATAATTTTCCGCAAGTTCTTTTATTTGGGCATTTTGGTAATCTAAATAGGTACTCCATTCCCCTGCTTCTGGCCTTCCTGTTTTCCTGCCGGTCCAACCACGGGGAAAATAGTCCGGGTGGTGCCAATCTAGTTGCGAATAGTATGCAAATAATTTTATCCCCTGCTTTTTGCACTCCTGTTCCAGCATCCTGAAAATGTCTTTTCCATAGGGTGTGGCGTCAACAATGTTATAATCTGAAACTTTGGAATCGTACATCGCAAAACCATCATGGTGCTTTGTAGTAATGGTAATATATTTCATCCCGGCATTTTTAGCCATTTCTACGATTTCCTGCGCATTAAAATCAATGGGATTGAAAAAGGTGGGTAAGAGTTCGTAGCGATCTACGGTAATATCCTGATTTTGCATCACCCATTCGGCATCACCCAGATTACTATAAACCCCCCAATGAATAAACATGCCAAATTTAGCATCCTGAAACCATTTTCGCGCTTCCAAATTCTCTTTAGAAGGGGTATATTTTTCTTGTGAATTTATTGCCTGACTAACCAGGGCAAGGCAAAATATGACCAATAATTTTTTCATGATGTTTGTCTTAAGTTGTTATTCTGTGCATTATAATCAAATTTTGCCACCATGGAATTGAATTACCAAAGGGAGGCCGATAAAAGTATCGTTTTTAAATATATAAAGATAAGATGCCCCAAGAATTACGCAAATTCATCCTTGCCTTCTATCAAATAATGATTGCTACCCGAACCTTCAGTACGGGCCTTTAGATGAGGAGCGTATTCTTCGTCATTCATAAAATCGATCGCGGCTTCTTCGGAGGGCCACTGAATTATTACACGCAGACTTACAGCGTTTTTTTACTTTCAGTGACAATGATATTGACAATGAGTTTAGTTTCAGAGGCAGGTATTTGATAGGTACCCGCACCGACAAGTTTGGTATAGGGGGTGAAAAAAACTGGACCGTATTTGTAAGCCTGGAACCCTTTTTCCCGCTTGGCAGTGGAATTACCGAGATTTTAGCTAACAATTTTCGCTGGGATACCGCTCTGTCTTATCAGGTATCAGAAAATCTACGCCTCAAATTTCATTATGTCCTCCAAACTTCCGAAATCTTTTCCAATAGCGATACAAGAGTCCTTGAAAATATTTTTAGGTTCAGGATATTTCAAAAGCTTTAAGTGATAGGGTTCCTTGTGGACTAAGAGCTGTAATTATTATCAAAAAACAACACAGCCCTCAATTCAAAAATGCTTAATTTTATTCTAGGCTTAGTTTTAGCTTTCTTCTCATTAAGGAAAAGGTCCCATGCTTAAAAAACTCATAAAATTTGTTTCCGGCTTATTGGTGATTCTGGCTATCCTATTTCTTACAACCTACTTTTTTGTAACGAGCCATAAAGAAGAGGTTGCCAACTTCATTGCAAATACGATCTCAGAGAATCATAAGGGCACCGTGAGTTTTGAAGACATGACTATGAAAAGCTGGGGCAGATTTTCAAATCCTGCATTCCACATTACAAATATGGTGCTTCTGGACTCAACTGATTATAAAATAGCCCGTTTAGAAATAGAGGATGCATATGTTAATATTTTCGTCAAGAGTCTTTTTAAAAATCAGATTCAGGTAAAATCTGTTGAAATAAACAGCGCAAAATATACTTCAATTGTATTACAGGAGGTTTTTTCAGATACCATTATAAAAAAAGAAATGCCGGTTCCTGATAAGGGATCGACTGAACCCTTTACACCATTTAAAATGGATCTGGACATTGAAGATTTTACCGTTGATATTCAAAACCTTGTGCGTAATAAGGCCATAAAATTTAAACTTAACGCGGTATCATCAACAGTTAATTTTGAACAGGATAAGATTACTTCCTCCTTGGATTTGGACGCCATGGTTAAGCAATTGGGATTCAACCTTGAGAAAGGAAGTTTTCTAGAAGATTCAAGAATTTCAGGTTCAATGAATGCTGTGATTGATTTGAAGTCCAATAAGATCCATATTCCAACTTTTGATTTATCTATAAATGATCAGATTTTTAAACTCACAGCCGATTTTAATACAGCCAACAAGGGTACTTTTTTATTTAAGATTGAGAATGAACATACAGAATATTTGCCTACTGTGAACCTTGTGTCGGACAATATTCAGCAAAAACTCAGCAAATATGTTATTGACAAGACTTTCTATACCCATACCACATTGGAAGGAAGTTTTGCGCCATTTTCCAATCCATTAGTCCATATTGAATTTAAGGCCACCGATAATTCAGCTAAAATAGCAGATCGGTATATCCTGGATTCTTTGGCATTTAATGGAAGTTTTAAAAACAGGATCTATGAAGATGACCGTGCGAAAACCGAAGATAAAAAGAACTTAAAATTAATTTTCAATACCATTGTTGGCAAATACAAAGAGACAGCTTTTGAGATACGGGATGGTCTTTTTAAAAGTACACCTGAATCCAAAGCATATATTGAAGCAGCCCTAAATGCCCGCGGTAAACCGGAGAATTTGATTTCAATACTTGATGACCCCATTTTCAGCCTTAAAGGCGGTAGCTTTAATTTTGTAGGAGATATCAAGGGGGATGCCAGTTCGTTAGCTACATTACTATCCTCATCCACCACGGAATTACAGATTTCTAAGACGTCATTGGTTGACCATGAAAATAAAATTACAATTCCTGTGGATGAATTAAAACTTCATTTAGAAAGGGATAATGCAGTTTTAGATATAATGAAACTGCAAATGACATCGGGAGACAAGCTCATAATAGAAGGGCAAACAAGCCCCTTTTCAGCCCTTTTATCGAAAGAATCTAAAAATTTAGTTTCCTCTAATTTAAATTTCAGATCAAATAAATTGAACTGGAAAGACTTCCTTGAAATTTTTGATGACCCACAAAAAAACAATACAGAAAAGATAAAAGACCCCCAATTTGTATTGCATGATATATTTAAAAAAATCTATCAAAAATTCAACCCTGGCATTGACATAGCCATTAAAAAATTTCAATATGAAACACTGGTTCTGGACAACTTCTCAACCGATTTGTCTTTTAGTGATGAAAATAATCTACATCTAACCAATATGGGGTTTGATATTCCCTCCGGGAAAGTAAAGCTTGTTGCCAATTTGAATTATGAAAAAGATGAAGAGATTTTGGTAAGTGCAGATTTTGATGCCTCAGGCGGTGCGGTTTTTTTAAATGATTTATTTAATAATGATACATTTCTCTTCAAAAGCGGCCGTTTTGATCTTAAAGCAGATATAAATGGGGATTTGATGCAGTTAGAAAGCCTGATACTGAAAGCTGAAAGTTCAATAAACCTGTACAAGGGAAGCGTTTTTTATAAACCCATGGACCTGATAGTACCAATTGATCTCCTGGATGTAGAAATTATTGACAATCGTGCAATTCTCAATTCTTTACAAATTTCAGTAAGCTCAGAGGACAAATTAAATTTTTCGGGTGAATTAGATAATTTATTAGCCCTTATTTCTTCAAGCTCCGAAAATCAGGTCAACTCATCGCTTTTGCTTCATTCTGATAAATTACAATGGGATGATTTTTTACAAGTCTTTGCTCATGATAGTGATAAGCAGGTTAGTCAAAAAAAGGACCCGGAAAGCAGATTAAAAGAAACATTACGAGGAATCTATTCAGATTTTAACCCGCGTATTGGTATTAGCATTGACAAATTTCAGTACAGAGACTTTATGACCCTCGAAAATTTTAAGACAGGGCTTCATTATAGAGACATGAATAATCTGGTATTGGAAGAAAGTAGTTTTAATTTTAATTCTAATGGACTGGCGGACTTTTCAGCTCAGCTAGATATCTCTAAACCGGGGGAAACTTATGTAAACATAGATTTTGAAGCTCGGGCAGATCCATCACAATTAAATGATATACTCAATTATGATACTTTTTTGCTTGAGGGTGGGTCTTTAATATTGACTGCGAATATTAATGGTGATATTGAAAAAATAAATGAACTGATAAGCTCATCAAGTAGTAAATTCATAATTGAAAATAGTTCATTAATTCATAACTCAAGTCAGACAAAGATACCCTTTAGTATCCTGGAAATAGATATTCAAGATGATGACGCTATTCTTAAAACTCTTAAAATTGATTTACCATCCGGAGATCAATTGGAGTTTTCCGGAGAGCTGGATAACATTACCTCAATTATTCCTCAGAAAAGTTCTAATGGTAAAGGAATGAGTTCAAAACTCAATATTTACTCAAAAAAAGTACGGTTTGGTGATTTTTTGGAATTGTTCAATTATAGAGATACCATAGCCCGCGAAATAGTTACAAATAGAAACCTGGCGCTAAAAATTGCAGTTAAAGATTTTTATAAAAAATATCAGCCAGAACTCTCTATTTGTATTGATGAGTTTGTATTTAATAAGCTAATAGTTAAAAATTTTAATACCGGTTTTTATTTCGAAAATAAAGATCTTCTCTACCTGGAAAATACCGGTTTTGATTTTTATGAAGGTAAAGTGAACCTGGATGCACATTTAGATATTACAGATTCATTAAAAACTGCTTTTTCAATTGGCTTTACCACGGATAACCTGGATTTGGAAAAACTATTGACTTCGTTTGATTATTTTAATCTCCCTTCCATAAAGGAAGCAGATAAAATAGCTGGAAAAGTAAGTGTTAATACACAAATAGAGGGCGATTTAATAGATAGCACAGGGATAATATCCAATTCAGTAAAGGGAACCATTGGGTTTGATCTGGAGGAAATGGAAATTAAGGGCTTTGATCCTATTATTAAGTTGGGGAATATAGTTTTTAAGAAAAAACGAATGGAAGACATTAGATTCAGTTCTATTGAGAACGTACTCTATGTTGCCAACAATACGGTTGAGTTCCCCCTTATGGAGGTGAAATCTACAGCATTCGATTTTTTTGTAGCAGGGCATTTGGGTTTTGAGGAAGTCCCAACCAATCTTTGGACAGGGATACCACTTTCCAATTTTAAAAGTAGAGATCTTACTAATATACCAAAAAAAACGGGGTATGCAGAGGCAGGTAAAAAAATATATATAGAAGCTAAAAGCGATAAAAAAAATAAGATTAAATACAAACTTCATTTATCTGAGCGGCAATATTATAAAGAAAGAAGTTTGCTTAGTGTTTACAGAACTCAGATGAAAGAAGACAGATTGCTTCGGAGAAAATATAAGCGCGACACAAGAAAGAATGAAAAATTAGCCATACCAGATGCCGGTGATACAAATTAACCAAGTCCTGATCTCATAAAAAATAGAGATAATAAAACAATTTTGAGAAATAAGCCTTCAGAATTAAATTTTTATAATCCTCCTTTTAAGACTCCTATTTACTTTGTTCCGCCAACCATTCCATGATTGTCACAGGCCTGTTATTCAGCATTACAGGTTTTCCATCAAAATCTAAACTTGCATGGTTTGCATGAGAATAGATCCAGGACCAATGCCCATTGTAATAATAATCATCTCCTCCAAAAAATCCTGTAATATCAGTTACATGGTCATAGAAGGAAAAATGGACATTTTTGGAACCTGCTCCAATCAATCGCTTATATAAGGGCACTACAGTCTTTTCTGGTA
>CBDUGN010000111.1:0-11713 GCA_965366915.1 uncultured Eudoraea sp. | reverse complement strand
TACAACTATTTTCAGTATTTTTAATAGTTAATCTTTTCATTATGAAACCACTACATCTATTTTCCCGCTATGTTCTTATTCTTAGTTTAGTTCTAATTGGCATTCCTTCTGCCCAGGGTCAGATTTTGAAAAAGCTGAAGAAGAGTGCCGAAAGAGCCGCAGAACGTACTGTTGAGAGAAGGGTTGAAAAAGAAACCTCCGAAAAAACCGATCAGGTATTAGATAGTATTCTTGAACCCGGAAAAAAAGGTGAGGTTGCCAGGGATAAAGATGGCAATCCGATACCACAAATGGAGATGCCGGGATCTGGTGACCCCAATAGGCCCGGTGATACTAATACAGGCAATTCCTCAGGGAACATGGATGGCCCTAAAGCGATGATGGTATATAGTAAATTTGACTATGTCCCGGGTGACAGGGTCATGTTCTATGAAGATTTTCAAAATGATTTTATTGGCGACTTTCCATCTAAATGGAATACAAACGGCTCTGGGGAAGTTGTAACTATCAATGAATCGGATGAAAAATGGCTCGAACTTATCTCGGGATATAATATCTATTTTATCCCAGATGTGCCAAAACTACCTGAAGAATACACCATAGAATTTGATGTAATGGCCATAGGCCTGTCCAGGAAAACCTCTTCCACGGCAACCTTAAGAGTAGATCTAACCGATGATACCCTCTTTAAGGAAGGCGCTAATTTTGTACATGCCCAAATTCCTTTTTGTCAGTACAGTCCTATAGGAATAACTATGGCGAATCATATTAACAATAAGCGGGAAATTTACAGCACCGTAAGAGCAGATCTGAGGGATGAGGTCCTCAACAGACCCCATATCTCCATTGCTGTGAATAAAGAAAGGTTCAGATTATGGGTCAATGAAGAAAAACATATAGACATTCCGAGAATTGTACCTCCGGGAGCTGTAGCCAACACTTTAAAATTCCATATGAATAATTTTAAAGATGGTGAAGAACGCATTTTTATTACCAACCTTAAGGTGGCCGAAGGAGGCCTCGATCTAAGACGCACTTTAATTGCCGATGGCAAGGTAACCACTAACGGGATTCTTTTTGAGGTGGGCTCTGCCAACATTCAACCACAATCAATGGGGATCATACGCCAAATCTCACAGGTATTGCAGCAAGAACAGGATATGAATCTAAAGATAATTGGGCATACAGATGCAGATGGAGGTGATGAAACCAATATGAAACTTTCCAAAGAAAGGGCAGAAGCAGTTAAAAAAGCCCTGGTAGCTGTTTATGGAATTTCTGAAGGAAGGTTAAGCTCAGAAGGAAAGGGAGAGTCTGAACCCATCGCTGACAATACAACCTTACATGGAAAAGCTCAAAACAGAAGAGTGGAATTTATCAAACAATAAAATTATTGATCAAAGACCATAAGTACTTTAATAGCCTTATTTTTTAATTACAGTTGCCTAAGGACTTATAGAACCTTTCCTTCCATATCTTGGCTGGCTAAAGGCGTTGGGATGGTAAAACAGGAAACCTACAAGAATAATGGGATATTATGGGCAGAATCGAGCTAACGGCTTATGCAAATTGAGTTGTAACATCTGAATGTTACATAATTCATACGCTCTTTTATCGGTTAAACCTATATTCCAATGTAATATCCAGGGCGAATCTATAAAATAAACTTTGTCGACTTTATTAACCTTTTCATACATTTTTTAATTTACAAAGAAAGTCATAAACCTTAGCCTGAAAAGTTTAATAGAATTAATTAAAAACCTGTAATCCAAACAAATGAAATCAGTTAGACTTCTGATACAAATATGTTTATTTGGGGCAAGCTTTTTTTTATTAGGGCAAGAGATTAAATCTATTTCAGAGGGCACTGCACACTCAAAATTAGCAGACTCACTTTATAATCTTCAATTATACGATAGTGCTTTATTTCATAGCAAGAAAAGCCTAGATGCATTTTATGCTACTAAGAATGATTCCTTAATTTTAACTTCTCTATTTCAATTAATATCTATTACGAACAAAGTTAGTACGAATGGAAAGAGTAAATATCTTAATGACGCAGAACAGATAGCTATTGTTTTAAATAATCCTTTTTTATTGTCTGAAGTTTATTTTTTGAAAGGTAAGCACCACTATAATAACTTTGAAGATGACCTTGCAATTCAGAATTTCCTTTTAGTGGACTCAATTTCTCATGAACATGATTTTATTAACAACACTTCATTTATTGCAACAATTCAGATTGCCAGACTAATTTTATTTAACATAAATAAGAATATTGATAGTTTAACAAGACTAAAGTTAAATAGATATATTGATCAAGGTCTTCACTATTCAGAAGTTATAGGCGAAAATGTCAATAAGATTAAAATATATGATTTAATAGGACTAGTACATGCTACTGAAGGTGAAAGGAAAGAAGCCCTAAAATATTATCGCCAAGCTCTTAAATATATAGATAAGAGCACAAGTCCGAATACTCTATCTGATATTTACTGGAATCTGGCTGCAAATTATTTGCGACTAAAACAAAATGATTCAGCTGAATATTATTACAAACTGAGAACGTCCCTATTTGAAAATACAGGACAATTTGAAGATTTGGCACTTACCTATTCCAGTTTAGGCGGCTTTTATAATAAAGTTAATAGATATTCAGACGGTGCAAAGTATCAGAAAATGGCATTGGATATTTATGATAAATTAAAATCTAAAAGAACAGGAAATATTTTAGGGACTTTGGATGGCTTGGCGTATTCTTATGCAAAACTAAATAGGTATAAAGAGGCGTACGAAATTTTGGATAGAGCCTATTCTTTGAGCGATAGTCTTTCATTAAAACAAAATACTGAATTAACCTTAGAACTCGAATCCAAGTATCAGACCGAAAAAAAAGAACACGAAATTCCGTTACTCAATTCAGAAAAAGAAGTTATTGAGCAACAAAAAATCAACCAGCGAAATCTACTTTTGGGCGGCATAGGATTTACCTCAATCATTGGTATCTTCCTATTTTATCAATATCAGAACCGTAAAAAAACCAATAAGAAGTTAAGGGAGTTAGATAGCCTAAAATCGAAGTTCTTTGCCAACATCTCACATGAATTCCGTACACCTTTAACCTTAATTTCAGGACCTGTTGAACAGCGCTTAGATTCGAAGAAATTATCGAAGACAGACAGACAAGATTTTGAAATGATTAGTCGCAACTCAAAACGACTCCTGAATTTGGTGGATCAATTGTTGGATCTTTCAAAATTAGAAGCCGGGCGCTATAAAATTCGAATAGTAAAAGATAATTTAGGGAATCTTCTTCGTGTACAGGCCGAGGCTTTTCAGTTTATGGCGAAACAACGAGACATAGCTTATGAGACCATGGTCAGTGACTTGCAAGAGGTTTGGTTTGATAAGGATATCATTGAAAAAATAATGGCCAACCTGCTATCTAATGCCATAAAGTATACAGCTCCCGGAGGTAGCATTACTATCAGGGCTCGTGAAAAAAATAAGGCAGCTGAAATAAAGGTAGAAAACACAGCCAGTAGCTTAGATTCTGTAAATCTCGAAAAACTTTTTGACCGATTCTATCAGGGGGATACACATGCGGAGGGTGTGGGTATTGGGCTCTCCCTTGTAAAAGAATTGGTAAATACATCTGGTGGTACTATCAAGGTCCATACATTGCCTGAAAACACCATTCAATTTATTGTGGTTCTTCCAGTAGCCAGATCTGCCTATAAATCGGATGCACTCTTTCAAAAAACACCGACTGAAAACCCGGCAACGCCCAGTACCATTACTTCCTTTTCAACCGCCATCGAAAAGTTGGAAGATCTACCCGAGGAGGAACAGAGGGACATTTTACTTATCGTGGAAGACAATGCAGAGGTACGTCAGTTAATAAGGAACACATTTGCTGATACCTACCAAATTATAGTAGCGGAAAATGGAAAACTAGGTATAGAAATGGCCATTGAAACGATCCCCGATCTTATTATTTCAGATATTATGATGCCCATTATGGATGGACTTCAACTCTGCGAAACCCTGAAAACCGATGAACGTACCAGTCATATCCCTGTTATCTTACTTACAGCCAGGGCTGGCGAAGAAGATCAATATAAAGGCCTTTCGAGCGGAGCCGATGCATATGTAACCAAACCTTTCAAGATCAAGATGCTGAAAACCAGGGTTACTCAATTAATTTCATCACGTAAAACACTTCGAAAAAGGTACAGCCAGGAAGTGATATTAAGACCTAAGGATATTGCAATCTCCAACCTCGACGAAGTTTTTTTAGAACGTGTCCAAAAAGTACTAGACAGCAAACTGCTTGAGTCCTCCTTTAGTACGGAAGAATTCAGCCAGGCTGTTGGGATGAGCAGAATGCAATTGCATAGAAAATTAAAGGCCCTCACCGGACTTTCTGCTACGGAGTTTGTGCGATCACAACGACTTAAACTGGCGGCAGACCTTCTCAGAAAAAGTGATGCCAATGTCTCCCAGATAGGATATGAAGTAGGGTTTAATGATCCTTCCTATTTCGCCAAATGCTTTAAAGAGGCTTATGGAGTCTCCCCCACCGAGTACAGTAAAAAACCTTCTTCTTAAATCCTTTAAAACAAGGCCCTAACGGCCATGTTACATAATTTATAGGCTTTGATACATCGCTTATATCCCCTCCACTTATTTCCCTTTAGGTTTGCTCTCAGATGCCTGTTGTGCATCGCTTAATACCGACGGTTTAAACAAAATCCTTCATGTTTCCATGAAGAAAAAAAGATATGAAGGCGAACTAAATAAGCTACCCGGATTTGAGATTTATTTGAATATAAATCATCTCAAAAAAGGGCAGTATACCCTAAAGATCATTAACAAGAATAAGATCATAAAGAATATCCATTTTAAAAAATAAAACTGATTGTCTCAATTAAAAGCACTTTGATCATGAAAACATCGTATCTATTTCTATTATCATTCATTTTCATTTTGGGAGGATGGAGCCACGCAGACGCACAGATCCTCAAAAAACTTAAAAAACGTGCTGCCGAGGCAGCTGAAGAAACCATTATCCGAAAAGTAGAGGAAAAGACAGCAGAAGAAACCGAAAAGACCATGGATACGATTCTGGAGGCTCCGGGAAAAAAGATCCGGAAGAAAAAAAGGCGTAATGGAAAAGAAGTTCCTAACGAAGAATCAGGGGAATATGATGAGGAGGAATACTATAATGAGGAAACCGATTTAGCAAGTCTGGAAGTGTATAGTAAATTTGATTTTGTAGCCGGAGATCAGCTTTTGTTCTTTGATGATTTTTCAGAAGAATTTATGGGGGATTTTCCTTCTAAGTGGAACACTAACGGATCGGGGGAAATTGTTAGTATAAATGATCCAACAGATAAGTGGTTTGAACTGAAAAGTGGCCATTCAAATTACTATATCCCTGACCTTCCGCCTTTACCCGAAGAATACACTATTGAATTTGACCTCTTCGCAACCGGGCTCGATCAGCAAACGGGCTCAACTACGGTAATGAAGATCATTCTTTCAGATAACAATGGATTTAAACTGGGTAACTACGCTTTGGCGCAATTTTCCTTCTGCCAATACGATGATATAGCCATGCGTGTGGTAAGCAGTACGGTAGGAATCAATAACGAGATTGGTGCAGATATCCGCGAAGCTGTGCTAAACCAGCCCCATATCTCTATCGCGGTAAACAAACGGCGTTTCAGGTTATGGATAAACGAAAACAAGTATATAGATATACCCAGATTGCTGCCTGCAGATAAATTGTTGACGGCATTAAAATTTGAACTGCTGTACTTTAAAGACGGGAAAGAACGACTCTTCATTAAAAATCTTAAAGTGGCTGAAGGCGGACTAGACCTCCGCAGACAATTAATTGAAAATGGCAGTATCTCTACGAATGGTATTCTGTTTAACAGTGGCTCGGCAAATTTACAGCCACAATCCATGGGGGTCATCAGGCAGATCTCTCAGGTGCTACAACAAGATGCTAACATCAATCTAATGATCATAGGCCATACAGATGCTGATGGCGATGAAACTCTTAATCTAAAACTATCCGAGAGGCGGGCCACCGCCGTGATGGAAGCCCTGGTTTCTGTTTACGGGATAAATCCCGGTAGATTGGAAGCAGCAGGCAAAGGAGAAGCTGACCCCGTGGCAGACAACAACACTACTAATGGCAAGGCTCAGAACAGGCGTGTGGAATTTATAAAAATCTAATTAAATATCAGAAATCATGAAAAACATAAAACTCTTAAGAAACATAATACTGGGATCATTGATTCTGACTTTAGGAGTGAATAAAGGCATCTCACAAAGGAGAATTGCCAGTAAAAGTCCTTTGGGAAGTAGGAAGGTGCCCAGCGGGGTAAAATTACCAGCAAAGAAATTGCCCTATTTTTCTATGGGAAATTTTACCAACCTGGAAGCCTTGCCGGTTTGGCGAGTACAACTACGCATACACACAGCCAATCGCAATAATGCAGGTACTGATGCTAAAGTATATGTAAAAATGACCGACAATAATCAGCGTTTCTGGCTTTTACAAGGTGGTGATGACAGAAAAAGAAATGAGTGGGAGATTTATGATGTTGTAATCACCGATCCGGTAAATGGCACCACTCTTATACCAACTGTAAGGCAGATTACTCAGCTTACTTTAGGAATCAACGGTGATGATATTTGGGAGTTTGATAGAATTGAGTTGTTGATCAATAACCCTAAAGACCGCAGTTCCACTATTAGGGGAGGTAGTCCATACACTGTATATACTTATAATGCCAGCAAGAAGATCGCTAAAAGACAAGGATATAACCAGGAATTTTCATTGAGTGGTAGAACCCTGCGAAGTTATTACAAATGGAAAATGAGCCCTGTAATGACCAATTTCCCCTGGATAACAAAATTGGGCAAAACCAATATTGGCTTTCAAAGAGAAGTCCTGGAGGAGATTTTGGAAGGTGCAATAGGCAATTCATTAGGGCCCGGAGGTGAACTTTCAGACCGAAAATGGGGTCGTAAGCAAGGACGTGCTTACGTAGGCATCAATCACAAAAGTAATTTCCCTGAAAATGTTGCCCGATTAGACGTTGATATTGCACCATCAAGGTTGGTAGATGTTGAAGTAAAGTTCAGAGTAGCTTGTGATGGTACCAACATTAAAGCGGAAGTGATAGATACTGATATTCGTACAAATAGGGTTGCAAAGATTTTTGCCACGACGTTTATGGGTTCCTTGCAATACGGCCTCAACAAATTAATGGATAATGCAGTGCGTCCTATATATCTGGATTCAGATATCTGTCTACCACCAAAATTTACTAATGACCATCATTTGGTATTTCTGGAAGGAAGATAATTGATGATTTGAAAGAACATTTGATCCCATGTAAGTGAATTGTAATGGGTATCCGTACCTGATGAAGGTTATTGTCAAGGTAACGGGAAAGCCTAAATCGCATTTGAAGGATTTGTAAAACTTTAATAAATAATAATCATGAAAACAATCAATAAATTACTACGAGTAACTTGTCTGAGTTTAGTAATCTCAACTTTTTCGCTGCAGGTACACGGACAATTCGACACTAAGGTAAAAACAGGCTCTATGATCTCTGGCAAGATAGATCTTTCCAATAAGACCCCGGTCCTAATTGCTACCAGGAAGGATGTTGCTAAATCCATTCCGAGCAAAAAACTTAAAAAAGTGATCAACAGAAAAGTTACAGACGAATTTGCTGATAAAATCCCCAGTAATTACAGACCAAAGTCTGGAAAATTGAATGCAAATTTGAACCCTCAGAAACCTTTTACTCCTCGGGCATATATAGAGTTTCCCAATGGGAAATACCAGCCTATGCAACGGCTTATTGGTCTGAATGGCCAGGGATGGGTATATGGAGGAGACTTGTTTGTTAAATTCAGGACAAAACCCGGAATGCGCTATCTGGTAAGACTAAAAATAAATACCGCAGATAAGACGCACAGGGCGATGAATGAAGATGAAAACCCAATTATCTATAGTTATCTAGGAGATACACAAACAACTTTTGCTCTTGAAAAGTCCTTTGGAATTCTAACAAATAAAGAATATACATTCGATTTGATCGTACATGCCAACTCCAATAATTGGATACAGGTCCCATTTAGTAGTGGATTAAGAAATAATGGTTCTTCTGTTAGTTATTTACCTGTACCCTGGAATTTTGTTTCGGCCAGTGTAAGTGAGTTATAATATTCCAAGAAGGAAAATAGAAATAGTGATAAGCATAAACATTTAAAGTCATAAACCGATGAAAAATAATGAATCCCTTACTTTCTTACTACCTAGGAATATGCCTTATCTGGTCCTTAAAAGACTAGCACCTATTTTAACAATTCTCATACTTTTTATAATGCATAGCTCTATTGCCCAAATAGGGAACAAGCTTCCCATGAAGGATATTAAATCCACAATTTCTGTTAATCCCGATAATGCTCAATTATCGGATGTTGGTTTGCCGAGAAATTTTAACATAAAGAAGATTTCGAGGTTCAAGGTACCCCGGGAAAAATTAAACCTCCCTTCCAGAAACAAAGTGAAGATTACTCCTTTAAAACCTTATAGTTCAAATCTTGAACTTTCCTTTCAGGGGAGATACAATAAACATTACTTCCTTCTGGGCAACATACATAGTGCAAGTTTGGGGGACGGGGGTATCATTACCTTCAATGCACAAAAAGGAAAGGAATACCGGATGAAAGTATCCTTGACGGACAAGAAAAATCTGCTAGCACATTTAAGAACGGATTTCCCAAACGGGGATGTTGTCATTAAAATTGGCCGACAGGGTACATATTATTCCATCCCCGTCAACCAAAACAATAGGGAATTTAGCATTGTATTTTCGGCTGCTAAGGCTGGTAAAATCAATTTTATATTGCACGGCATAATGTCCTCAAATTATGAGTGCTGCAAACCACTATGGCTACCTATCAAATCAATAGAAGTTGATGAAATTTAAACTTAATAGGAATCAATACTAAATACTATAGTATGAAAACAATAAATAAATTTCTGCAAATTACATGTCTAGGTATAGTAATCTTAACTTTTTCGCCACAGGTTCATGGACAACTCAATAACAAGGTAAAGACCGGAAATGTCCTGAACAATAAAAACATGAAATTGACAAGCGCCATCCCAATCAAAAAGATAAGTGAAAGGGATTATAAAAATATACGTATTTCAAGTGTTGATCTGTCCAAAACCCTCGAAGTGGTTGTTCCTAAGGAATATTTAAAAAAACAACCAAAAAAGACTTGGAAAATTACTCCTTCCCGAGCATTTGGAACTGGTAATTTGGGGCTGAGATTCTTTCAGGGTCAACTCTCAAGGGAAGCGTTTTGGATAGAAAGAGATTTTGTGCAAGGGAGAGAAATCTTTTACGTTGCTGCAATCACATTTGATGCACAAAGGGGTAAGAACTATCTCATTCAATTTAAGGTTAATGGAGTTAACAGTTCTTCATACATATATGCTGGCGCCGGAGGCGATGTAAAAATACATGGACAAAATGGCTCATTCATACTTCTTGTTAAGGCAGAAGAAGCAGGAAAGATGTCAATTCCCTTTAGTGCACGACACTCAGTTGGAGGCAATGAACGCTATCCCAAACCCTTATTGGTTAGGGAGGTCACTATTGATGAGCTTTGAGTTTATTATTTCAAAATGCAATTTATAATCTTATAAAATTCCTTAGTATGAAATCAGTATTCACACATTGGTTTGCGGTAATAATTTTACTAATTACTATTCCCATATCCTTGTATTCGCAACCTAAATCGGCATGTTTGGCACTAATAAGCGATACAAGTGCCATTGAGGCAAATCCGGTAAAAATTAATGGCGAATTTAACTTTGATTATTGGATCAAGTCTCGCATCAGGGGTAAATGGCGAGACGACGAACTGTCTCCCCTTAAAGAACGCGAGGTTTACATTGATTATTTTGTAAACACCGCTGATGGTTCAATATTGCTCCCGGAACCTTCACTGCAAAGATTATATACATACTTGCCTGTAAATCTGGACTCTGTATTAAATGACCGAAGGGGTAAATTTACTGCAATGATACGAATGTCAAACGGTCAAGTAGTTTGGTATGCCTTCGATAAAATCAATAATATTAAACGAGCTATCACTTCACAAACAAACACAACTACACATGATGTGGCTTCCAGACAAAAGCAAATGTTGGAAAGATATCTCAATTCCATTCAAGCTATTCTTGACGGATACACAGACTTGGGTGATGCCAGGCATGAAAGCTGGGCTTCAGACCTAGTTCGTAGGGATAGAGTTTGGGGAGGCCCTGACGGCCTAAAACAAATAAGCGGTCCCTGGCAATACGATAGAGATAGCAGAGTTTATCGGGTTACGATGCAAATCGCCAATAATCCAGGTATTCCACGTGTAGCCACCGGTAAACCTTTAATAGGATTTATATCGGGCATAATGAAAAGCAACCGTAGTCCGTGTAATTTGTTAGTAGTTGAAACAACTATTGAATTAACGGAAGATAAGATTGTTAATGATGAACTCATTGGCCAGCATACATTGGTTAATCGCGGTGAATATCTGCAAGAAACCATTACTGAAATTGGTGAAGTACATACCAGTTTTGACGCATCTGGTTACAAACCAGCTTTTCTGGGATCAGTACCAGGTACAGGAATGCGTGCTCAAATGGCAGTATATGAAGCGCGCATCGCTAAATTAGAATATGATATTAGTCAAGAGAAGAAAAAACTGAATCGATGTTCAATTCAGTTATGCGTAGATCGTGTACAAGAGCGGATTGATAGATTAGAACAGGATAAGAAAGACCTCTTTTGCGAAGTCTACCATATGACAGGAGTGGCTGATGCCTTTGAAGAATGCAGATAAATTCAAATAGGAAATAGTTTGTCAAAATCATCCTGCAAGGAGAATATGATGCATTATCGATGACATAAAGGATAATTTTTCTAAGAATACGTCAAGAAAATTATTAGTGGAAAATATCCGGATTAACCCAAACCAGCCGTACTGGTATCTGCCTCCTCGTATTTGACTTCAAGCGTATCGGATGGTGGAGTCTGATCTGAATCAGCCTCTATGGATTGTATTTCAATCTGATCTGCAACTGCCTCTATTGTATTCCGAGATTCGTAGTGTACGTTTAGTAATATTCCCAGAAACAATATTCCCAACATAATACCCTTATGTAAGAATTGAGTTCTAAAATTAGACATCTTTAAAATTTTTTAGGTTGTAAATAATAACTCTACACTTAAAAGACGAATAATTGGTGTAATTGTTACAAAATTAGCAGCTAAATCAATGATGAACTAGCTTACATCAGCCTCAAAAAGCTTCCCGAAATACAAACGTAATTTCTCCTTAACCTCTTCTGTGGAAATTTGTCTTCCCAACTCTGCATTCAGCGAGGTAACTCCTTTCCCTTTGATCCCACAGGGAATCATCAGGTCAAAATAAGAAAGGTCCGTATTTACATTAAAGGCAAAGCCATGCATGGTAACCCACCGACTGGCACGTACTCCCAGGGCACATATCTTGCGCGCAAAAGGAGTACCTACATCTAACCAAACCCCGGTCTCCCCTTTGGAGCGCTCCCCTTTCAGGCCATAGTCGGCCAGCGTAAGGA
>CBDUGN010000110.1:0-11937 GCA_965366915.1 uncultured Eudoraea sp. | reverse complement strand
TTATACAATAGTGCTTATATTCTTTGCCAAATAAGCTAGCCAGAGCTGATTCTTCAGGTTGAATTTGAAAAGTGTTCATATAAGAAACAAAACCAGCAGCTAAAAGAACATTGAATGCGTTGGCTAACCAGAGTGCCCAACCTAATAATATGAGCAGTAACCCCAAATACATTGGGTTTCGCGAATATTTATAAATGCCATTTGTGACCAAATAAGAGGCTTTAGAAGGATTTTTAGGGTTTGTTGTAGTCTTGACCACGTAAAACTGAATTAATGCTACACAACTTATTACAACTGCTAAGAACAGTAATGCCTTAATTAGATATTGTCTGCCAAAAAAATCAAAATATCCAACCTGTAAAAATTCTGCCAAAAGATACATGAGGCCGCCAAATACTAAAAAAATGATTGCCGGTGGAAGTTTAAGTTTCATAATTGAAAAATTGCAGTAAATAAAATTACTACTTTTAACCTGCTCATCAATTTTTATTTATGAATTCATTTTACATATGGATCTCGTTTTCGCCACGCACAATGCAAATAAATTAAAAGAAGTAGGTCTTTTGCTTCCCAAAAATATACGTCTTATCTCCCTGGAAGATCTTGGTTGTAACGAAGAAATACCGGAAACAGGGACAACTCTGGAGGCGAATGCACAATTAAAAGCAGACTTTATTACACAAAACTATGGAATATCATGTTTTGCAGATGACACAGGACTAATTATAGATGCATTGAATGGTGCCCCGGGTGTCTATTCTGCCAGATATGCCGGAGAAGAAAAGGATTCTGAAAAAAATATAGAAAAAGTATTACTGGATTTAAAGAATTGTACTTCTCGAGAGGCAAGATTTAAAACAGTAATTGCCTTAAATCTAAATAGCAAAAGATACCTATTCGATGGAGTTGTTGAAGGCACAATAAGTACTGAAAAACGGGGCGCTAATGGTTTTGGATATGATCCCATCTTCATTCCGACAGCTTATGACCAAACCTTTGCCCAATTACCTCTCCATATAAAAAATGAAATAAGCCATAGAGGAAAGGCATTACAAAAGCTCATCAAATACCTTTCTGAAATTTGAAAATTTTAAGTTTAGCCACCATATAAATAAATAAGAGTATCTTTGCCGCTTAAATTGACGCCGCTGGTATAGCATGTGTTGCCTTGAGTCTAATACGTTATAAGGATAATCGCTCTGTGCAACATACATATTTGCGATTAGGTAAATTATAACATATTATGACAAAATTTGAAGCATTGGGGCTCAATAGCGCCCTATTGAATGCTATTACCGATTTAGGATTTGAAACTCCATCGGAAGTTCAGGAAAAATCCATCCCCCTTTTATTAGAAGATGAAATAGATTTAGTGGCTCTGGCCCAAACCGGAACAGGTAAAACTGCTGCATTTGGTTTTCCTTTAATTCAAAAAATTGATAGTCAAAGCAGGACTACACAAGGATTAATACTATCACCAACCCGAGAACTTTGTTTGCAAATCACCAAAGAAATGCAATTTTATTCAAAATATGTCAAAGGTTTGAATACGGTGGCTATTTATGGCGGTGCAAGTATAACAGATCAGGCAAGGCAAATAAAGAGAGGTGCGCAAATCGTTGTCGCCACCCCGGGTAGAATGAAGGATATGATTGGCCGTGGAATCATTGATATCTCCAAAATTGACTATTGCATTCTTGATGAAGCAGATGAGATGTTAAATATGGGGTTCTATGAAGATATTAAGGACATTCTTTCCAATACACCCAAGGACAAATCTACCTGGCTTTTTTCAGCTACTATGCCAAGGGAAGTAGCTATAATAGCCAAAAAGTTCATGCACAACCCAACGGAAATTACCGTCGGAACTAAAAATACTGGTGTGGATACTGTACAGCATGAATATTATGTTGTGGGTGGACGAGACAGGTATTCTGCATTAAAACGACTTTCTGATGCTAATCCAGGTATTTTTTCAGTGGTTTTCTGCCGAACTAAACGTGATACGCAAAGAGTGGCGGAAAAATTAATTGAAGACGGATATAACGCAGGGGCACTGCATGGCGATTTAAGCCAAAATCAGCGCGACCTGGTAATGAATTCTTTCCGTAAAAAACAAATTCAAATGTTGGTGGCCACAGATGTTGCCGCCCGTGGAATAGATGTAGACGATATCACCCATGTAATAAATTATCAACTGCCCGACGAAATAGAAACCTACACCCATAGGAGTGGGCGTACAGGAAGAGCAGGTAAATCTGGTATTTCAATGGTGATAGTCACCAGAAGCGAATTGAGAAAAATTCATGCTATAGAGAAAAAAATACAGCAAAAATTTATAGCTAAAAAAATACCTACTGGAATCGAAATTTGTGAGATTCAATTGTATCATTTGGCCAACAGAATCCGTACTACAGAAATAAATGAAGAAGTTAGTAATTATTTACCGGCTATTAACGATGTCCTGGAAGGACTTGACAGGGATGAATTAATCCAAAAAATTGTTTCAGTAGAATTTACCCGTTTTTTCAATTATTACAATAAAACCAAGGATCTTAATTCCTCTGAACCTGATCGCGGAGAAAGAAGGAAAGGCGAGGATGGTGATTTTTCCAGCAACGGTTCTGTTCGTTATTTTATAAACGTAGGAGAGCGCGATGGGTATGACTGGATGTCCTTAAAGGACTTTTTGAAGGATACCCTTCAATTAGGTAAAGATGATTTATTTAAAGTAGATGTTAAAGAGAGTTTTTCTTTTTTCAATACAGAAGCAGCGCTCAAGGATCAAATTTTGGAAACATTTACCGATTTTAAGGTAAAAGGGCGATTTGTAAATGTTGAAGTCTCTAAAAGTCCTGAAGGTGGTGGACGAAGAAGGGATAGAGGACCAAGGAAGAGCAGAGATAGCAGGGACCGGGATAAAGGCCGGGGTAAAAAAAGAGAAGGTAGCTTTTCAAAAAGCGGTTCAAGGAGATCTGGGTCCAAACAGGGTTCATCATCCGGAAATAGGCGAAGCAAAAAAAGAGATGGTTTCTATTAGTTAATTGTATATTAAAAAATATGCCAGGGCATCTATTTTTATTTTATTCGCATTATAAATTAGCATTGCACTAAATGAGGAAGTATTTATTGTGCTTGTTTTCATTGATCGGTTTGGCCGGAATAGCACAGGAAAATGAAGCAGAGCAGAAAGAGGAAGAATTTCAGGCAGTAGTTATTAATGCACAATCGAGTACCCCTTTGGAAAGTGTCCATGTAATAAACCTAAACAAGGTTGTTGGTACAATAACCAACTCCAGGGGTGAGTTTTCTATTAATGCTTCTGTTAACGATACACTTTACTTTTCCTACCTAGGCTTTAAGTCTCAGAAAATTCGTGTTACGAATGATATGTTTAAGTTTAAAAACACCAAGATTGCACTTACAGAGCTTGCATATGCATTGGAAGAAGTAGTTGTAAAACCATATGAATTAACTGGTTATCTTGAAATTGATGTAAAAAACTTACCCATTAATACATCCTATCAATATAGTATCTCGGGATTACCCACAAGTTATGAGGCAGGAAGCAAAAATCCAAGTGCGGTTACCAAAGTATTAGGTTCCATTTTGAATCCGGCCGACCTTCTTCGAAATCTATTTGGCAAACGACCTAATCAGATGAAAAAGTTGAGACAAATTAAAGAAGATGAAGACATAAGGGATCTCCTCGCCTCCAAATTTGATAGAGAAACACTTACCGAATTATTACAAATTGATGAATTTGATATTAATGATATACTTTCTAATTGCAATTATTCTACCTCCTTTATAAAAACAGCTAATGATTTGCAAATATTGGATGCTATTAGCAGTTGTTATGAAGAATACAAAGTGCTAAACAGAAAAAAATAAAGCAGAGCTTAAGGCTTCATTACCAGTAAAATACTTCACGTAGGAATATCCCTTTGAAACCCTTTAAAGGCTTTTGAAATAAATTTTCTTTTTCCGCATTCATTTTATAGCTTTAGACAAAATCTTTGACCATGAAAAAGCTGCTTATTGCAATTGCAGTTTCTGCACTTTTTTTTACCTGCAAACAGGCAGAAAAAAAATCCCAAATCCCAGATTCCAAAGCTCAAGACAGCACTCATATAGTTCAGAAAGAAGTCCCATTTGTATGGCAGGGCGCAAATATATATTTTTTATTGACCGACAGGTTCAATAACGGTAATCCTGATAATGATTTGAATTTCGACCGAACAAACGAAACGGCTACCTTAAGAGGTTTTATGGGTGGTGATATTCAAGGTATCACAAATAAAATTGAAGAAGGTTACTTTTCAAAATTAGGAGTGAATGCTATTTGGTTTACACCAGTGGTAGAACAAATCCATGGCGATACAGATGAAGGAACGGGCAATACGTATGCTTACCACGGATATTGGGCAAAGGATTGGACTGCTTTGGATCCCAATTTTGGCACAAAAAAAGATCTTGAAAATCTTGTAAAAACAGCTCATAAAAATAATATCAGGATCCTTTTGGATGTGGTAGTTAACCATACAGGCCCTGTAACCGAACAAGATCCTGTGTGGCCTGAAGATTGGGTAAGAACTGCCCCACTTTGTGAACACACAAATTATGCAACTACAACAAGTTGTACTTTAGTTGCAAACCTACCCGATATTTACACTGAATCTGATGAAGCGGTTGAACTACCAGACGCATTATTGGCCAAATGGAAAGAGGAAGGCAGACTTAGCAATGAATTAGATGAACTTCAACTCTTTTTTCAAAGAACCGGATACCCCAGAGCTCCAAGATTTTACATCATCAAATGGCTAACGGACTACGTGAATGATCTGGGCATTGACGGTTTCAGAGTGGATACGGTAAAGCATGCAGACGAACATACCTGGTTAGAACTATATGCAGAAGCATCTAAAGCATTTGAAACCTGGAAGAAAAAGCATCCCGAAGAAGTTTTGGATGACACCACATTTTATATGGTTGGTGAAGCCTATGGATATGAAATTTCTGAAGGTAGAAAATTCGATTTTGGTGATAAGAAGGTTGATTATTTCGAATATGGTTTTGAAAGTCTAATAAACTTTGAACTAAAAAACGATGCCCAAAAGAATTATGAGACCATATTCAAAAAATACAGTCGCATCTTGAATTCTGAACTAAAAAACAAAGGTGTGCTTAATTATATGACTTCACACGATGATGCTGAACCCTTCGACATCAATAGGGAAAGACCTTATTATACGGCTAATGTACTTTTATTAACACCGGGGACTTCACAGATATATTACGGAGATGAATCTGCCAGAGATCTAACTATTGAAAATACAGAAGGCGATGCAACTTTAAGATCATTTATGAATTGGCAGGAAATAGATAGTCTGCAAGAGACTAAAAAGGTTCTTGCTCACTGGCAGAAACTGGGAAGTTTTCGTATCAATCATCCTGCAATTGGCGCCGGAAGGCACAAACGCCTGGCTAAAAAGCCCTATGTCTTTAGCAGAACCTACATTAATGAAAATTATAAAGATAAAGTAGTGGTAGGGCTGGACCTGCCCCGCGGTAAAAAATCGCTTTGGGTAAAGGGGTTCTTTGGAGACGGAACAAAGCTGTATGATACCTATTCCGAGACTCTTGTTGAAGTGAAAAATGGAAAGGTAACCCTGGAAAATGATTATAATATAGCTCTCCTGGAATTAGCAGATTAATTTAAGTTCTTAAATGGAAGTAAGTTCTTTATTTAGAATCCATAAGATTTATGCTTTAAATTAAGGGCTTTATGAAAATGAACAGAAGAAACTTTATCACTACCTCTTTTATTGCCCTGCTGGGATTATTCCTTTTTGACATTTATTGGTTCGAAAAGTATGTAATTCAATGGACCACCTATGATCTGTCAAATTCAGAAAGCAAAATAAAAATAGTCCAATTAACTGATCTTCATATAAATGAATTAAAATCTTTCCATAAGGCTATTGCCAAAAAAATTAATAAAGAGCTACCAGACCTAATTTGCATTACCGGAGATTCCGTCAACAATAATAGGGGATTACCTGTTTTAGATCAATTTTTGGGCTTAATAAACAAGAAAATACCGAAGGTTGTAATCATGGGAAACAAAGAATATGCGGGGAGAGTAGACATAAATTCTTTCAAAACATTGTTTGAAAAACATAATGGCCAATTGCTTATTAATGAAAGTTTAAAATTCTCAACGGCTAGCAGAAACATCGTAATTATTGGTGTTGATGACTTTATTGGGGGTAATCCGGATTTCAGCCATGCCTCAATGGAATACAACAGTTCTGAAGAAGCTATTGTACTCAATCATTGTCCTGAGTACAGTGAAGAAATTGCGCTATTAAATGAAGTTCAAAAAGTAAACATTAAGTTTATATTATCTGGTCATACTCATGGAGGACAAATAACATTTCTCGGGAAAGCATTTTATAAACCGGGTGGTAGTGGCAGATTCTTAAGAGGGTGGTACAAACTCAATGATATAAGAATGTATGTCTCCAAGGGCATTGGCACAAAATATATTCCCATAAGAATGGGTTGCAGAGCAGAAGCCTCAATTTTTTATGTATAGATTAGCTTAAAGAATGTAAAGCTATTCTGTTTCCTTCTGTATCCTTTATAAGAGCCATAAAACCATGCCCCCCTCCTATTTCCTTTTTTTGCTGAATTATAGAGCCTCCGGCAGGTTTTACTTTACCCAATTCAACAGCAAGGTCTTTACATGAAAAATAAAGAAGTGGACCGGCTGTATCACTTGGAGTATACATCTCATGTTTAACCAATGATCCCGGACTACCAGATTTACCTTGAGCCCCCGGAAACCAGCCCATAATGATCCCGCCTAAATCATGGACAGAAATTGAAATATTAAAAACTTCCTCGTAAAACTTTCTGGCTCGTTCCATATCTTCTACGGGTATTTCAAACCATCCCACCATATTGTTCTCCATAGTACTAAGTTAATGTTCCAATATATCTTTTAAACTTGCCAAGCCTTCCTCAAAATCTTTTCCTACAGCCTTATCCATATTCATAAATAGCATCATAATACTCATTGGGAACTTATTTTTACCAGAGAAACCCCAGGTAATTTCAGTCTCACCTGCACCTGCCTCTTTTACCCTTAAATAGGCGTCAGACTGAGACTTCCAGGGTTTTAGAAAACGCAACTCACTTTCAATGACTTCATTTTCAACAATTCGTGTTATTTCCTGTTCGCCACTTCCAACATCCTTATTGCCTTCCCATTTGCTGGTAGCCCCTATTTCACCATCGGAACCTACAAATTCTTTCTTCATATTAGGGTCTTTCTTACCCCACGGACTCCAATTATCCTGATTTTTTAAATATTTAAGATATTCAAATACCTCCGGAACAGACTTCCGTACCGTTATTTTTCTGTTTACATCATAGCTTTTTGGCGCAATCAAAGCTAAAATGAAGATAAGAACAACTATCCCAGCAAGAATATATAAAACCGTATCCATCTGTTTATGAGTTAATTGGTGCTATTAAATATAGTGAAATTTAGTTTTCTATCCTATATCTTTCAATAATCTTATCTATACTCTTAATAGACTTTTTAGTCCAATCAAGGCGTTTTTCCATAATTTCCCGTTCGCTCAGATGCCAAGGTAAATTAGATTTTTTGAGTTGAAGTGTGAGGTCATATAAGATAATTGCTGCAGATACCGAGATGTTGAGACTCTCCGAAAATCCCCACATAGGTATTTTCACATAAGTGTCAGCCTGCTCCAGAACCTCAGGACTTAAACCCTCTTTTTCTGTTCCAAAGAACAAAGCAACTTTATCTTCTAATTTAAAATCCTCAAGCAAGGTGGCATCCTTATTGGGAATAGTAGCGACAATCTTATAGCCTTTTTTTTTCAATTTACGTATACAGGATTTTGCAGAAGTATATCTTTCTATATCTACCCATTTTTGGGCTCCCATTGCTATATTTTTATCGAGACGTTGTCCGAATCGGTCTTCAATGATATGTGCTTTCTGAATACCAAAAACATCACAACTCCTAATTACTGCGCTTGCATTATGCATTTGAAAAACATCTTCAATGGCTACAGTAATATAATTTGTGCGCTCCCTTAAAACATCATTGAATCGGTTTAGCCGTTCTGGTGTAATATAGGTTTCCAAATAGGAAAGCAGATCAAGATCTATCATCACTCTAATTTAATAAAAATGTATCTTTATTATAGACTTAAAATCATGCAAAAAAGAATTGTTGTACTTACAGGAGCCGGAATGAGTGCAGATAGTGGAATTAAAACTTTCCGTGATGCTGGTGGCCTTTGGGAGGGACATGACGTGATGGAAGTTGCCTCTCCTCACGGATTTGCCAGAAACCCTTCCTTGGTTTTGGATTTTTATAACCAAAGGAGAAGACAGTTGTTAGAAGTAGCCCCTAATCCCGGACATGAAATGCTGGTTGAACTAGAGCGGCACTTCAAAGTCACTATTATAACACAGAATATAGATGATTTGCACGAGCGCGCCGGCAGTTCACATGTTCTCCATCTTCATGGCGAATTGTTGAAAGTTCGAAGCACTGGTGATGAAAGATTAGTATTGGATTGGAAGAAAGATCTAAAGCTCGGTGAAACTTGCTCAAAAGGATTTCAATTGCGCCCTCATATTGTTTGGTTTGGAGAAGAAGTCCCATTGTTAGCTGAGGCCGCACAAATTACTTCAACGGCAGATATCCTTATTATTATAGGGACATCTATGCAGGTATATCCAGCAGCTGGGCTTTTGAATTATGCAAGGCCTCAAATACCCATTTATTTTATTGACCCAAAACCAAGCATAAACACTTCAGATTTTGAAAATCTTACAATTATTAGTTCCACGGCAGCGAAAGGAGTTCCTATCTTGGTAACGGACCTAGTTGGTAAAGAACTTTAGTATGTCTTGCCCATTCCATCAAGGCTTCACTTTCCTCCTTGGTAAGTCTGGCATCCGGATGAAACCAGATATATTGCCTGAGTGGCATCTCTCTTGCATCAATTACCTCTATTACTTCTTCTAATTTGTGTTCCTTTTGCCTTTTGCCATAGCTATCCCAATCAGACAAATTCATATCGGCCTTAGCCTTTTTGATATGATTGGATAACCACCATGAAACTGGTGCAATATTATTATACCAGGGATATTCCGTGTTGTTACTGTGACAATCATAACAGCTGTTGGTCAAAATGGTTTTTACATTTTCAGGTGGATTAGTTTCATTTATGAAAGACGCTAAATGATTGCCCTGATTGATATTTTTTTCCGGTCTAAAAAATTGGATGGCAACAAAAAGAAGTAATAGCAATTTTGCTATTTTTTTCATTACTTTCATTTGGGGCACTTTTGAAAGACTAAAATACAACATTTTGTGACTAAATCTGATTTATTCAAATCATTAAATTATGTAAACGGCACCAGGGCTAAGCGCATTGAAGTAACCCAGGTTATACTTGATAATCCTCATTTAGTTTCACCGTTAATGGCAATAGCATTTGAGGATAAACTGGTTTATTCATCAAAAGCCTGCTGGATTTTGGAATTTATCGCTAAAAAAGACATTCATCTAATTCTATTAAATATTGATGCCTTTACCTTAGGAATATCTAAAGTAAATTTAGATTCATCCGTAAGACCAATGGCAAAAATTTGTGAAATTCTCATGAAGGCTTTTTTCTCCAAATCAAAAAATGAGGTACAGACTACATTGAAGGAACGTCACCTGGATAGAATAACCACATCCTGTTTTGATTGGTTGATAGGTGAACATAAAGTAGCGCCTAAGGCCTACTCAATGACATGCCTCTATTTGTTGAGCAAAAAAATGGATTGGATTCAACCAGAACTGCAAATGGTATTGGAACAGAATTACAGTTTAGGCAGCGCAGCATATAAAGCCAGAGCCAGACAAGTTCTTACTTTAATTACCAGGAAATAGTAGAATCAATAAAGGATTACCTAAACAATTTAATCAGCGTAATTTAAAAATCCCAACTATCACACTAATATACTTTTAATCTCTCAAGCATATAAGTATCTTTACATCTTTCAAAAAATAATCAATCTTAAATCATATGTCGTTAAATCAATTAAACGCCATTTCACCGATTGACGGCAGATACAGATCCAAAGTCCAATCCCTGGCAAACTTTTTTTCGGAAGAAGCCCTTATAAAATATAGGGTTATGGTTGAAATTGAATACTTCATAGCGCTCAGTGAATTGGAATTGCCTCAACTCCCGGCATTATCTCAGGAAAAAGTCAATTCCCTACTGAATATAATTAAAAACTTTAGCTTGGATGATGCTCTGTCCATTAAAGAAATAGAGCAAACCACCAATCACGATGTGAAAGCAGTCGAGTATTTTATTAAGGAAAAGTTCGATGCATTGGGGTTAGATAAATATAAAGAATTTATCCACTTTGGACTTACTTCTCAGGACATTAACAATACAGCTATACCTTATTCAATTAAAGAAGCTATGAATGAGGTCTATGTACCTTTATTTATGGAGTTAACAGCTTTACTAAGGACTTTGGTCAAAAGGTGGGACAATATCCCCATGCTTGCAAGAACTCATGGTCAACCGGCATCTCCTACCCGCTTAGGTAAAGAAATTAATGTTTTTGTGGTTAGACTCGAGGAACAGTTTAACCTCTTAAATGACATTCCAAGTGCCGCCAAATTTGGTGGGGCAACCGGGAATTACAACGCTCATAAAGTAGCTTACCCAGACATGGATTGGCGAAATTTTGGTCAAAATTTTATTCAGCATAAATTGGGGTTATCTCATTCGTTCCCAACTACTCAAATTGAGCATTATGATCATATGGCCGCGTTATTTGATGCACTTAAGCGTATCAATACCATTGTAATTGACTTAAACAGGGATATGTGGACTTACATTTCCATGGATTATTTTAAGCAAAAGATTAAAGAAGGAGAAGTGGGTTCTTCAGCAATGCCGCATAAAGTAAATCCAATTGATTTTGAAAATTCCGAAGGTAATTTAGGGATAGCCAACGCTATTTTTGAACATTTGTCTTCGAAATTACCAATATCGCGTCTGCAGCGAGATTTAACGGACAGCACAGTACTGCGCAACGTGGGAGTACCCTTTGCACATACCTTAATTGCCTTCAAGGCTTCTATTAAAGGACTAAACAAATTACTGCTGAATAAAACAAAATTTGAGAAAGATCTGGAAGATAACTGGGCAGTTGTCG
Source organism: uncultured Eudoraea sp. (assembly GCA_965366915.1). Lineage (GTDB taxonomy): Bacteria > Bacteroidota > Bacteroidia > Flavobacteriales > Flavobacteriaceae > Eudoraea. The sequence continues at coordinate 654 of CBDUGN010000110.1, read as the reverse complement.
CTGAAGCCATTCAAACTATCCTCAGAAGAGAAGGTTATCCCAATCCTTATGAGGCATTAAAAGGTCTCACCAGAACCAATGAAGGCATTACCAAAAAATCCATTGCAGAATTTATTGATCAGTTGGAAATAAATGAAGAGCTAAAGACTGAATTAAAAAATATCAGCCCCAGTAATTATACCGGTATTTAACAAACTCTTCTTAAGCACATAGTAACCAAATCTATTTTACAGTGCCCTTTATTAAAGCTTGAATGCTAATAAACGCTATTCCTTTTTAAGTACTTGTAAATGCGGGTAAGGTATTTCAATTCCGGCTTTATCAAGCGCAACTTTACAATCCTCAACTGTACTAAAATATACATCCCAGTAATGCTCTGGTTTAGCGAACGGCCTTACCGCTAAATTTATGGAACTGTCGGCCAATTCAGATACATTAACAGAGGGTGCAGGTTCCTGTAATACTTTATCATTAGAAGTAAGGACACTCATTAATACCTCTTTTGTCTTTTTTATATCTGCACCATAGTCCACTCCAATTTCAATATCTACTCTTATTTTACCTTCAGCCGTATAATTAATGATATTACCATTGGCCATAGCCCCATTAGGAACAATCGCTAATTTATTTTGAGGTGTAATAAGCTTTGTGGTG
>CBDUGN010000109.1:0-11946 GCA_965366915.1 uncultured Eudoraea sp. | reverse complement strand
AAAATTGCATGAAACACTTAGTAGGCTTTTCCAGGGTATTTGTTGGGGTTTTATTCATTATCAGTGGTTTTATAAAGCTTAATGATCCTGTTGGGTTCTCGTTCAAATTAGAGGAATACTTTAGTCAGGGAGTACTGGATTTACCTTTTTTAATGCCTTATGCATTGGCCTTATCTATTTTTGTCGTCATTTTTGAGGTAGTTTTAGGGGTATTTTTACTTATGGGCTATAATAAGAGATTTACGCTTTGGAGCCTTCTGCTCATGATCTTGTTTTTTACTTTTCTTACTTTTTATTCTGCTTATTTCAATAAGGTCACGGATTGCGGCTGTTTTGGTGATGCAATAAAATTGACACCATGGGAATCCTTTACAAAAGATGTCATCCTTCTGGTGCTTATTCTTGTTTTATACTTTGGAAGACGACATATTAAGGCGCTTTTTAGTCCGCGTGTAAGACAGATTATTGCTTTGGTATCTGTGGTGATTTGTATTATCTATGGAAATTTTGTTCTTAATCACTTGCCTGTAATAGACTTCAGAGCATATAAGATTGGGGCGAATATAGAAGATGGGATGGAGGTACCCGAAGGTGCTCCCAAAGCCGTATTCGAATATGCGTGGAAGTTTGATGTGAATGGAGAAGAAAAAGTACTGGTGACTAATGGGGATTACCCCGACGTAGCAGGAGAATTTATTGGGGTGGAGACAAAGGAAATACAGAAGGGATATGAACCACCTATACACGATTTTACTATTGAACAACAGGGTGAGGATTTTGCTGCTTTGTTAATGCAAGAGGCAAAATTGTTAATTATAGTTGCCTACGATCTGGCCAAAAGTGACTATGAGGCGTTTGAAGGAGTCAAAGAAGTTACCGATAAAGCTATCGAAATGGGATACAAAGTTATAGGAATGTCAGCATCTAATGAGGAATGGACGGATAAGATTATTAAAGAATACAAGTTGGGCTTTGAATTTTATTTTACAGATGAGACTACCTTAAAGACTATTGTCAGGTCTAACCCGGGACTTTTGACCCTTGAAAAAGGTACTATAACGCAAAAAGTGCACTATAATGATATTAAAGATTTAGAGTTTAATTAGATTTATTCTGGACGCAAAGGAATCAAATCCTTATAAATAATTAGAAGCAAACAACATATATTGTAAACATAAAAGAATTCAAAATGAGAAGTAAAATTGTTGCCGGAAATTGGAAAATGAATAAGAACCTAAGTGAAACACAGGTATTATTGGGTGAGATATTGGATAAAATGCCCGATACTGAAGCAGAGGTTATTGTAGCACCGACATATGTAAATCTTGCAGAAACAGCCCGTACTTTGGAATCCAAAGATATAAAAGTTGCCGCCCAAAATATGCATTATGCAAAAAGTGGAGCCTTTACCGGTGAAATTTCAGCTGATATGCTTCTAAACATCAATGTAGATACTGTGATTATCGGACATTCAGAACGCAGGGCGTACTTTGGCGAAACAGACGAACTTTTGGCCAAAAAAGTAAAGGCAGCATTGGAAAATAAAATGCGGGTAATATTTTGCTTTGGTGAGGAATTGGAAGAGCGAAAGGCCGGCAATCATTTTAATGTAGTAGAATCCCAACTAAAAAACGGCCTTTTTGAATTACCGGCTGATGCATGGTCACAAATTGTCCTTGCCTATGAACCGGTGTGGGCCATTGGTACTGGAGAAACTGCCTCTCCGGAACAAGCCCAGGAGATGCATGCTTTTATCCGGAAGACCATAACGGAAGCTTATGACGCTTCAATAGCAAATGAAGTATCCATTTTGTATGGGGGTAGTGTAAAACCTGCGAATGCTCGTGAGATATTCTCAAAACCCGATGTGGATGGAGGTCTAATAGGAGGTGCTGCTTTGGTAGCAGATGACTTCATTGCCATTGTAAAGGCCATCTGAACCTAAATGCAGGAAATCTTTCTGGAATATCAATTTTCCATAAATCCCTTACAACCGGCTACGGATATCTTAATTGCTGAACTGAGCGAACTTGGTTTTGACAGTTTTGTAGAAAAACAGGATGGACTGCTTGCCTATGTAAAAAAGAATAACTGGAACCCTACAGCATTGCGGAATGTTCAAATTCTTTCCAATGAAAATTATAGTATCGATTATAGAGTATCGGAAATTGAACAGGAAAACTGGAATGAAAAGTGGGAAAAGAATTTTGAACCCATCAACGTTGACAACCAATGTGTTGTAAGAGCTCCTTTCCATGATAAACCGGATGTTACTTTTGATATAGTCATAACCCCTAAGATGAGTTTTGGTACAGGGCATCATGAGACTACCCATATGATGCTTCAATTGGTTTTGGGACTTGATTTTATTGATAAATCTGTATTGGATATGGGTTGTGGAACTGGGGTTTTAGCCATTCTGGCTGCTATGAAAGGCGCCGGGTCCGTAGATGCAATAGATATAGATAACTGGAGTTATCTGAATGCCGTGGAAAATGTTGCCGGGAACAGTTGTGAGCAGATAAATGTGTTTGAAGGTGATGTTAGTTTATTGACAAATCAAAATTATGATATCATCATGGCGAATATTAATCGCAATATTTTACTTTCAGATATCTCTATTTATATTCAGCACTTGAAAAAAGGAGGAGTTTTGCTTTTAAGTGGGTTTTACAAAGAGGATATTCCCCTAATTTCAAAAGAATGTGAGGCAAATGGACTTTCATTTCAAGAAAATTTGGAAAAAAATAACTGGGTTGCCTCAAAATATGTATTTTAGTTTATACAAAAACCTATCTGTATGAGTACTAAGGAAAAAGTCTCCGAAGAACTACTTTTGGATGAGGAGACGGTGAAACATAATGAAATAGTGCTGTTTAATGATGAAGTAAATACCTTTGAACATGTCATACTCACATTAATTGATGTTTGTGAACATACCCCTGAACAGGCGGAGCAATGTTCGTTAATAGTTCACTACAAAGGTAAATGTACCGTTAAAACCGGGGAGTATAAGGAATTAGAACCTCGCTGCACCAAATTACTGCAAGCAGGATTAAGTGCCGAGATCGTCTGAGTTCCAATATGCTTCGGTATTAATTAGTGATATAATATTCTTTTCTTAACTTTAAAAGAATAGTTCCTCTTTATACGCCTAGTTTGAGAATAACCTTTATTCTACTTTTATTATTTTGCAATTTCCTGGTTTATACTCAGGAATTACCTCCTATTCAGAACTATGCACCCTATGATTACGGTGCAGGAACACAAAATTGGGCAATTTCCCAATCCGACGAAAAGTTTATTTACGTAGCCAATAATGAGGGTTTGCTTGAATTTAATGGCGCGCAATGGAAATTGTATCCTTCTCCTAACGGTACTTTAATAAGATCTGTTCACGTGGTTGATGATATAATATATACCGGCTGCTACATGGAATTCGGCTATTGGAAAAGAAATGAATTCGGAGATTTGGATTATTTTTCGCTCTTAGGTCAACTTGAAAAAGACCTTATTGAAGATGAACAATTCTGGAATATCCTTGAATACGAAAAATGGTTGCTATTCCAGACTTTAGATCGTATCTATATTTATAATACCGAGGATAGAACTTTTGATATCCTCCCTTCCAAAACTGTCAGGGCAAAAATATTCAACGTAGAAGGAACCATTTATTTTCAAAAAGACAATGGAGGTATGTTCAGAATTGAAAATGGCAAATCGGTCCTGGTCTCCCATGATCCGGTTATTATGAGTAATATTATTATTGGGATATTTGCCGTTGATAAACAGCTATTAGTACTTACCGAGAGCAGTGACTTCTACTATCTTAATTCTGAAGGTCTTAAAAGATGGGATACAGAAATGAGCAAGGAGGTGGCCACTATAAATATTTATAGTAGTTTGCGGCTGAAAGATGGCAGTTTTATTTTAGGGACAATTTCAAACGGCATTTATCATCTGGATGCTAAGGGTCGGATAATCAGAAAAATTAACCAGGAGAAAGGCTTAAACAACAATACGGTACTTACAATTTTTGAGGATGCTGAGAACAATTTATGGCTTGGATTGGATAACGGGATTAGTTCTGTAGATTTAGATTCTCCATTTAATGAATATATTGATAAAATCGGAAAATTAGGGGTTGTTTACGCTTCCATAGTATTTGATAATAAACTTTACCTGGGTACAAATCAGGGCTTGTTTTATAAAAAGTTGAATGAGGAAGGTGATTTTGAGTTTATAGAAAATACCATAGGACAGGTATGGTGCCTCAGATCTATTGATGATACGTTGTTCTGTGGTCATAATGACGGAACCTTTATTATTGAGGAAGACCAGGCAAAACAAATATCAGATTTTCCAGGGACCTGGGATTTAAAGATCATAGGTAAAAATCCAAACTTAATAATGCAGGGAAATTATTCCGGATTGAGCGTCCTTGAAAAATTAGATGATGAATGGAGGTTTAGAAATAAAATAGAAGGATTTGATATTTCGAGCCGGTTTATTGAATTAATTGAGGAAAATCAAATATTAGTGAATCATGAGTACAAAGGGATTTTCAATATTTCTGTCGATAAGGATTTAAACAGAGTACTTAATATTGAAGAAGAGACATCAAAAGGTATTGGTTCCAGCCTGATTTCTTATAACGGCAATCCCTTGTATACAACTAACAATGGGGTTTTTAAATATGATAGAAACCAAAAGAAGTTTACCCTGGATACCTTATTAACAGGTAAATTGTTTAATGTGGATGAAGGAATAATTGGGATATTAAACGCCGATAATAACGCAAATAGGTTATGGGGATTTACGGAATCCAACATTGTATATGTTACACCCGGTAAATTTAATAATGAGCCACAAGCCGTCAGAATACCGGTTCCACATCATTTTAGAAGAGATCTGGGCGTCCCGGGATTTGAGTCTATTACACCCTTGAATGAACGACTTTATCTTATAGGAATTTCTAATGGATATTTAACATTGGATTTAGATAAAATTAAACCTAAAGAATATGCGATCAATATTAATTCAATTTCCAAGGAATTCTATAATCATCCAAATGACAGAATTCCGTTTAATGATGGCAATGAAATTGATTATGAAGACAATAACCTTAATTTTTCATATGCGGTAGCTGAGTTTGATAAATATTCAGAAGTATATTATCAATATAAATTGGATGGAATTTACAATGATTGGAGCAGCTGGTCTTCAATACCCGAAATATCATTTAATAATTTACCCTATGGGAACTATAAATTTAGCGTTAGAGGAAAAGTTGGAAATACACTCACCAATAACACTGCTTCTTATTCATTTAAGATTAAAAGACCATGGTACCTTTCCAATTTGGCAATTTTAGGATATATTCTGCTAATAGTATTTATCGGGTTTATAATTCATAAGACATATCGGCGTTATTACAACAAAAAACAAAATCGCCTCCTTCAGGAGAATAAAAAGAAACTAAAGCAGAGAAAGTTAAAGGCCCAGCAGAAGATTATCCAAATGAAGAACGAGCAGTTGAAATCAAAAATTGATAGTAAAAACCGTGAATTGGCTGTCTCAACAATGAGTATAATTCGCAAAAATCAGTTTCTCAATGCAATTAAGGATCAATTGAAGGAATCTGAAAGTACAGAGCAGGTTAAATCGGTAATAAGGACTATAGATCGCAATATAAATAATTCGGATGATTGGAAATTTTTTGAGGAGGCATTTAACAATGCAGACAAGGGATTTCTCAAAAAGATCAAAAAATCACATCCAGAATTGTCATCCAATGATCTTCGCTTATGTGCTTATCTGAGATTAAATCTGTCGTCTAAGGAAATCGCTCCATTACTAAATATATCTGTGCGCAGTGTCGAAGTGAAACGATATCGTTTGCGTAAAAAAATCAATCTTTTGCATGAAGAAAGCTTAACAGACTACATTTTAAGCCTTTAGCTTGTTACATCAATCTATATTATTACCACAACATTACCTATACAAACTAAAGAATTCAAATACTTTATTGATTTTTAAATTCTTCAATAAAATTGTATACCCATAATATTTTGGGGATATTTTTGAGGATTTGATAAAAACCATACAAGAATTTTATTATGTATGTTTTTTGTAGTGGTGGCTTATGATAATAGCTTTAATTTTAACAATATATTGCTACTTCAAAATATACTACACATGAAGTACTTTGTTTTATTTCTTACCCTCCTCTGTTGTACGTCTGGCCTTTGGGGTCAGGACCTGACCATAAGCGGAATTGTAAAGGATGTATCCTTTGATCAGCCCTTACCTGGTGTAAATGTTATTGTTAAGAACGAAACAAGAGGAACCACCACAGATTTTGATGGAAATTTTATTATTGATAATATCAGTGTAGGTGATATACTCGTATTCTCTTATTTGGGATTTATTACACAGGAAGTAACAATACAAAATGCAAATCCGTTAACTATTGTCATGCAGGATGATGTTAGTGCATTGGATGAGGTAATTGTTGTGGGTTATGGAACGCAAACCAAAAAAGAACTTACAGGAGCGGTTGCGGTTGTAGGTTCAGAAAGTATTGAAGAATTAAATCCAACTAGAATAGAGCAGGCCCTTCAGGGACAAGTTGCCGGGGTACAGGTTACTGCAGAATCTGGTTCACCGGGTAGTGGTTCAAATATCAGAATTAGGGGTATTTCTACCAATGGAGATAACAGGCCATTAATTTTGGTAGACGGAAACGTTATTGAAGACTTAAGCGTTATTAATCCAAGTGATATTGAAAGTATTAATATTCTTAAGGATGCCACAGCAGGTATTTATGGTGTAAGGGCTGCGAATGGGGTAATTCTTATAACTACTAAAACAGGTAAGCGCAATACCGAATTGAAATTTAATTATGATGCCTGGGGAGGATTTCAACAAACTTCCAGACAAATTCCCGTTTTGGACGCTACGGAATATGCTATTATTGTTAACGAAGCTTTTGCTGCAGGTGGAGGAAGCTCTCCTTATCCGGATGTTTCTTCCTTAGGGAGAGGAACCAACTGGCAAGATGAAGTATTCCAAACAGCTCCTGTAATTAACCAGAATATTACTGTAAGCGGAGGTGGTGAAAAAACAACATTCTCCGCGGCATCTTCTTTTTTAACACAGGATGGTATTGTTGGTGGTCCTAAAGCTAACTTTAGGAGATATACCACCAGAGTTAACTTAAATTCAGAAATTTTTGAAGATTTCAATGTGGTGGCCAACCTCCTATATACTGGTACGAATCGCAAAACACTTCCTGAAAACAGTTTGGGATCAGTATTATTTAATGCTCTTAATAACGCACCTACTTTTGCCGTAAAAGATAGTAATGGCGAATTTACCCTTGCTGAAGGCCTGGGTAATGAAGTAATTAATCCTTTGGCTCAGGTTGCAAATACCTTTAATCAGACTAATGTAGACAAGATAAGCGGAAAAATAGGCGCGAGCTATAAGTTTCTTGAAGATTTTACTGCTGAGGCCAGTCTTCAGTTTAACTATGCAGAAGTAAAAGGAAAAATACTTAACCCCACGGTATTTTATGGTTCAGGAAAAGTCTTCAATAATACTGGCAGACCTGCGCTTTTCGTGAATAAGGATATATTCAGGGACTACACGTTTGACGCCTTTATAAATTATGATAAAACCCTGGGTGAAGATCATAATATAAAAGGAACCCTGGGAACATCTGTATTTGAAACCAGTGGTATATTCTCCGGAACTACACAGGGATTTTTTGAATCGGATGTAGATTTTGCTTCGGCCAAAATAGAAGACACCGTAGATCAGCAGAATGGCTTAAAGGATAGTGGATTAAGCGGTGAGTTTAGGGATAGGCTATTATCTTACTTCCTTAGAGCCCAATACAATTATAAAGGCAAATACCTTGTTTCAGCTATAATAAGAAGGGACGGATCTTCTAAGTTTGGACCCAATAATAGATTTGGTTATTTTCCTTCAGGTTCCGTTGGATGGGTAGCTTCAGATGAAGCCTTTTTGGAAGATAGCAAGCTAATTAACTTCTTGAAATTCAGAGGAAGTTATGGTATAGTTGGAAATGACAGAATACCCAGTAATGCTTTTAGATCGATTTTATCCGGTGAAGCCGCATATGTATTTTCTAATGAACTTGTTTTTGGAAAGGCGGTAGGAGTGCTTTCAAATCCTGAAATTCAATGGGAACAACAAAAAACCTTGGATGTAGGTGTAGATATGAGGTTATTTGACAATAGGGTAGATGTCACAGCAGATTATTTTAATAAAAGAACAGACGGACTCTTATTGCAACCGCCGGTTTCAGGAATTTTGGGTGCTGCAGCTCCAGGGTCTCAGCCACCAGTTGTAAATGCAGGTATTGTTGATAACAGTGGATTTGAATTTGCTGTGGGATATAGCAATAACTCTGCAAACGACTTCACCTTTGGAATAAATTATAATGTTACATTTTTAAATAACAAAGTAGTCTCTGTGAATAATGGCGTTGGGTTTATTGCTGCCGGATCTTTTGGCGTAGGTCAGGAACCCCCATCGAGAATGGAAAGTGGTAAGCCTATCGGATATTTCTATGGACTACAAACCGACGGTATTTTTCAGAATCAGGCAGAAGTTGATGCTCACGCTACTCAGGTGGATGCGGCTCCGGGCGATTTAAGATTTGTGGATATTAATGGAGATGGGGTGATAGACTCAGATGACAGAACAGATCTTGGAAACCCCATACCAAATGCAACCATGGGCTTAAATTTTTCAGCTAAATACAAAGACTTTGATTTTACCGCTTATGCTTTTGCTTCAATAGGCAATGATATTGTAAGAAATTATGAGCGAAATCAGCCTCTGGTAAACAAATCGGTATACACCTTGAACAGGTGGACCGGAGAAGGATCTACAAATTCTTTTCCAAGAGTGACTACCGGAGCTACCCAAAATACACTATTTTCAGATTTCTATGTAGAGGATGGTTCATTTGTTAGATTACAAAATGCGCAAATAGGGTATACCTTACCTGTTAGCGTAGTTGAAAAAGCGGGGATAGATAAACTTCGTTTTTATATTTCGGTGAACAACCTTTTTACCTTAACCAAATATAAGGGGTATGATCCAAGTGCCTCTTCCGGAGCGCCTATAGGAGCTGGAATAGATCAGGGTTTTTATCCGGTGCCCAGAACCTTTTTATTAGGACTTAATTTTCAATTTTAAAAGTAGTAAAGATGAAAAATAACATAACTAAATATTCATTGATCGCCTTTATTTCTGCTTTTGTTGCTTTCTCTTGCAGTGACAGTTTTGTTGATGTAGATTCATTTAATGAAGACTCTGAAAATTTCTTTAACTCACAGGCAGACTACGAGGATGCTCTTATTGGGGCCTATGATTTACTGCAGTCCAGCTACTTAAATGTTCTGTTAGGTGAAATTGCTTCAGACAATACGATTGCCGGGGGCGAAAGTGCTACAGACGTACCCGGAATACAGGAAGTAGATAAAATGGTACATACACCTGTAAATGCACAATTAAGGGATATCTGGAATTGGATGTTTGCGGGCGTAAACAGAGCCAATTATATTTTGGAGTTTAAGGATAAAACGGAGTTCCCCAATAGAAATGTAATTATTGCAGAAGCGACTTTCCTTAGGGCGTACTATTATTTTGAACTCGTGAAGTGGTTTGGAGATGTTCCGCTTGCCGTAGATAAAAGATTACTTTTTGGAGACCAGGATGTAGTTGATAGAACACCTAAGGAAGAGGTTTATGCCCAAATTGAACAGGATTTAATATTTGCATCGGCAAATCTTCCAGATACGCAAAGCGAAATAGGCAGGGTAACAAAAGGAGCTGCTCAGGCTCTTTTAGGAAAGGTTTATTTATATCAGGATAAGTTTTCAGAAGCTGCTGCCGTCTTAGATGATGTTATCAACAATGGACCTTATGATTTGCTGGCAGATTATAGCACCATGTTCGAAAATGACAATGAGAATAATATTGAATCTGTCTTTGAAGTTCAGTATACAGACGAAGAAGGTGCAGGGTTTGAATGCCTTCAATGTAGTGAGGGTAATGTGGCTGTCGGTTTTAATGGTATTAGAAACTACACGGGACCTGAGTTTGAATCTGGCTTTAGTTTTAATGTTCCCAGGCAGGAAGTTGTAGATGAGTTTGAAGCCGGAGACCTGAGAAAAGATGTGGCCATTTTAGATATTGAGGCATGGGCGGCCCAAAATCCCGGAGTATCTTATACAGAAGGATTTGAGCATACAGGATACTACAATAGAAAATATATTCCCAGATTAGGCGATTTAAATACTGGTGACGCCAACCTTACAAATCCCAATAACTACAGAGCCATTCGTTTTGCAGACGTTTTGCTGATGGCAGCGGAAGCAAATAATAGGGGTGGTATTGACGAAAATAAGGCCCAGCAATATCTGAACAGGGTAAGAAACAGGGCTGGTTTAGGCAATATAACCGACACAGGTAGTTCATTGACCACGGCCATATATAAGGAAAGAAGGGTTGAACTGGTTGGTGAGGGCCATCACTTTTTTGATTTGGTAAGAACCGGCCGTGCTGCTCAGGAAATAGATGGATTTACATCCGGAAAAAATGAATTATTCCCAATTCCTTCTATAGAAATAGAATTAGCTGGTAACCGGTGGGCACAAAATCCGGGTTATTAATAAAAAATAAACTTTGAACAAATGAAAATTATAAAGCAATTATCGGTACTATTTTTAGTAATTAACTTATTTAATGCATGCACAAAGAAGGAAACTTCATATGCATTGCAGCAAATATCTGCCCCTACAGCTGTTAGTGCAGAGTTTAATATAGCCCAGGATGAATCTGGTGAAGTAAGTGTTACACCATCTGCAGTTGGTGCATCTTCTTTTGAGGTTTATTTCGGGGATGTAGAAAATGAGGAACCTACACTGGTAGCCCTTGGTGAAACCGCTGTTCATGTATATGCAGAAGGCGAATTTACTTTAAGAATTGTAGCGGTTGGATTAACCGGGTTAAAAAGTGAGTTAAGCCGAATAGTAACTATTTCATTTGCTGCCCCAACCGATTTGGAATTGAATATCACCGCTTCAGAATCGAATCCTTTTGAGATATCTGTGGCACCAACAGCAACCAATGCAACGGTCTTTGATATATATTTTGGGGAGGTTGAAAATGAAGAGCCTACGACTATAATGGCGGGAGAAACTTCTACTTATGTCTATTCAGAGATTGGGGACTATACGGTCAGGGTTGTGGCCAGGGGAGCAGGAGCAGCTTCTATTGAGGCTTCTGAGATTGTGAGTATTGAGTCGCCAAATGACATTGTTGCTTCAGATTTCATTGGTACATGGAAGATGGCCCCTGAGGCAGGGTCCTTAGGAGTTGGTCCGGCACCGGGAGATACCAGCTTCTTTGCAATAGATGCTCAGGGCGTAATAGACAGAGCCTGTTATTTTGATGATTCTTATGTATTTGGAGCTGATGGTTCCTTTGCGAATGTCCTTGGAGCCGAGACTTGGATCGAAGCCTGGCAGGGAGGCTCAGATGCCTGTGGAGCTCCGGTTGCACCACATGATGGTTCGGCCATGGCCACCTACTCTTATGATGAAGGGGCAGGAACTATTACTGTCAATGGAACCGGTGCTTACATAGGTCTGGCCAAGGCTAATAACCAGGGTGAACTTCCTAATGTTGCAGTTCCATCATCCATTACGTACAATGTAACTTTTACCGATAACAATAACACAATGAATGTGATCATTGAGGTAAGTGCAGGTGTGTTCTGGCAATTCAAACTTATAAGGGATGTACCACCTGTAATAGCCGGTACATGGAAGATGGCCCCTGAGGCAGGATCCTTAGGAGTTGGTCCGGCACCGGGAGATACCAGCTTCTTTGCAATAGATGCTC
>CBDUGN010000108.1:0-11982 GCA_965366915.1 uncultured Eudoraea sp. | reverse complement strand
TATTTTTCAATAAAAACAGACCCATCACCAAATGCAGATGTGGCTTCGCTAATAGCTCTGTTCATTTGTGATTCCAGATCCTTTTCTTCCTCAACCACTCTCATCCCTTTGCCTCCCCCTCCTGCTGAAGCTTTTATTAAAACAGGGAAACCTATTTCTTTGGCAATTACCTTAGCTTTCTTAACATCAGTAATGGCCTCATCAATGCCGGGAACCATAGGAATATCATAATTCTTAACCGCATCCTTGGCAGCAAGTTTACTACCCATTACCCGTATTGCTTTAGATTTAGGGCCTATAAAAATTAATTTATTTTTTTCAACTTCTTCAGCAAAATCGGCATTTTCACTTAAGAACCCATATCCGGGATGAATCCCGTCTACATTTAACTTTTTGGCTACTTCAATAATCTTTGATCCAAGTAAATAGGATTGGTTAGACGGAGCCTCCCCAATACAAACTGCCTCATCTGCAAACTTTACATGAGGTGCATTCCGGTCTGCCTTAGAATAGACAGCCACTGTTTTAATCCCCATTTTTTGCGCCGTTTGCATTACGCGGATGGCAATCTCACCTCTGTTTGCAATTAGTATTTTTTTCATAATGAGTTCCTTATTCAAATTCAATCAATAATTGGTTTTTATCAACAGATTCACTTTTCTTTACCGAAATACTTTTAATAATTCCATCCCTGGGTGAGGTAATTATATTTTCCATTTTCATAGCTTCTAATATTAATAAAGGATCGTCCTCATTCACAGCCTGTCCAATTCTGACATGTATCTCTAATATCAGCCCAGGCATTGGAGCCGATATTGAATCAATATCCCTTGCAGAAGAAATTGCAAAACCCATATCGCTTATTAAAAGGTCCAGGCTATCAGAAATAACGACTTCATAAGAACTATTGTTAATCTTAACAGTATACCTTTTCCTATAAAAATCTTTTTCTATCACTTCTGCCGAAAAAGACTTATTTTCCTTTAATATATGATATGAATTAGATGAGGTTTGCAGGGTGTCTATTTTCGAGATGTCATCGCTGTTTATCTTAAACTCTTGTGTATTGTCTACGACAACCTTAAACGAATTATTCATAGATATTTTAGTTAGAACTAGTTAAAATGGTTTTCCTGGAAAAGATTAATAAGGTATTGAAATTTTATGATTTCCATTATAAAAATGGCATTAAATATTAGGTTAATTGTAATTGAAAATCGGTATTTGCAAAGCACAATATATAATGCCTTAGTTGATATCTGTAATATCTCAATTAAGGCCAAATTATCAATTTATATTTTACAAATTTATTTCTAAAACATTATTCGGAATATGAATATTATCATATTTTAACCATATATGATATTTTAATTATGCAGTTGGAAAAGTAATACTGTTGACTGGATAAATATCATCCCAAATCTGTATTTTTGATACAAATCGAATCAATATGTTAATAATTGGTATTGGGGGAGGAACTGGATGTGGCAAAACCACCGTTGTTAATCAAATTATTAACGAACTCCCAAATGAAGAAGTTGGTGTAATATCTCAGGATTCTTATTATAATGACCTGTCACACTTAAGTTTTGAAGAGCGTTCTAAAATTAATTTTGATCATCCCCGGGCAATTGACTTTGAACTTTTAGCTGAACATCTAAATATATTAAGGCAGGGAGAACCTATTGATCAACCAGTATACTCTTTCCCCAAACACAACAGAACCAATGATACAATTAGAACACACCCCAGAAAAGTAATGATTATTGAGGGGATTTTGATCATGACCAACCCACTGATAAGGGAGATGTTCGATATCAAGATTTATGTTCACGCCGATTCTGATGAACGCCTGATAAGAAGACTTAAAAGAGATATAAATGAAAGAGGAAGGGACTTGTCAGAAGTACTTAGCAGATATCAGACCACATTAAAACCCATGCACGATCAGTTCATAGAACCCACCAAGGAATACGCCGACATAATTATTCCAAATAATAAATACAATACAGTAGCCGTAGACATAGTACGCACTATCATTAATGAAAAATTAGGCTAATGGGTTTTAAAGCTATCAGAAAAAAGAAATGGTTTGGAATATTAACAAATATCTACGTACTGGTACTTACTGCATTTGTCATTTGGATGGCTTTTTTTGATACAAATTCGCTCCTTATTCATATGGAATTGAGGAAAGAAATCCAAAAATTAGAAAAGACGCAGGAATTCCTGAAAGAGGAAATTGCCAAGGATAAAGAAATTATTAAACAACTCTCAGACCCTAAAGAATTGGAAAAATTTGCTCGGGAAAACTATTATCTTAAGAAAAAGAATGAGGAAATTTATTTGATTGAGTATGAGGATAGTATAAAACAAAAAGGAGATGATTAAAGAACAATTATTCGCCAATTTCCCTTCAGTTTCCGCAAAAGCATGGAAGCAAAAAATACAGGCAGATTTAAAAGGTGCAGATTACAATGAAACACTGATATGGGAATCCCCGGAGGGCATTAAAGTGAAACCCTTTTACATGGCCGACGATCTGGTTGAAAACCTGGTGAGTTCCCGTAATTCAGCTTCTAACTGGTTGGTTGGACAACATATTTTGGTTACAGATAGCATAGAAGCAAATAAAAAGGCAATAAAATCCTTAAAAAAAGGAGCAGAAAGTTTGATTTTTACCTTAACTAACCCTGATCTAAAACCAAAAGAGATCTTGAAGGGTATTGATATAAATTCAATCCCTATACACTTTCAATTTCAATTTCTATCCGCGGCATATATGAAAGATCTTCTTTCAAGTACCGATAGCGGCAAAGGGAATATATATTTTCATATTGATATTTTGGGTAATTTTTGCCGAACTGGAAATTGGTTTAAAGATTTTAAATCAGATCATGCTGCTCTCAAAGAAATTTTAAAGGAGGCTGAAAACACTCCAACATTAAGTATTGATGTTTCACTCTATCAAAATGCCGGAGCCAACAGAACCCAGCAATTGGCCTACGCTCTGGGACATGCAAGTGAATATCTTAATTTTTTGAATGAGGAAAAACTATTGCATTCTGAATTGAAAGTTAGCTTTAAAGTGGCTGTAGATGGAAATTACTTTTTTGAGATTGCTAAATTAAGAGCATTACGCCTACTCTGGAAAACAATCGCCGCTGAATTCGGAATTTTTGCGGATTGTCATATTTTGGCTTGCCCTTCCAAACGAAACAAGACTATATATGATTACAACGTAAATCTGCTAAGAACGACAACAGAGTGCATGTCTGCAATTCTGGGCGGAGCAGATACTGTTTATAATTTATCATATGATGCAGTATATCATAAAAACAATGATTTTGGGGAGCGAATAGCCAGAAATCAATTACTGATTTTAAAAGGGGAGAGTTATTTAGACAAAATTTCGAATCCTTCAGATGGGGCTTATTATATAGAAGTACTTACACAACAACTTGCAGAAAAAGCACTACATATTTTTAAACAAATCGAGCAAGGTAATGGTTTTTTAAAACAGTTAAAAGCTCATAATATCCAAAGAAAAATCAAGGAAAGCGCTCTAAAACAGCAAATTCGTTATGATTCCGGAGACGAGGTATTAGTGGGTAGCAATAAATATCTTAGTGAAATGGAAAAAATGAAGCAGGAATTGGAAAAAAATCCTTTTAAAAAAAATAATTTAAGAAAAACCATTATTGAACCAATATTCGAAACTCGTCTGTCAGAATCGTCAGAAAAAATAAGATTGGATCATGAGTAGAAAAGAGCTTCAACACTTAGTCATAAGTCCTGTTAATCTTAACGGACAAAAAGAATCAAAAACACCAGATTTTATTACTGCCGAAGATATTCCGGTAAAATCCTTTTTATCTAAAAATGATATTGGACATTTAGAACATCTAAATTTTGCTGCCGGTATTGCACCAAATTTACGCGGTCCGTATTCTACCATGTATGTCCGAAGACCATGGACAATAAGACAGTATGCAGGTTTCTCAACAGCACATGAAAGCAATGCTTTTTACAGGCGCAATCTGGCTGCAGGTCAAAAAGGTCTTTCTGTTGCTTTTGACCTACCCACGCACAGAGGCTATGACAGCGACCACGAACGAGTGGTAGGAGATGTAGGTAAAGCCGGTGTAGCAATTGATTCTGTTGAGGATATGAAAATTTTATTCGACGGAATTCCATTAGATAAGATGTCTGTGTCAATGACCATGAATGGTGCGGTTCTGCCTATTATGGCTTTTTATGTAGTTGCAGCCGAAGAACAAGGAGTATCTCCTCAGCAGCTCGCAGGCACTATTCAAAACGACATTCTGAAAGAATTTATGGTTAGAAATACCTACATCTACCCACCTGCACCTTCTATGCAGATTATAGCAGATATTTTTGAATTTACAAGTAAGTATATGCCCAGATTTAACAGTATTAGTATTTCCGGCTATCATATGCAGGAAGCGGGAGCTACTGCCGATATTGAACTTGCTTATACTCTTGCGGATGGTCTGGAATATATTAGAACTGGATTGAAAGCTGGTCTGGATATTGATCAGTTTGCTCCAAGGCTTTCTTTTTTTTGGGCGATTGGAATGAATCATTTTATGGAAATTGCTAAAATGAGGGCGGGAAGAATGCTATGGGCTAAACTTGTTAAACAGTTCAATCCAAAAAATCAGAAATCATTGGCACTTAGAACTCATTGTCAGACCAGTGGTTGGAGTCTTACCGAGCAAGATCCCTTCAACAATGTTGCTAGAACCGCCATTGAGGCATTAGCAGCCGCTCTGGGAGGTACTCAAAGCCTTCATACCAATGCCTTGGATGAAGCCATTGCCTTACCTACAGATTTTTCTGCACGCATTGCCCGAAATACACAAATCTATCTCCAGGAAGAAACAAAAATTACCAAAACAGTCGATCCATGGGCGGGCAGTTATTATGTAGAATATTTAACAGATGAAATAGCTAAAAAAGCCTGGGATCTCATTCAGGAAGTAGAAGAACATGGCGGAATGACCAAAGCAATTGAAGCAGGTATCCCCAAAATGCGTATTGAACAAGCTGCCGCAAAAAAACAGGCTCGTATAGATAGCGGCCAGGATATTATTGTGGGGGTTAACAAATATCAATTGGAAGAAGAAGATGAATTACAAATTCTGGAGGTAGATAATGCAGAAGTTAGAAGACAACAAATAGAAAGATTAGTAAAATTAAAACAAGAGAGAGACAATACTGAGGTAAGACGTATCCTTCAAAAATTAACCCAAGCGGCAAAGGATAAATCAGAGGGAAAATCTGTTCAGGATGAAAACAATTTGTTAGCTTTAGCAATAGAAGCCGCCAGGGCCAAAGCAACTTTAGGTGAGATAAGTGATGCTCTGGAAGTTGCTTTTGGAAGATACAAAGCAAAAATTCAATCGTTTACAGGAGTGTACGCCAAAGAAATTAAGGACGACGAAAGTTTTAAGAAAGCCAGGGAATTGGCAGATGAATTTGCAGTTCAGGAAGGCCGAAGACCCAGGATAATGATCGCAAAAATGGGGCAAGACGGGCATGATCGTGGTGCGAAAGTTGTAGCTACAGGATATGCAGATCTCGGGTTCGATGTAGACATAGGACCTTTATTCCAAACACCAGCAGAAGCCGCTAAACAGGCCGTGGAGAATGATGTCCATATTCTCGGTGTTTCTTCTTTGGCTGCCGGACATAAAACTTTAGTGCCGCAAGTTTTGGAAGAATTAAAAAAATATGGCAGAGAGGATATTATGGTAATAGTAGGTGGTGTTATTCCCAAACAGGATTATCAATATTTGTTTGATGCTGGTGCAGCCGCTGTATTTGGGCCTGGCACCAAAATTAGTAATGCTGCTATCCAGATACTTGAAGTTTTGATTGATTAACCGGTTGGATACTAAGATAATTTAGCCTGTAGCCATTCTTTAACCAACTTTAACGCTTTTGCCAGAGTTATTCACTTTGTGTTAACAAAATACTTTTTTGTGCATTGTAAATAATCGTATTTTTAACCCCTAACTTACTTCAATTATGGGCAAGATTATTGCTATCGCAAACCAAAAGGGTGGGGTTGGTAAAACTACCACCACAGTCAATCTGGCTGCCTCGCTGGGTGTACTGGAAAAAAAGGTATTACTAATTGATGCCGATCCCCAGGCCAATGCAACTTCCGGATTAGGTATTAACGTAGATGAAATTCAGATTGGTACTTACCAGTTAATGGAGCATACAAAGACCGCGGGAGAAACAATTATAAACACCTCCTCTCCGAATGTAGACTTAATTCCTGCACATATAGACCTTGTAGCCATTGAAATAGAACTGGTGGATAAGGATGAAAGGGAATATATGATGAAGAAAGCCATTGGCGATTTAAGAGCTTTGTACGACTATATTCTAATTGACTGTGCACCTTCTTTGGGCCTGCTTACACTAAATGCTTTAACCGCAGCAGACTCGGTAATTATTCCGATACAGTGCGAATATTTTGCGCTGGAAGGACTTGGAAAATTATTAAACACTATAAAAAGTGTGCAAAGGATTCACAATCCTGAATTAGATATTGAAGGTATGTTATTAACCATGTATGATTCCAGATTACGACTTTCTAATCAGGTTGTCGAAGAGGTCAAGAAACATTTCTCTGATATGGTTTTTGACACGATTATTCAGCGGAATGTTCGTCTGGGGGAAGCCCCCAGTTATGGAGAAAGCATTATAAAATATGATGCCAGTAGTAAAGGTGCATCCAACTACCTGAATATGGCCAACGAACTATTGAAAAAAAATAGAGAGAAGGTATAATGGCGAAAGCAACAAGGAAACAGGCTTTGGGAAGAGGACTTTCTGCTCTGCTTAAAGATCCGGAAAATGATATTAATTCGGTGTCAGATAGAAATGCCGACAAAGTTGTTGGTAATATTGTAGAGCTCGATATCGATACGATTGATGTTAACCCATTTCAGCCTCGTTCCCATTTCAACGATGAAACCCTTAAGGAATTGGCTTCCTCAATAAATGAATTAGGAGTTATTCAGCCAATTACAGTTAGAAAATCTGACTTTAACAAATTTCAGTTGGTTTCTGGAGAAAGAAGGTATAGAGCTTCTAAATTAATTGGCCTAAAGACAATTCCTGCATATATCAGAATTGCTAATGACCAGGAGTCTCTTGAAATGGCTCTGGTTGAAAATATTCAACGCCAGGATCTGGATCCAATTGAAATTGCCCTTTCCTACAATCGTTTAATCAATGAAATAGGTTTAACACAGGAAAAATTAAGTGACAGGGTAGGAAAAAAAAGGTCTACCATTGCCAATTATCTTCGTTTACTGCGATTGGACCCAATTATACAAACAGGAATGCGAGATGGTTTTATTTCTATGGGTCACGGTAGGACACTTGTAAATATTGACCAAAAAGAAGACCAAATTAGCCTTTACGAAAAAATTGTAAAAAATAACTTATCTGTTAGGGAAACTGAGCAGCTTGTGAAGCAATATCACCAGGGACCTCATCATAAAAAGAATTTAGACAAATCGCCTGTGGCACCAGAGCTTATTGTTGAAGGCACAAAACAACTTAAACATTATCTTTCTACCAAAATAACGGTCAATTCTACAGAAGACGGCAAGGGCAAGATAAGTATTCCCTTCAGTTCAGAGGATGATTTTCAGCGATTGAAAAAACTAATTACAGGTGAGTAAAACCCTTGCTCTTATATGTTTACTATTTTTCCCTGTACTTTTTTCTTTGGCCCAGGAAGGTCAAAAAGAAAGTCCTAAAGATTCTGTCCCGCAATATGCTAAAACGCAAGATATTATTGTAGAAGGTAAAGTAGAGAAGAAGCGAATTAATCCTTTAGCTCCCAGTAGGGCTGCATTTTATTCTGCTGTTCTGCCGGGATTAGGTCAGGCCTACAATAAGCGCTATTGGAAAGTGCCTATTGTTATTGGGGCCATAGGCGTGGGAATCTATGCTTATAATTATAATAATGATCTTTATGTCCGTTTCAGAACGGCCTTCAAAAGAAGGAAAGCTGGTTTTACGGATGACGAATTCTATGATGTTAACGGGTCTGGAATTGTTCCCGGTAGTCCCGACTTATCTGATAGTGCCCTACAGGATGGACAGGAACGTTATCAAAGAGATCGCGATTTAGCATTATTTATTACACTTGCGCTTTATGCTTTGAATATTGTTGATGCTAATGTGGATGCGCATTTAAAACAATTTAATGTGGATGACGATCTTGGGTTGGATATTAAACCTTATCTGGAATATAACCCAATTATAGGTGACCCTAACTACGGAGTGGCTCTAACCATTAAATTCTAAAACATGAATATAGGCTTATTTGGATATGGGAAAATGGGGAAAATGATTGAAAAAATTGCGGTCCAAAGAAATCATTCCATAGTTGCTAAAGTAGACGTAGATACGAAAGAAATTGATTATTCTGCCTTGGATATGGCTATAGATTTTAGTAGTCCGGAGGCAGCATTTAACAATATTAAGGGTTGTCTTAAACACAATATTCCGGTAATATCAGGCACAACAGGTTGGCTTAATGATTACGAGAATATAATTTCTTATTGTAAGCAGAAAAATGGTGCTTTTATTTATGCTTCAAATTTTAGTTTGGGTGTAAATCTGTTCTTTCAGCTAAACAGTTACTTAGCAAAAATGATGAGCAATTTACCTGATTATAAGGTATCAATAGAAGAAACCCACCATCTGCAAAAACTTGATGCTCCCAGCGGAACAGCTATTTCGCTTGCTGAAGATATTATTGACAATTCAGCCTATGAAGGGTGGCTATTGGAAAAATCTCAGGACCAAAACATCCCTATTATTTCAAAAAGGATTGCAGATGAATACGGAACGCATGTTGTTTCTTATGAAAATAAAGTAGACGAGATAGTTATTAAGCACAAAGCTCATAATAGGGAAGGTTTTGCTTTAGGCGCAATTGTAGCTGCCGAATGGTTAAATGGAAAAAAAGGTGTCTTTACAATGAAAGATGTGTTAAACCTGGGTTAATTTTGGTAACAAATCAGACCAAACAGCGTCTGAAAAAAGATAAATAATAGTATGAACGGTACAAATTGGATCATCTTTATTTTAGTAATACAAGTCATTCATTTTTTAGGGACTTGGAAACTTTATATTAAGGCGGGTAGAAAACCATGGGAAGCTGCAATTCCTGTATACAATGCAATTGTATTAATGCAGATAATAAGAAGACCCAAATGGTGGGTAATACTTCTTTTCATTCCCATTATTAATCTTCTGATGTTTCCGGTTATTTGGGTTGAAACCATAAGAAGTTTTGGAAGAAATAGTTTTCTTGAAACATGGTTGGTAATACTAACCCTTGGGTTTTATATATTCTATGTGAATTATACGTTGGATGTAACCTATATTGAAGACAGGAGTCTGCATCCGAAAAGTGGTTCAGGAGAATGGGTAAGTTCTATTGTATTTGCCATCGTTGCTGCTACACTGGTTCATACCTATTTCATACAGCCCTATGTAATCCCAACTGGTTCATTGGAGCGAACATTACGTATTGGGGACCTGTTATTTGTGAGTAAGTTTCACTATGGTGCGCGTACCCCAATGACTACTATAGCAGCTCCAATGGTACATGATACAATACCTGGATTAGGTATTCGATCTTATCTCAAGAAACCTCAATTACCCTATTTTAGATTGCCGGGATTTGAAAAAGTTAAAAAAAATGACATTGTTGTTTTTAGCTGGCCGGCTGATACCGTCCGCGTTTTTTTTAAAAAGGAAAAAGGGGTAAAAAAACCTATTGATAAAAAATCGAATTATGTAAAGCGATGTGTTGGAGCTCCCGGCGATTCACTATCTGTAATTGATGGTGTGGTATATATAAATGGCGAACTGCTACAACTTTCAGACAGGGCCAAACCCCAATATGACTATACTGTTTACTCACAAAAAGGAGTTTCATCAAGATTACTTGTACGTTTGGGTATAAATGAATTTACACGAAAATACCTTTCGGCTCCTTTAAACCAAAATCAATTTGAGGCCATCAGTAAATACCTGATAGCCGGAGGTCAAAATGCGAGCGGTGACATAGAGTTGATTACTGATGCAAGTGGTATTCCCCCAAAAGTTATAAGACAAGCCGGTCTATCCTTACGGGAAGAAACTGGACGCCAGCGCACAGTGACACTAACTGATGAGATGTTGCAAGAATTAAGAAATAATACGGATATAGATTCTGTTGTAAAAATTGTAGAACCCAAAGGGATTAAGGGTTATAATATTTTCCCGCATGATCCTTTCTACCCTTGGAATAATGATAACTTTGGGCCAATTTATATTCCGCAAAAAGGTGCGACCATAAACCTGACTCCAAAAGTTCTTCCACTTTATAAAAAGATCATTCGGGACTATGAAGGAAATACTATAGGGGTTTCAGGCAATCAGATTAGCATAAACGGACAGGTTACGGATTCTTATACTTTTAAACAGGATTACTACTGGATGATGGGAGATAATAGAGATCATTCAGAAGATAGCAGGAGCTGGGGTTATGTTCCTGCCAATCATATTGTTGGTAAGCCTATTTTCATTTGGCTTAGCTTTGACAATTTCAACAAAGGAATTACGCAATGGAAACCTAGATGGGATAGAATTTTTACTACTGTAGGAGGTGATGGCGAACCGCGATCTTATTTCAAGCATTTCCTTATTGCACTGGCAGCCTGGTTTATATTTGATTACTTTTGGAAACGGAGAAAGAAGCTTAAAAAGTAATTGTTTATTTTTTGGGTGGAATAAAATTTAGAATCAATGGACGTGTTACTCCATCCTACCTACTTGCCTAATATTGCTGCTTTTGCCACTCTTTTCCAGAATACAATTATCTGGGAAGTCTACGATAATTATCAAAAACAAACCTATCGAAACCGGGCCTTCATATGCACAGATCAGGGTAAATTTATGCTTAATATTCCAATTAAACATGTTGGTGGCAAAGAGGGCAGACAGAAGTATAAGGAGGTTAAGTTGGATAATGATTACAGATGGCAGCGGCAACATTGGAGGACACTTCAAACGGCGTATAGAACATCTCCTTTTTTTGAATACTATGAGGATGACCTGGCCCCTATTTTTATAAATAAATACCAATATTTATTAGATTTTAATCTCAATGCCATTGATATTATTGCAAGTTGTTTACAATTCAAGGTTAACAAGAGGTATACGGACCTTTATGACTTAAAACCTCAGGGAATTTTAGATGCCAGGTTTTTGGTAGATGCAAAAAAAACAATTCATATAAACCAAAAAAGTTATATGCAGGTATTTAATACCAGGCATGGTTTTATTGAAAATTGCAGTGTACTTGATTTATTATTCAACGAAGGTCCCGCCAGTCTTGACTATTTAATGAATCAAAATCTTGATTTTCTAAATGCTTAGATTCCTGCTCCATTACGGCATTCATATTATTGTACCCATAGCAGTTGGCCTTATATTTTTTAAGGATAAAAAGATATGGATAATCCTTATTCTCCTTTCCGGCATTTTAATTGATATTGATCATCTTATTGCCAACCCAATCTTTGACCCTAACAGGTGCAGTATTAATTTTCATCCACTTCATTCCTATTGGGCAATTGTCGTTTATATTTTGCTTTTTTTATATAAAAATACAAGGCTTATTGGTCTGGCATTGCTCATCCATATATTTGCGGATTCAATGGATTGTTACTTCTTGTTTTCAGAGGCGAATTGAAGTCATTATGGGGTAGTGATCAGATAGTCTTAAATCAAAGTTTTGATGTGTCATAACCTGCATGCTCTTATCCACCAAAATAAAGTCGATGCGAAATGGGATAAATTTTAAATCAAAGGTTTTACCAAAACCCGAACCTTTTTCGTCAAATGTATCTTGCATTTCGCCTTTGGCTA
>CBDUGN010000107.1:0-12058 GCA_965366915.1 uncultured Eudoraea sp. | reverse complement strand
AGAAATTGTTTTGGTTGTATTTGGAATTCTCATTGCACTTAGTATTAATAATTGGAATGAAAATGAAAAATTAAGAAATAC
Source organism: uncultured Eudoraea sp. (assembly GCA_965366915.1). Lineage (GTDB taxonomy): Bacteria > Bacteroidota > Bacteroidia > Flavobacteriales > Flavobacteriaceae > Eudoraea. The sequence goes on along the minus strand of CBDUGN010000107.1, from coordinate 11,977 downwards.
TGAACAACAATATTTATTGGACCTGAAAGAAGAATTCGGATTTAACATGGGTGAATTAAAAAGAATAATGGACCAAAATAAATGGAATTTGGAAAATGCAATAAAAATACTTGATATTACGGGATCTGAGAATCCTGAAATAACTGACGAACAGTTTGGAACATTACTTACCAAATCATTATCCAGAGAAACCCGTTTTGACCCAAATCAAGGTGTTTTAGATGAAATAATAAATTCTGGTAAACTAGGTATATTTAGCAGTAAGGAATTGAAATTTGCATTATCATCATGGAGTGGAATCTTAAACAGAGTAAGGTTGCAAGAGCAAGAGCTCCTCATTATGAGATCCAGAACAATAGAAATGGTGAGAAACAAAGCAAACTTAAGGAAGGCGCTTGGTCCTTTCCTTGAACGAATGGGGATTAAACAGACTAAATTTGAGCAAGAAAATCTTCATTTGTTGAAATCTGTCGCATTTGACGGTCATATAACTGGTTTAGCAACAATGTCCCAGAATCTCAATTATAGTCACTATCCCAATTTGGCTGAAGAAATAGATAAAATATTGTCATTAATTGATGATGAAATAAAATGACGAAAGGCTAACACCTTGTATAGTTCACACTGTGGGCAAAATCCAAAAATTCATTAACTTACAGAATATTAAATTTTTGTATTACCGGCGCAACGGTTATTCACCGTACAGGCCATTCACGAGAACGTTTCACGAAGTTTTTAGTCTGATTGTTGGCACTAACTTAAATTATCTGAGATATGATGAGAAGGATAAAAAGGATTAGAGTGTTATCCTTTGCAAAATTTCAAGCTTTTCTGGGGGCAATTATCGGATTAATTTGCGGGATTCTTTATTCGTTTGGTGGACTAATCGTAGATGTGCTTGTAACTATGGGCTGGATGAATTCATCAGAAACACAAGGGTTAAGCAATGGAACTGTCATTGCATTTGGTGCACTCATTGGCATGCCAATTATATTTTTAATTGCCGGATATCTTTTGGGGATTATTGAGGCTATTCTGTATAACTTTTCTACAAAATGGTTCAATGGACTTACATTAGATTTTGAATTTAAAGATTAATATCCAATAAAATCACTTGAATTGCGGCTCCGGCCGAATGTCAAAAAAACTACCATCAATAACCTATAAAAAAATGCCTACTACACTCATCCAAATTTCATATTTTTAAACTGACTGACTTAGCAATCATTTAATGAAAAAACTAAAATTTCCAACGGCCCAGACCATTCTAATCCTTATTGCCATATTTGTAACCATTTTAACCTGGTTGGTTCCTGCAGGAAAATACGATAGCCTGGCTTACAATGCTACAAGCAATACCTTTACAAAAACAAGTTTAGAAGAAAATATCGAATTGCCGGCCACTGGAGAAACCCTGGAAAACCTCAACATCAAAATTCCTATTCAAAAATTTACAAGTGGTGATATCTACAAGCCTATTGGCATCCCTGATACCTATAAAGAACTGGAATCAAGACCGCAAGGCCTTGCCGCCCTGGCGAAATCGCCTATAAAAGGGATAATAGCTGCGGCAGACATCATCTTTTTAATCCTTATTATAGGAGGCTTAATCGGGATTATAAATCTCACAGGGGCTTTTGATGCCGGAATTTCCTGGCTTGCAAAAACATTAAAAGGCAGAGAGTATATCCTAATTGTTCTGGTAACCACACTAATTGCAGCCGGAGGCACAACCTTTGGCCTTGCCGAAGAAACTATGGCCTTCTACCCTATTTTAATACCTGTATTCCTCGCGGCAAAATATGATGGCATGGTTGGGCTTGCCTGTATATTTCTGGGGTCTGGAATTGGGACAATGTGCTCTACCACAAATCCATTTTCAACAATAATTGCTTCCGATGCAGCCGGAATAAATTGGACAACAGGTCTCAACAATCGTATAATAATGCTGATCGTTTGCCTGACCATTACTATTGTTTATATTCTTCGATATGCCAAACGCGTAAAAGACGATCCATCCAAGTCTCTAATTTATGACCAAAAAGAAGCTTTAGAGAAGCTGTTTGGAATACATGATGAGGATACAAAAACGGAATTCACAAACAGACTGAGACTAATTATCACTGTATTTTCACTGTGTTTTATCGTTATGATCATTGGTGTGTCATTTTTAGATTGGTGGTTTGTAGAAATGACTTCCACGTTTCTTGTGGGCGCAATCCTTATTGGTATTATTGGAAAGATCAAAGAAAGTGTTTTCGTGGAGGCGTTTGCAAAAGGTGCGGCCGATTTACTCAGTGTTGCCTTTATTGTTGGGATCGCCCGTGGTGTTACCATTATAATGGAAGATGGACTTATTAGTGATACTATTTTATATCATGCAAGTACAATAACTGAAGGGATGAACAAAGGGGTGTTTACGAATGTCATGCTCTATATTTATGGCGGTTTATCGTTTTTCATGCCATCATCGTCCGGATTGGCTGTATTAACCATGCCAATTATGTCTCCATTAGCAGATACAGTAAACATTGGAAGAGAGACTATCGTTAATACCTATCAGTACGGTATGGGACTGTTTTATTTGATCAATCCTACAAGTTTAATACTGGCAGCATTGGCCATTGTGAAAATAGGATTCAATAAGTGGCTTCAATTTATAATGCCTCTTCTTGGACTATTGCTGATAGCAACCATGATCTTGTTGACTATTTCTGTTTATTAATAGAAAAAAACCACGAACAGAGTCATTCTTATATAAGGGAATTACTTAAAAAATTAATTCAGACATTTGCCCGTAAGTGCGAAATGATATTCTTTAGCAAGAACAAATCAGCTAAACATATAATATCAAGATTACAATTTATGAATTCAATGAACTTGCATACAGATGACCTAATCCAATTGCTTGTGGCGAAAGCTGAGGACGGTGCTCAAATGTCAGAGGTGTTTTTAATTGCCTGTGGAGGTTCTCTGGTAGACCTCTACCCTGCCAAATTTTTCCTGGCAAGTGAAAGCTGTCAGTTGCGCTCTGAACTCTATACGGCCAACGAATTTGTTCATGTAGTACCAAAAGTGCTTGGAGAGCGATCCGTTGTCATCCTTTGCTCTCATAGCGGGGATACACCAGAGGCAGTTGAAGCAGCGAAAGTTGCAAAAGCAGCCGGCTCGCTCACTGTTACATTGACCCACAATAAATCATCTAAGATTGCTAATTATACGGATCACAATATTGTATACGAGTGGGGGGATGAATCCAGTGTTCAAAATAATCCGATGGCAATTACGCTGGCACTTTGTCTTGAAATAGCACAACAGACAGAAGGTTATGCCCATTACAACGAATTCCAGGAAGCTTTGCTGCAGATAGACAGTGTTGTTAGAAGAGCACGCAGCAAAGTAGGCGATCGAGTAAAGACATTTGCCGAGACTTATCAGAAAGAGAAATTGTTCTATATTTTGTCTAGTGGGGCAAGCTACGGACACGCATATGGCTTTGCCATCTGCTCCCTGATGGAAATGCAAAGACTGCACGCTAGCTCAATTCACTCCGGTGAATTTTTTCATGGTCCTTTCGAAGTTACAGACAAAAAAACCAATTTCATAGTGTTGGTCAATGAAGGTCACACAAGGCCACTTGATCAAAGGGTGATCGCTTTCCTAAAAACTTATGCCAGGAATTATGTAGTAATAGACGCCAAAGAACTGGGTATTGGTGCACTGCCTGCGTCCGTTGTCGAATTTTTCAATCCGGTCCTATTCTACAGTGTGCTGTGTGATTACCGCGAAGCATTGGCGAAAATTCGTAATCATCCGCTTGAAACACGCCGTTATATGGGCAAAGTTGATTATTAATGCAGATTATGGGCGATGGAACACTGAAAGTTATAGGTATCGGAGACAATGTCGTGGATAACTACATTGACATTCGTACAATGTTTCCCGGAGGCAATGCTCTCAACTTTTCGGTATATGCGTCCATGTTGGGTTGCGATTCTGCCTATCTGGGCGTTTTTGGAAGCGATGACAGTGGTAAGCATGTGCAGCAAACACTAGCCAACATAGGTGTAGATACTTCCCATTGCCGAATTGCTGACGGACCAAACGGACAGGCAATTTTGAAAATCCAGGATGGGGAGAGAATCTTTATTTCATCTAATGAAGGAGGAATTAGCAAATCTGTTCCAATGGAATTCATTTTTGATGATCTCAATTACCTGCAATCGTTTTCAATACTACATACCAGTACATACAGCTATATAAATGGCTATCTAAGCAAATTGAAACAACTGAATCCCCTGATCAGCTACGACTTTTCGGATGACTTCGACAGCGAACATGCACTATCCCTATGCCGGTACATCGACTTCGGGTTTTTTTCCTGCAGCGAATGTACTGAAGAAGCAACCATGGAACTGCTTGAGGAAGCGGTGAATCGGGGCTGTACCATGGCGGTGGCCACACGGGGTCACAGGGAAGTAATTTTGTTCGATGGAAGATCATGGTTTAGACAAGCTCCCCTGCCAGTAAAACCAAAAGACACGCTCGGAGCAGGAGATGCCTTCATCACCGGATTCCTGATTTCCTATTTGAAAGGCAAAGCCAACGCCAGTATTGCCGTGGACTCGTTGATTGAAAACACCCTAAAGGAAGCTGCTTCATTCGCTTCGGAGATTTGCAAGGTGCAAGGTGCTTTTGGACACGGGTTATCCTATTAAACAGGTCATTCACAAATAATCAAATGGCTCAGCGAGCGTAACCGTAAAGAATTTAATCAACTATATTTGAAAAAACTATAATAATAACGGTAATGAAATTAAATATCCTTTCCATAATTCTACTATTTTCAATTTCTGTTTCTGCCCAGGAAAAGAAAGAGACCAAAAACACGGTTCCGGAAGCAAAATCGTTTGTCACAAATCATCAAATAACTAACGGCGGTAAAATAATCAGATATAAGGCTGTTGCATCAGAAACGTATTTAAAAAATGATTCAGAAGAGTCAGTAGCTTCCATATGGTCCGTAGCATACATTCAGGAAGGAGTAAGCGATCTGACCAAACGACCTGTTACTTTTGTTTTTAACGGGGGTCCCGGATCGGCATCGGTATGGTTACATATGGGAATGCTTGGTCCCAAATTGGTTAAAGTGAACTCAGATGCCAAAGAAGATGATGGTGCCGCACCCTATAATTTAGTGGATAATAAAAATGGGGTATTTGATCTGACAGATCTTGTTTTTATAGATCCGGTTGGTACCGGCTACAGCCGGGTCATTGGTAAGGGTAACGTCAAAGACTACTGGGGTTTAAATGAAGACGCGAATTCCATCGCCAAATTTATAAGACAATGGGTAACTAAAAATAATCGCTGGTTTTCACCAAAATTTATTGCCGGTGAAAGTTTTGGGACGGTAAGAGCAGCTGCAGTAGCCAATGCCCTGGAAGAAGGGGGGCAGAACATGTCCCTAAATGGTTTAATCCTTATTTCCCAAGCCCTCGATTATGCGGGCTCAACATCCGTTCACGACAATATAACTTCTTACCTGACGTACCTGCCCAGTATGGCTGCAACTGCCTGGTACCATAAAAAAGCAGGGCAAGGAAAATCGCTTGAATCATTTATAGAAGAATGCAGAAACTACACCTATGATTCATATGCCCCGGCGCTATACAAAGGCTCCCTGCTTAGTGAAGCTGAACAAAACATGGTTTCGGAAAAACTAAGCTATTTTACTGGCCTCGACAAAGCGTATATACTGAAGTCTAATCTTAGAATATTAATGCATCGATTTCAAAAAGAATTACTTGCAGACCAGGGCCTGGCTATTGGGCGGTTAGATGGTCGTTTTATGGGTGATGAAGTTGATGATTTAACTGATGGCCCACATTTGGGAGACGCATCCAGTTATCAGATTAGTGGGGCCTATACCGCCGGCATAAATCATTATATGTCATCCGATCTAAACGTAAGTATGGATCGTCCTTATATTACTTCTAATGATAAAGTTTACAAAAATTGGAATTGGAGACCTATTCCCGAAGGGAAACAATGGGAGCCTTCCTTTGTTAATGTTACCCGAAAACTGGCGGAGACCATGCGTCGGAATACGGAAATGAGAGTTATGGTTGCCAGTGGTTATTTTGATTTGATTTGTCCGTTTTTTGATGCTGAGTATACCTATTCCCGCAATGGAATAGACAGAGAAAAAATAGAAATGACCTATTATGAAGGGGGACATATGATGTATACACATGAACCTGATTTCTTAAAATTATCGAATGACATTCGGGAATTTTTATCAGATTAAAATCACACTAACACAACTCAACAAGTAATAAAAACATTGGTTTCCAGGGAATTAAACCATTTAAAACACAAAAGGAATGAAGTTTAAAACATTACTATTTATTGCAATAGCCACTATTTTAATGACGCTAAAAAGTAATGCTACACCATTACATCTTTCTAAAGCAGCAAACTTCAATATAGAAAAAGACCTGCTTTTAGTTCAGTTCGATTGCAAAACTGATGTTGATGATCTTCATTCCGTGGCTGCCTTTATTACACTTATGTCGGATCCCGATTTTAAGAAAGTCAACTTTCATGCAGTTGCCGGCACCTATGGCATTCAGGAAGGGCTGTATGTACCACCCAATGATTTATTCAGGCTTACATTTGGGGACAACTGGACAGACGCGCATGAAAATTTAAAAAGTGCGGTAGAACAAGTTAAAGGACTTGCCAAAGCAACCCTTGCCAACAAGGGCGATATTTGGATTGCAGATGCAGGCCAATCCGATTTTTCTGCTGCGCTTGTAAAAGCACTTCAGGCAGATCTCCCGGAATTAAATATTTCGCAGCGTATTCATATAGTTCAGCATAGCGATTGGAATGAAGAAGTTACCTCCCCCGGCAGCCTGGATTTTGTGAAGAAAAATACGGCCTATCATAAAATCCCAGATGGTAATGCAGTAGGAAACGGAACCCCGGGATTTCGTTCCCCGGATTATACAAACTGGAAAGATAAAATTACAGACCCAAAGCTGGTTGAAATATGGCAGCTTGCTATTGATTTAGGAAATAAATACAATGGAAAAGAGGGTCGCTATAATAATGAAGCAATAGCTGCTGGAGGATTAGATTTCTCAGACCTTTCCGAGGTGTGCTGGATTTTGGGATTAGAAGATATTAAGGATACCGCACATTTTTTTAATCTTTATTCCAATTAAAAAAACACAATAAACATGTGGAAAGAGAAACTTAAAATATATGATAAATTAGTGGCTAAGTGCGAACGTTTTGAAAGGAAGGGGAAAACTATGCCCTACACATCCGCCAACGGTTATATGTTTTCATTATATAACAAAGCTTGCGAAATAGGAATAAGGTTTTCTAAAGAAGTACAAAAAAAGTACATGGAAGAATATAATACAACCATTTATAAATCCTATAATGCTGTAATGCAAGGTTACATTTTAATAACGGAGGAAATGCTAGAGGACCTTAACAATGTTGCTAAGCTCCTGGATGAAAGCTTTGATTACGTAATGAGCCTTGAACCAAAATAAATACTACCTCGAACAAAGGCTAAATTTCGATTTCCTGCAATATCCTTATATCCCGTGAGGAGGTGCCTGATTGAATGGTGTAGCTGCCTTTTTCCAGGGCCCAGCCAGATTTATCTTCATCCCAATAGCGCAATTCTGAAATTGGAATACTAAGTACTAAGTCTTCTGATTCACCGGATTCCAGGTTTTTGGTTTTGGCAAAAGCTTTCAATTCCTGAACCGGACGATCAATTGTTGAGTTGGGCTTGGAAACATAGATCTGAATTACTTCCATTCCTACTTGATCGCCTATATTCTTTACAGTAAGCTGTAAATTGATACTATCATTTTCAACAGCTACAGCCAAATCACTGAATTCAAAATCTGTATAGGAAAGTCCAAATCCGAATGGATAGGATACCTCTGAGTTTACTTTATCAAAGTGACGGTACCCAACATAAATACCTTCCTCGTAGATCGTATAATCTCTGTTTTGAACTCTATCTTCTTCATCCACCTCGCTTCCGAATAACATGTCTGTTATTTTCATAGGTTCTCCCTCCTGAGGAAAATTTTTGTTTGACGCATGGTCATGCAGGTTTATGGGAAAGGTCATTGGAAGCTTTCCACTGGGGTTTATCCTACCACTAAGGATATCTGCCGCGGAGTTTCCACCCTCCTGACCGCCCTGCCATACGAGCAAAATGGCATCGGGCTGTTCTTTCCATGAATTGGTCTCTATTACGCCCCCGATATTCAATACCACTACAACTTTTTTACCCGCCTCATGAAAAGCCAGACAGGTACTCACTATCATGTCTTGCTCCTGTTGTGATAAAAGGAAGTCATCCTTTTCAACCCGGTCTCCCCCTTCCCCGGCATTTCTGCCAATTGTAATAATGGCCAAATCTGATTCTGAAGCTATTTGATTTAATTGCTCTGAAGTATATACAATTTGAGGGGGGATATAGGGGGTAAACATGGCTTTAATCCCCTCTGGCCGGACAAATTCTTTTGAATTGGCCTCTTTATGGTCTTCAAAAAGATTCTTGGCTGTGGCATTGATTTCGTAACCTGTATTCTTGAGCCCTTCTTCCAATGATACGACGTACGCTTCATTAACATCTCCTGAACCTGTTCCCCCGGTAATAAAATCGTAGGAGGTAACTCCTAAAAGAGCAACATTTTTTGATTTTTGAATGGGAAGTGTGTTTTGATTTTTTAAAAGGACCATCCCTTCAGCACCTGCCAGGCGGGTAATTTTGGCATGTGCGGTTAAATCCGGATTATTCCCATATCGATAATTCTGCATTTTTTTCGATTCAAAAACCAACTTAAGGATTCGTTTAACGGAAGTATCAATAGCTTCAATCGTTAAATTTCCGTTCTCGTGAGCTTCAAGCAAGGCCTTCCATTGTTTCCTGGTTCCGGGCTCCAACAAATCATTGCCGGCACTTACCATAGCAGCTGCATCATTCCCGCCGAACCAATCAGACATGACCAATCCCTCAAACCCCCAATCATTCCTTAAAACACCAGTCATAAGATCCCTGCTTTCAGATGTATAGGTGCCGTTGACTTTATTATAAGAAGACATGATAGTCCAGGGCTGTGACTCCTTTACAATAATTTCAAAGCCCTTAAGGTAAATTTCCCGCATCGCTCTTTCTGAAACAATCACGTCATTAAATTTGCGGTTGGTCTCCTGATTGTTCGCTACAAAATGCTTAACAGAGGTACCTACGCCATTGGATTCTATTCCATTGACCATGGCCGCTCCAATGTAACCTGTGAGCAGAGGATCTTCTGAATAATATTCAAAATTTCTACCACAGAAAGGATGTCGCATTATATTGGCTCCCGGGCCAAGGATTACATCAATTCCGTATTCCAGCGCTTCCTTCCCCATTGCATTACCTACCTGGTGTATTAAATCCGTATTCCATGTAGAAGCCAGTAATGTCCCTATGGGAAAGGCGGTGCAATAATAGGTTTTGTCTTCCCCTTTACGATGGGGTTCTATTCGTAATCCTGCAGGCCCGTCTGACAAAAAGATTGTGGGTAATCCTAATCCTGGAGTTGCAACAATTGTTCCAACAGCACCCGGAATCCCTTCTCCGGCCTTAACCCTGCCTATCGCTGATGCGAGCCCCGAGCCTTTTAGCAAGTGTATTTTTTCTTCTATGGTCATCCTGGAAAGGGCATCCTCCACTCTAACGGTAATAGGTCTTCGGTCATCTTCATAAACATCAAGTTCCCCATTGCCATTTCTATCCAAAAACCGGTATCCGTCAATAGTCATTTCATTGATCTTAGTTTTTTGAGCATACTCTTTTTCAAAATTGAGGAAGGATGAATTTACCCAAATCCAACCGCCTAATGCTAATAGAATAATTAGAACGAGTAATGATGTAAGTGTGATTAAGGTAATTTTAACTGGTTTATTCATGTTCTCTCTTATATTTGTGTAAGTTGAAGCTCTATAAATTTATAAAAATCAGAAGACAAACACCAGACAGAATCTCCGCTTGGGGTCCCATTTTGATTTAAACTGAAGGAAGCTCGCCTGAATTGTAAAAATAGCACACTGCAATGCAAAAAGGAAGCTTGGGATTCATTCGTTTAAAGTAGTACCCAGCACATCAAATAAAACCAGATATAACATGAAAAAACAAACACTGCAGTACCTTTTTATTCTCTTCTCTGTTTACACCGTATTTGGACAAGTAGCTGAACAGGAGAAAATAGATTTGATTGAAGCTAGGGCAATAGTAGATAGCCTTGATAAAAAATTTTCAAAACATTTTTTTGAGGGAGACTCCTTAGCATTGTACAATATGTATGCAAAAGGAGCTTACTTTGGCACATCAAAAGGGAAGGATATTCTCTCATCATGGGGTGGACAAATACGCTATTCCATTGAGAATGATATGCGCCATTTACTATTCACAACAACTTCACTAACCACAGATAATGAATTTTTATTTGAATTGGGGAAATATGAAATGAAGGATAGTAAAGGTAATTTAAAAGGAGACGGCAAATATTTATTGGTATGGAAACAGGAAGATGGGCAGTGGAAAATATATCGCGACATGGGATTATGAAACGATTGCTCTATACGTGCTAACATCTGACATAAGCAGGTATATTTATTTTACATTAAACCTAACTTTAAAAATTTCTTATTTTTAAACATATCAAAGCCTGGAAATATAGGCGCAAATTCAAATTTTTATATTTATGAAATATATATATCAACATTTTATATGTATTCTCTTCTTTCTTCCAATTATCCTATTGAGTTGCCAACCTAAACCAGGGAAATCTGATGCTGTGAAGGCTAGTGCGCCTGAGACCACTGAACCAACCTGGACAAAGGAAGAAGCGGAAATAAAAGCTGCTGTGGACCACTTATTGATTGCTGCTGGCAACTATGACCTGGAAGCCTTAGACAAGGCGGTTTTTGAAAATACAAATCTTGGAATAAGTAGCTTAAAAGACGGTGGTTGGTCTAATTCCGTGATTACTATAGATGAGTACTTCGAAGATGTTAAAAATCGTAATCCTATACCTTATTGCGAAATAATTAGTGACTATGACATCCTGGTAAGTGAAAGCCAAATGGCTTTTGTAAGAGGTGATGCTATTGTTCATCGATTTGGAATTCCACAAACACGCGAGATTAACCATTTTACCCTCTTAAAGGAACATGGGATATGGAAGTTTCTAAATATTTCCTTTACAGTAAATCCGATTGCGGAAGAAAAAAAGAAGTTTGATTTAGAAATTTTTGCGAGAAGCTATGCTCAGGCATGGTGTAGCAAAAGACCTGAATTTGTAGCCTCTTATTTTGCAAAAGATGGATCATTGCAGGTAAACAATGGAGCAACTGCCCTGGGAACAGATGAAATAACTAAGGTTGCAAAAGGATTTATGGATGCTTTTCCTGATATGATTGTCACATTGGACAGTTTAGTGCCCATAGCTAATAAGACCCGATTTCATTGGACGCTGACCGGAACAAATACCGGACCTAATGGAACCGGGAATAAAGTGAAAATTAGTGGATTTGAAGAATGGACTTTGGACAACAATCAATTCATAAAGGAGTCTAAAGGCAATTTTGATGAGGAGGACTACAACAGACAATTAAAAGGATAAAACTAAGTAACTAAAAATCACTAAATGTAATGGCAATGACACAAAAATCCGGGAGAATTCTTGGTTTTCTATTTTTATTAACCGTTTTGGCTGGGGCAACAGGAACGACCATTAGAGGTCTTGGTGGTGCTGAGGCAAATTCTACTGCGTTTCTCGAAGAGATTATGCAGCATATGGGACAGATGAAGCTTGCCATAAGCCTGGATATACTGGCCAGTGCAATAGGAGTTGGAATTGCCATTTTTTTATACGCCTTTATAAAA
>CBDUGN010000106.1:0-12133 GCA_965366915.1 uncultured Eudoraea sp. | reverse complement strand
CGTTAAACCATAAGCTTAGCATTCGGAAATGGGACAAAGGAGATTACTTTTACCCTTTTGGAATGAAAGGGAGGAAAAAGGTCTCAAAATTTTACAAAGATGAAAAGATGGATCTGATTTCCAAGGAAAGGCAATGGCTTTTATGTTCAGGAGACCATATAATATGGGTTATAGGCCGGAGGGCAGATGATCGTTTTAAGGTGACTTCGAAAACAAAAAGTATTTTAAAATTTAGCATTAAGGAATGAGATTAGTTTTAGCATTTATTATACTGTTGTTCTTTATCAGCCCTGGTTTTGCTCAGGACGAGGAAAACCCTGTAATTTGGTCACATGAAGTAAACCAACTTGCAGAAAATGATTACGAATTAATCTTTAAAGCAAAAATAGCAGACGGGTGGCATATCTTTTCTCAGTTTACCGATGAGAATGGTTCTTTGCCCAGTGAGTTTACTTTTCTTAAAAGTGGTGAAGACTATGAATTGATAGGAACCGCCTCCGAAAGTGAAACGGTTAAAGAATACAGCGATATTTTTGAAGTAGATGAGACTTTTTTTATAAATAATGCGGTCTTCACACAAAGAATAAAGGTACTGAATACAGGGGTATCCCAAATTGATGTGGAGTTGTTCTACCAGGTTTGTAAGGAAGTTTGTATCCCAAAAGAGCACACTTTTAGAATATCCCTGACCGGAGAAAGTATAGTTATAGAAGAAAAAACTATTGACGAGAGGAGCCTTGCTTTGGGCTCAGCTTTAAAACTAGATCTTAAGAATAAAGAACTACTTGAAAAGGCTGATGACACCAACCCCAATAAAGGATCCGGCCTTTGGATGATTTTCGGCCTTGGATTTTTGGGTGGGTTAATTGCATTGCTGACACCCTGTGTTTTTCCCATGATTCCATTAACAGTTTCCTATTTTACGAAACATACAAAAAAGAAAACTTCTGGGATCTTTCAGGCTTCTTTATATGGATTCTATATTGTCTTGATTTACTTTTTGTTAAGCCTGCCATTTCACTTATTTGATTCGGTAGATCCGCAAATTTTGAATACAATAGCTACAAATATCTGGCTGAACATAGCTTTCTTTTTAATATTCGTGTTTTTTGCATTCTCTTTTTTCGGGTATTATGAATTGACTTTGCCCAGTTCCTGGTCTACTAAAATGGATAGTTTTTCTTCTAAGGTAGGAGGAGGGCTGGGAATATTCTTTATGGCATTAACACTGGCTATTGTATCCTTTTCCTGTACCGGACCTATTTTAGGCGGCCTTTTAGGAAGTACTACTTTGGCCGAAGGAGATGTAGCCAATAATCTTTCTGCAGGAATGTTGGGATTTGGGGTAGCCCTTGCTTTACCTTTTGGCTTATTTGCATTATTTCCTGCCTGGTTAACTTCTTTGCCCAAATCCGGCGGATGGATGGATACAGTAAAAGTATTTCTTGGATTCCTTGAATTGGCCCTGGCCTTTAAATTCTTATCGAATGCTGACCTTGTAGGGAATTGGGGAATCTTCAAAAGGGAAATCTTCCTTGGAATCTGGATCCTTCTTTTTGTTCTTCTGGCCTTATACTTATTTGGTACTATCAGATTTGCCCATGAAGGACCCAGGCAAAAGTTATCCAAAACCAGAATTGGGGTTGGCATTTTAACTTCTGCTTTTACCCTGTATTTAATATTAGGCACCTTAAATGTTACCAGCCTTAAATTATTAAGCGGGTTTCCTCCTCCAGATTTTTACTCTGTTGTGGAAAAAGATAATAATTGTCCGCTTGGGCTTAATTGTTTTAAAGATTTTGAAGAAGGGTTGGCCTATGCAAAAAAAGAAAACAAACCTATCTTACTTGACTTTACGGGATGGGCCTGCGTTAATTGCAGAAAAATGGAAGAAAACGTCTGGAGTGAACCCGATATTTACGAGATGCTCAATGAAGATTACGTACTGATCTCCCTGTATATTGACGACAGGAAATCCTTGCCTGAAAATGAAAGATTCAATTATAAATTTGATTCAGGAAGGGTTAAAAGTATTGAATCTATTGGGGAGAAGTGGGGTACTTTTCAAACATTGAACTTTGGAGCGGCTTCTCAGCCTTATTATGTGCTTTTATCACCTGATTTAGAAGTCCTGAATTCTTCAATTCAAAATGCCGATAGCGAAACTTATAGAATTTGGTTAAAGCTGGGACTTAAAAACTTTGATGACCTAAACAAAGGGGAACTAACCAGTACACTACCATAAACTTTTACCTGCTGATTGCTGCATCTTTAGTTTATTCATCTATTGTAGTCTATATAATCTTTGGGATCCATTTATAAAGGGCGGATCAAAAAAAAGACACTAATAATTTAATTAGGGTTCTATTTTTTTATCTTTAAACCTCAAAGACTTACTTGTGAAAAAAATTAAAAAAATCTCCCTGATCTTATTGCTCGTGCTTGGACTTTTGTTCCTGGCTTCGTACATCTTCATTCAAACCCTGAAACCGGAATATGAAGGTGAAAAACAATTATTAAATCTGTCTGATTCGGTATCGGTCTACTATGATTTCTATGGGATACCCCACATTTATGGCCAAAATGAAGAAGATGCGTTTAGAGCGCTAGGCTATGTACATGCCCAGGACAGGCTCTGGCAGATGGAATTGTTGAGAAGGGTAGCAAGGGGCGGGCTTTCCGAGGTTTTTGGTTCTAAATTACTGGCAACAGATAAGTTTTTTCTTTCCCTGGGCATAGATGAGGCCTCTGCAAAAACTGTGGAAAAAAGTGATCATACAAACAAGACAATACAGCTTGCTGAGGCATATTTGGATGGGATAAATCAATTTATAGAAAATGGACCCACTCCTGTTGAATTTTACCTCACAGGCATCACCAAGGAGCCATTCAGTCTCAAGGATGTTTATAATTCTATTGGTTATATGGCGTTTAGCTTTGCTATGGCTCAAAAAACAGACCCTTTACTAACAATGATCAACAATAAATTAGGCCCCGAATATCTAGAAGACCTGGAAATTGATGTGGATAAAAATACGGAATGGATAAGGAATTATAAGTCTGCAGCTGAGGATTCAAAAGAAGCTCAAATGGTGGCTACCATTTCAAAGGCCCTGGCTAATTTACCTTTACCTCAATTGGAAGGGAGCAACAGTTGGGTAGTATCACCTTCCAAAACAAAATCAGGCAAAGTGATTCTTGCCAATGATCCACACATAGGTTTTGCACAACCCTCTGTATGGTACGAAGCCCATGTTAGCGTTCCGGGATATGAAAAATATGGTTATCATATGGCGGGTATACCTTTCCCCATATTGGGGCATGATAGAAATCTGGCCTATGGGGTTACCATGTTTGAAAATGATGATGTGGATTTTTATTATGAGGAGACAAATCCGGCAGACAGTACCAAATACAAAACCAAAGAAGGTTGGGAGAATTATGAAATTGTTTCGAGAATAATTAAAGTCAAAGATAGTGCAGATGTAACCCTGAGATATAAAAAAACACATCACGGACCCATACTGGACAGTATATCCAATAAAATTAAAGGTGACAAGTCTATTAGTATGTCCTGGATCTATACCAAACTGGAAAATCAGGTACTTCATGCACTTTATGAAACCAGTCATGCACAAAATATTGAACAATTTCAAATGGCTTTGCCTAAAATACATGCCCCGGGTCTCAACATGATGTATGGCGACAAAGAAGGTAATGTGGCCTGGTGGGCGACAGCAAAGTTATACCAGATGCCGGATAGTGCACAGACCAAATTAATTATGGACGGCAGCAGCGGTGCCTATGAACCTACCAGGTTTCTTGAATTTAGCGAGAATCCTTCTGCAGTAAATCCGTCCTGGAATTATGTATACTCCGCGAATAACCAACCCGATTCTATAGCAGGAATGCAATATCCTGGTTACTATTTACCTGAAAACAGGGCTAAACGTATTGTAGAATTATTAGACGAGATTGATGATTGGGACAAAAATGCGATGATGATTATGATCACAGATGGTACCTCATCGGTAAATGTTGAAATTTTAAGGAATCTTACCAAACTCGTCAATGTTAAGGAGTTGAGTCAGGATGATATAAATCTACTGGATGAGCTACGTGCCTGGGATGGGGATTCTCATTTAGAGAGTATTGAAGCCACAATATTTCACAGATGGGTATACTTCTTTTTAAGTAATACTTTTGAAGACGAACTTGGAACCGAACTTTTTCAACAATTTTTAACAACACATTTTCACAAACGGCTTATAGCTCCTATGGCTCTCAAAAAAGAATCGGTTTGGTGGGATAATACTCTTACCGAAGAGACAATAGAAAATAAGAAAGATATTGTTCTGACTTCCTTTGAAATGGCCCTTGAATCCTTAAAAGCGGAGTTTGGAGAAAGCAGTTCACAATGGACCTGGGATAAAGTGCATACGCTGGAACATGGACATCCTATTGGACAGGTAGACATGTTCCGTTCTTTTTTTAACATAGGCCCCTTCCCCGTTGCCGGTACCAGGGAGGTTATAAATAATATGTTTTTTCCGTATACTAAGGATGGCCAATACAAAGTTAGTTCAGGGCCATCTACCAGACGTATAGTCGACTTTTCAGATATAGAGAATAGTGTGAGTATTTTGCCCACCGGACAATCAGGGAACCCCTTTAGTCCGCATTATAGGGATCAGGCAGAACTATTCATCCAGGGCAAATTCAGGAAGATGATGATGAATAAGGAAGAAATCATGACTACGTCAACATCTTTATTGCAGTTTTCACCAAAAGGAAAGTAAACTTTCAATGTATTGTCAATAGATATTTTCTTTGTCTGCAATCTGTTTGCGGTGAAGAATAGTATCTATGTTCTTACTTAAAAGTTGATTATTTAGTACAGAGACAAAAGCATGCTTTCAAAAGTATATGGTAGTGCCGTTTTTGGAGTAGAAGCAACTACCATAGCTGTTGAAGTAAATGTTGACAGGGGTATTGGTTACCATTTGGTAGGCTTGCCAGACAATGCTATCAGGGAAAGTAATTACAGAATTGCAGCTGCTTTACTCAACAATGGTTATAAAATTCCGGGAAAGAAAATCACCATCAATATGGCCCCGGCCGATTTAAGAAAAGAAGGCTCGGCTTATGATCTTACACTGGCCCTTGGTATTCTTTCCGCTTCGGGCCAGATTATTGCGGAGGAATTAGAACGATATATTATTATGGGCGAAGTTTCACTAGATGGTAGCCTTCAGCCCATAAAAGGAGCACTTCCTATTGCTCTTAAAGCCAGGGAAGAAGGTTTTAAAGGGTTTATTCTTCCCAAGGTAAATTCTCGTGAAGCTGCTATAGTGGAAAGGCTGGAAGTATTCGGGGTTGAAAAAATTGCTGAAGTTATTGCTTTCTTTGATAAAGGGGTTCCTCTTAAACGGACTCATGTAGATATCAGGGCAGCGTTTTATAAAAACCTGGATTTTCCTGAACATGACTTCTCTGATGTTAAAGGACAGGAAAGTATAAAAAGATGTATGGAAATTGCCGCCGCCGGGGGGCATAATATTATTCTGATTGGTCCACCGGGAGCAGGAAAAACCATGCTGGCCAAGCGTCTACCTTCTATTCTGCCCCCTATGACCCTGCAGGAAGCGCTGGAGACCACGAAAATACATAGTGTGGTGGGAAAGATTAAGAATATGGGATTAATGTGCCAGCGGCCATTCAGGAGTCCGCATCATACCATTTCAGATGTCGCCCTTGTCGGAGGTGGCGCCTATCCACAACCCGGTGAAATCTCACTCTCCCACAATGGGGTCTTGTTTTTGGATGAACTTCCGGAATTTAAAAGAGGGGTGCTAGAAGTGATGCGGCAACCTTTGGAAGACAGGGAAGTTACCATTTCCAGGGCCAGGTTTACGGTAACTTATCCCAGTAGTTTTATGCTGGTGGCCAGTATGAATCCAAGTCCGTCTGGCTATTTTAATGATCCGGATGCCCCGGTGACGTCTTCTCCCATGGAAATGCAGCGGTATCTGGGTAAAATTTCAGGGCCGCTGTTGGACCGTATTGATATCCATATTGAAGTTACCCCGGTGCCTTTTGAAAAGCTCTCAGACGAACGCAAAGGGGAGGGGAGCATCACTATCCGAAAACGGGTGACTGCAGCACGTGAGATCCAGACTTTGCGTTTTGAAGGTTTGGAAACAGTTCATTACAATGCCCAGATGAATACAAAACAGATTCGGGAATTTTGCAGTTTGGATAAGACGTCTCTTGCATTGCTGAAGAATGCGATGGAGCGACTTAACCTTTCTGCTCGTGCCTATGACCGCATCTTAAAAGTCGCCAGAACTATTGCCGACTTAGAAGGCGCCAGTACTATCAAAGGACATCATATAGGCGAGGCCATTCAGTACCGGAGTTTGGACAGGGAAGGGTGGTTGGGGTAGTCGTAGTCAAACGCTGGCGCGAGTATCATGCTCGTGCCATTTGTAGTCAACATAATAGTATGAAGAGAATATTTTATTAAGCAAGAAATTAATGAAAACAAAATGAGTAGAAAATATAAATTCAGGAACCTAACTGCCGCTTACTTTGTAAGCTTTGCAACGGTCTATTGGATCGATGTATTTACCAGACAAGCATATTTTTCAATTTTGGAAAAGAGTATTAAACATTGCCGAAAAGAAAAAGGTATGGAAGTATTTGCATATTGTTTTATGCCAAATCATGTTCATATGGTTTTTCGTTCTCACATCGGGGATCCATCAGGTCTGCTTAGAGACTTTAAAGGTTTTACCGCAAGAAAACTTATAAAAACCATAGAAGATAATCCACAAGAAAGTAGAAAAGAATGGCTGCTTTGTATGATGGAGCGGGCAGGAAAAAAGAATAGTAATGTAAGAAAAAGGCAATTTTGGCAACAACATAATAAGCCCATAGAACTATGGAGCGGAAAAGTAATTAAACAAAAAATTGAATATATCCATTACAACCCGGTAGTACAAGGTTTTGTGACTGATCCCATCCATTGGAAATACAGTAGTGCAAGAAATTATGCGGAAGATGATACTATTTTAAAAATAGATAATGATTGTATGCACTTGGGTTTAATGGATTTTTAGTATGACACGAGCGTGACGCACGCGCCAACGAGAGATAGCATTAGTTTTCTATTTGTTTAATCATTTCTTTTGCAACTATTGCCGAAGAGGGTAGAAACATGGTCGACACGATTCTCTGGTCAATTACTACGTCGTGTTTATCATTCAAATCAGTTTTGGATTGAAATATTCCGCCATTTGCCCTCAATTGATTTTCCAACATTACCGGTAATAAAGTTCCTTCTTTAGCCCAGTTTTTGGTAATCTCGGTTGAATTTGGAAAACCAGTCACTTTCTTCCCTTTTACCATGTACTCGCCATTACTAAGTTTGACATTTGCAAAAGCACCAGGTCCGTGTCCACAACCTCCCACTATTCCTCCATTTTCGTAAATATTAGCTATAACTGATAATAAATTTTTGTTATTGGCCACATCGAATAATGAGCCATATCCACCACCAATAAAAACGGCTTTATAGCTTTTATAATCTACCAGATCTGGGGTAAGTGAATTTTCAACATTATCGCTAAAATTTTCATATTTTATGGTATAACTGCTAATTCCAATAGGATCCATTGAAAAAGGCACCTTTCCGCCAGTTGGCGAAACAAAATCAACTTTATATCCGTGAGAAACAAAAATATGGTATGGAGGTGCTACTTCCCAGAGATTGTTGCCGGCAAAGTGTTTTTCCGGGTCGCCCATGTCTTCTGTGTTTGATACGATAATTAATATCCTACCCTTTTCAGTATTATTATTTACACAAGAGTTAAGATTGAGAAATAAGAGAGATAATAACAGTAAATTTTTCATTTGCTTTTTGCTTGAAGTTTCTGTTATGGATAGATAATTAATAAATAAAAATGTTACAGTTTAAATGTTCGTTTAAGAGATAGTTTACAAATTAATGCAACAATGGGATATAGTTATTGATGAACTCCCGCTTATGTAAACTAAGATAATGAATGAATTTGGAATAGTATTTAGTAAGGTAGTATTAAGTCTTGCAATGACCACCGTATTATATATCATAACTGATGTAGTAGTGGTTGGGATAGCTTAAGCAATAAATCACAAATCCCAAATCCCAAATGATTATAAGTTAGAACCAGGCTCTTGGAATTTGGTCCCGATAGCTATCGGGATGTAGTTTGGAATTTAATTAAAATGTAGTGGTTGGTCTTTCTAGAAATAGGATGGAGCAGGAGATAGGTGGCAACCTTCCTGCCGGCAGGTTACATTTAGCCTTTGTTGGTAATTCGTTTTATTTCAACTCTTTATGTATTAGTTGTAGTATCCTTTCACATTCTTTAATCAAGTCCAGATCAGTCCTAATCAAAGTAAATCGTCCCTGATAATAAGCCTTAACCCAAGAAAGGTAATAATCATCTGAGAACAAAGATTCGTAATTATTGGGTGTAAGTCCTTCTCCACTTATAAAATTAAAATTCTGAACATTGTGGTTATCCCATTCAGGATAACTTTCATTTATTAAATTATTAGTGGATAAAGAACTTGGAAAAGTTACTTCGTATAACCTAATTACTTCTGAGGATAAGGTTTTATTTGATAATATATCCAAGCCCTCATCTTTATAAGCCTGATATCCAATATTAGAAAGAAATAAATTTTGTTTTGTTACTCTTGCTAAATGAAAGTGCTGATTTAACGTATCTGAGTAATCCAATTTAGTTTCTAGTACGCGAATAACTATTTCGCTTGAATGATTCCATTCTTGAAGTAGGTCTATGTCATTTTGTAGCGACTGGATATTTATTTTAATGTTATCCGCCAAGTCGGTCAGTATAATCTTTTCTTTCTCTCTGTCCTTTCTCCACTCGTTCCAGTTATTAATCTGCAAAGCAATCAATATCCCTATAACCACCAGTACAATCTCACCAATGGCATAGCGAGCATATTTTAATGGCTTGTTATCGTCTGCAAGTTTTCTGCGGATTTTTCTGAAAAAATTAATCATATTCTTGTTTGTAATTGCCTTCGCTCCATCTGGCCCCTCACTATCAAAGGTCTACCAGACCTTTGCTGGCCGTTCGGTCCTCTAAAGAAGTTGATCATTGGTTATTGTTAGCCTTTCTTTATTTTTTATCATTCCCCTCCAATATATTATCAATTAGGGCGATAAGATTTTTAGCGTCTTCTATTTTACCAGTCATACTACCAATGTATGCTTTGCGATATCTGAATGATCTGTGTAATGCATTTCTGACACCTCTTTTATTGTAGATTTCTTTAAAATCGAAATCAACCATATTTGCTGTAGGATTTATTTCATTGAAATCTACATTTGGTTGAATCTGTAGTATTTGAAGTTGTTGTAAGGTTTCACCCAATTTGGTAATAGCAGCATTAATAGATTCGGTTTCTTGAAGGTATGTTAGGAATCTACGATTTAATTCTTTGTCAATTCTATCAATCGTACCCTGCGCAATTACTAAATCATTTTGACTGCTGTTTTTGTTAATCGGAGTAAGTATTTCAAATTGATAAATAGCCGAAACGATTTCCTGATGTTCATCATGAGTAAGATTTCGAACACCACCATCAAACAACTTTATAGTATTTTTTATATTATCATTAATTCTCTGATATTGAGCTTTTCTTTCCCTAAGTGCAGAAATATCTACTGACAATTCAACCTTGAGATTGTTTAGAAACTCAATATCTTGAATGTGAGTTTTTCTAAGTTCATTCCAATTATTAATCTGTAAAGCAATCAATATCCCTATAACCACTAATAGTATTTCACCGAAGGCATACCTCAGGTATTTTAAAGGATTGTTATCATCAGCAAGTTTTTTACGGATTTTTCTAAAGAAACCGATCATAGGTGGTGGTTGGTTGTTCTATCCCCTAATTTACTGAATTAATCCAAAAGACAATAAATCTGTGCCAAACAATCAGAAAATAGACCTCCACATTGTAGAGAGTCACAGATGTAGTAGTGTTTGGGATAGCTTAAGCAACAAATCACAAATCACAAATCCCAAATCACAAATTCCAAATGATTATAAGTTAAAACCAGGCTCTTGGAATTTGAGTTTTGTAGTTTGGAATTTAATTAAAAACTAGTGGTTGGTCATTCTAGAAATAGGAAGGAGCAGGAGATAGGTAGCAACACGCCTGTACCGAACGGTACGTTCGGGCGGGTTATTTATAGCCATTATTAGCCATTCGTTAATTTTGATTTTCTTTTAATTCGATAGTTATCATATTTTCAAGTTCTCCTATATCTTCCAACCACCGACTGTACCATTTTATTTGAGCATTTCTATTAGCAATACAAGTTCTTAAAACTGTAGCATATTTTTTGGATTTCTGCAATTCTTCATAGTCATTAGGTTTCATTTCACCCCCAAATTCAACGGACTCAAAAAGCTCTGCTAGTATTGGAGAAGCTGTGGAATAATGATAATCATGCAGTCTTGAATTGAAAATTTCAAGCCATCCTCTTTCATAGAGACCGAGTTTTATCCTTAAAGAATCATTCTTTATTATATTCATTCCGTATGTCTTCAGAGTCTCATAAGCTGTATTCTTAATGGTCGGATGATTCCACGTGATAGCCTGAGAAAAATGATAATCCAAGGAATCATGATAGGGCAGTTTATTTTCTAAATGGGTCAAAATTATTTCTGCGGACTTAATATTTCGTTCACTTCCCTTTATCGACACACCTAATTGCCACATGTTCATCTCAACAGAGGGGAATAAGTCCTCTAAAAGCTTCTTCTCAAAAATATTTACCTTTTTTTCCTCATTCAAATTATTTATTTGCAATGCAATCAGAATCCCTACAACCACTAGTGCAATTTCACCAATGGCATATCTCATATACTTCATTGGCTTATTATCATCAGCGAGTTGTTTGCGGATTTTCCTAAGGAAGTTGATCATGTGAAGTAGTTGGTTGGCGGTTGCCTTAACAAGATACTGAAATATTTAATTCTTTATTTAATGTTATACAAGAACGGGGTTGGTTTTATACAAGGGATTTGCAGAAGGCCTGAATTTTGTATTTCAGAGATACACAAGCAGGTGTATCACCGAAGCCATTCAATACCGTTCACTTGATAGGGAAAGATGGATGGGGTAGTCTTCAGCAATAAATCACAAATCACAAATTCCAAATGATTATAAGTTAAAACTAGGCTTTTGGAATTTGAGTTTTGTAGTTTGGAATTTAATTAAAAAGTAGTAGTTGGTCTTTCATAACATAGGATGGAGTAGGAGATAGGTAGCAATTACATATTGTTGTTGTTAGCCTTTCGTTATTTTTTTTATTCAATTATTCTTCAATTTCGATTAGCCTTTAAAAGGGAAATTATTCTTTTCGATTCTTCTTTAATAATTTCACCTTGATGTATCATAGTCCCATGTATTTCATCATTTATCTTTAGCAGGTGATGTTGATATTTTAATCCATTTATCAAATCTTCTTCATCAGGTTCAACGCCAATAATATCATAAAAATCCGAATCAGATAAATCATTTTCCAGATATTTTTCTCGTTCTATTTTGTTATCAAAATATTCGGATACTTTTTTTTCAAATACAATTTGAGTTTGCTTTTGCGTATTTGAAAGTTCCATTAATGAATGACTTTCCCGCTCAGTTAATAATTCTAAATTACCAGATGATTGCATCCCTAAAAATGCGAAGTTTATAGGATGATACCGATAAAGTGGTGTAGGAACTTTCATTGCACTATCAATTAAGCTCCCGATCGGCTTATTTCCCGATTCAAAAAACGTATAATAGCCTTTAATAATCTTTTTGTAATTTCTTGCGAGACCAATTTGTGTTCCAATATTTAAAGTGTCTTTAATTAAATCACTTATTATTTTTTCTTTGAAAATTTCGGATTTTATTTTACTTTTTCTCACTTCATTCCAATTATTAACCTGTAATGCCAGCAGAATCCCAATCATTACCAATACAATCTCACCAATGGCATATCTCATGTATTTTAAGGGTTTGTTATCGTCTGCAAGTTTTCTGCGGATTTTTCTAA
>CBDUGN010000105.1:0-12213 GCA_965366915.1 uncultured Eudoraea sp. | reverse complement strand
TGTAAATTTAACGTTAATTAATTGTAAATTAAATTTAAAACGTTACATTATTCCTATCTCTAAATCAAGATTATGAAAGCGAATACCGTTGTAAAGTCAAACAAAATAAGTTTAAAAAAGCTAGCGAACTACGTCAAAACCTATGCGGAAAATTGCAGATATTCCTTTAATATGATGCTGATGCTCTAACTTTTGCCTTTATATTTCATTGGCAAATAGACCACTTTTTTGGTTTTAAAAAAGTCCTCCTCAAAGAGTTCGGACATTTCAAAAACTTGTACATTTCTATAGTCCTTTAACTCGTCGGATAAGTCCCCTCCCTTTAAATAAAGAATGCCGTTTTTAAGTTCATGTACTGATTTTTTCTTGATACAGCCCTGAACCCATCTAACAAAAGTAGGCATAGCCGCCACGGCCCTACTAACAATAAAATCATACTGATCATCCAGCTCCTCGACCCTACTGTGATAGGTGGTAACATTTTTTAAATCCAGACCGGAAACGACTTCATCTACTACTTTTATTTTCTTACCAATAGCGTCTACCAATGTAAAATGGGAATCTGGAAAAAGTATCGCCAGGGGAATCCCCGGAAAACCGCCTCCGGTTCCCACATCTAAAATATGGGCCCCATTTTTAAACGACTGAATCTTGGCAATCCCCAAAGAGTGCAATACATGTCGCAAATAGAGTTCCTCTATGTCTTTTCTCGATACTACATTTATCTTTTTATTCCAGTCTTTATATAAATGTTCAAGCCGCAAAAATTGATCTTTCTGAATTTCGGATAAATTGGCAAAATATTTAAATATTATATCAGCTTGCATATGTACCTTTGTATTTTGCCAAAAATAATACATTCACTACTAATGCCATTTTTAATTATCGCACTGTGAGGGTATTAAAAAGCAAGATATTCCGTTATATTTACACAAATGATTTCTACATATGGATTCGACCACAATTAAATTTTCAAGAAAAGATTCGGCACAGTTCTTTAAAACTTTGAATAAAAGAGTAAATGATTATTTTAAGGAAAACTGGAAATTGGCGTTTGTATTTCAAAACAGGCATTATGTTTGGACTTTTTCTGGCTCCCTACTTTATAATTTTGACTTTAAATTTGCCTAACTGGGCCAATTTGTTATTAACCATTACCATGGGAGTTGGGATGGCAGGTGTGGGCATGAATGTCATGCACGACGGAAACCATGGATCCTACTCCACCAAAAAGTGGGTTAATAAACTGATGGGGAGCAGTATTTATATTTTGGCAGGAAACGTATATAACTGGCAAGTGCAACACAATGTCTTGCACCACACTTATACCAACATACACACACACGATGAAGATCTTGAGGCTGGAAGAATATTGCGATTTTCCGAACATGCAAAATGGCATCGATTCCATAAATTTCAACACTACTATTCTGTGTTTCTATATGGATTATTAACCTTTAATTGGGCAATAACTACAGATTTTATGCAAATGTACCGCTATACCAAACGCAAGTTATCGTACGGAAAGTTTCCCAATCCTTTCCTTAACTGGAGTGTTTTGGTGGCTACTAAAATGATTTATATAATAATATGGATAGTGTTGCCTATGCTGATTTTAGACATAGCGTGGTGGAAAATCTTACTTGGCTTTTTTATTATGCATTATGTGGCAGGTGTAATTCTTAGTGTTGTTTTTCAATTGGCCCATGTTGTAGATGAGGCCGAAACACCTTTACCGGAAAAAGATGGTACTATGAAAAATACCTGGGCCATACATCAGCTACTAACAACAGTTAACTTTGGAACTAAAAACAGAATTGTAAATTGGTTTACAGGAGGATTAAATCATCAGGTAGAGCATCATATCTTTCCAAATATCAGCCACATTCATTATACAAAAATATCCAAAATTGTTAAACAGACGGCAAAGGAGTTTAATTTGCCTTATAACGAGTATAAAACTACAAGAAAAGCTATAATTTCGCATTTTAAACACTTAAAGGAATTAGGCAAGAAGCCTACATTACAGTACCAGTAAATTTATCGTAAGAATGAGCAAGCTTTTATCCGATAGAATAAAAAACATGTCTACTTCGGCCACCTTAGCTATGGCGGCAAAAGCAAGAGAATTAAGAACCCAGGGAAAGGATATTATTGGGTTGAGTTTAGGGGAACCAGATTTCAATATTCCAGAGTTTATTAAAGAAGCAGCAAAAAAAGCAATTGATGAGAACTATAGCAGTTACTCACCAGTAGATGGATACGCAGATCTTAAGGAAGCTATTTCTAATAAGTTTAAAAGGGATAATGATCTGGACTATGGGCTAAGCCAAATAGTTGTGTCAACCGGAGCAAAACAATCGCTGGCCAATGTGGCAATGGTAATACTCAATAAAGGCGATGAAGTAATTTTGCCAGCCCCTTATTGGGTAAGCTACAGCGATATTGTAAAACTGGCGGAAGGAGTGCCGGTTGAAGTACCAACCAGCATAGAATCAGATTTTAAAATGACCCCGGAACAATTGGAGGGGGCCATCACTGCAAGAACTAAAATGATTTGGTTTAGTTCTCCTTGTAATCCAAGTGGATCTGTTTATAGCGAAGAAGAATTGGAAGGTATTGCAGATGTATTGAAAAATTATCCTGAAATCCTGGTTGTATCCGATGAGATTTACGAACATATTAATTTCAGGAGCAAGCATGCAAGTATTGCTAAGATGGATGGAATGTACGGGAGAACTATAACAGTAAATGGCGTATCGAAGGCTTTTGCCATGACCGGGTGGAGAATTGGTTATATAGGAGCACCAGAATGGATTGCAAAGGCGTGTACTAAATTTCAAGGTCAAATCACAAGTGGCGCCAATGCTATAGCTCAACGGTCTACAATTGAGGCTTTAAATGCACCTGTAAGCAAAATTCAATTCATGATTGATGAATTTCATAAAAGACGAGATATCTTGTTGGAGCTTTTGGGGGAAATAAATGGATTTAACTTAAATGTCCCCGAAGGTGCTTTTTATGTTTTTCCTGATATTTCAAGTTTCTTTGGTAAGACCCTTAAAGGCACTACGATAAATAATGCTTCTGATTTTGCTTTATATCTTTTAGAAAATGCCAATGTAGCTACCGTTACAGGTGAAGCATTTGGAAATCCAAACTGTATAAGGATATCCTATGCTGCTTCAGAAGATGAATTAAGGGAAGCGGTTAAAAGAATAAAAGCTGTAGTCTAAATACGGATTAGTCTTTATCAATATTTCTGAGGCATCATATCTTTTTCCAGAAATAGGGATTAAAAAGTATCAATACCGTAAACAATTCTAATCTGCCTGCAAGCATGAGAAAACCACACCACCATTTTCCCAGTACAGGAAGGCTATTATAGTTACTTACCGGGTTAAGGTCTCCAAAAGCCGGTCCAACATTTCCAAGAGACGATGCTGCACCACCAATTGCGGAAATAAAATCCATACCTAAAAGACTTAGCACAAGGGCACCTACTATGAAAAGCAACATATAAAGGACAAAGAATGCGATTATGTTATATACAATATGCTCGTCCACCGTTTTATTATTGAATCTCACAGGAATGATGGCACTTGGATGTAAGGTTCTTTTAAATTCCAGCAACCCGTTTTTAATTATTAGGATATGCCTCATTACTTTAATTCCTCCAGCGGTGGAACCTGCAGAACCACCCATAAACATTAGCCCGAAAAAGAAAACGGTTAAAAAGGGAGTCCAGGCAGTAAAATCTGCGGTTACGAATCCGGTAGTTGTAATAACAGCAGTAATCTGAAACAATGCATGTCTGAATGAACTTTCAACTTCTCCAAATGGCATGGGGTGGAAGTTTGAAACTTCAACATTAGCCCGAAAATATATAACCAATGCCGTAACTAAGGTGAAAATCAGCATTAAAATGCCGTAAAACTTAAATTCTTCATCCCTTAGAACTCTTTGGATTTTACCTTTAAAGGCAAAATAACTCAACACAAAATTGCTTCCCGCGAGAAACATAAAAAATATAACTATATATTGTATCAGAGGTTGGTTACTCCAATAAGCGAGACTGGCATTTTTGGTTGAAAATCCACCTGTAGATAGGGTAGCCATAGAATGGTTTATGGCATCAAAAAAAGACATCCCGGCAACACTTAACAAAAGAGTTTCAGCTGCAGTATATCCAAAATAAATTAGCCAAAGTCTTTTTGCCGTGTCCGTAATCCTGGGATGGAGCTTATCTGCATTTGGTCCGGGAGCTTCTGCAGAGAATAATTGCATTCCGCCAATTCCCAATAAAGGAAGTATGGCTATGGCAAGAACAATAATCCCCATACCCCCTATCCAATGGGTAAGACTACGCCAAAAGAGTATCCCTTTCGGAAGAGATTCAATATCGTTCAGAATTGAAGCACCTGTAGTCGTATATCCGGATATAGTCTCAAAAAAAGCATTCGTAATACTTGGAATAGCTCCGGAAAAAACATAAGGCAATATCCCTGAGGCAGACATTACAATCCAACCAAGCGTAACAATGATATACCCTTCTTTTCTTTTAACTTCCTTATCATGGCCTCTGGTGTAAAACATGGCCAGAATACCTAGCAGTAGAGTTATTATGGCTGCCAGGGTAATATCAAGAGTAACCCCATCATCATAAATCCCGCTAACCAAAGCCGCAATTAACATGAAACCACCATTAAATAATAACAGTAATCCCATTAAGTGGATAATTATTCTATAATTCAGACCTGTCATTATATAAAAAGCCTTTCAATTTTTGCGATGGAATCTGGCAGACAGCATACTACCACCCTATCTCCTTCCTGAATCCTAAAATCGCCCAGGGCTATATTTCCAACCCCACCTCTTACAATCCCGCCAATTATCGCAGACCTGGGAAATTCAATTTCGCGTATAGCTTTTCCATTTACCCTTGAGGTAGCCTTTACCTCAAATTCCAGGATTTCGGCATTTAAGTTATTTAATCGAGTAAGAGCAACAACCTCTCCTCTCCTTATATACCTAAAAATATTATTCGCAGCGAGTAATTTCTTATTAATTAAAGTATCAACACCAATGGACTGGGAAAGCTGGAAGTAATCCATATTTTCCACTAGAGCGATAGTTTTTTTTATATTCTTGGATCTTGCCATCAGACAAGACATAATATTAGTTTCTGAATTTCCGGTAACGGCAATAAATGCATCCATAGATTCCAGACTTTCTTCCTCTAATAATTCCACATTCCTGCCATCCCCGTTTATTACCAGAGCATTAGGAAGACTGTCTGATATATCAAAAGCCTTCTCCTTGTTTTTCTCTATCAGCTTTACATTAAATTTTTTAGAACAGAGATCTCGGGCAGCGTTAAATCCAACTTTACTACCTCCTAAAATCATTACATTTTTTATCTCTTCTTTCTTTTTACCCGTAAGTTTGTAAAGTTCATCTACTCCTTTTCTGTCAGTTACAAAATATACCTGATCATTCTCCTTAAATACCGTATCGCCTCTTGGCATTAATGTGTACTGGGTTCCAAGCCTTTGCATAGCAATAGGCATAAAGTGCAATTCGGGAAATATGTGTGCTGCATCTTTTACCGTTTTACCAATAAAAGGTGCACCCTTTGGTAAGACAACACCAACCATTATCAAAGCACCTTCCTCAAATTCATACGTATCAAAAAAAGCAGACTTATTAAGTAAAAGCTGTATTTCAGTTGCGGCCAACTCTTCAGGAGAGATCAATTCGTCAATTCCCAATTCTGAAAACTTAATCAGTTCCTTGTTATCGATAAATTCAATATTTGAAATTCTCGCAATAGTTTTTTTGCATCCCATTTGCTTAGCCAACAAACAAAGGGTAATATTTGTGGTTTCCGAAGAAGTAACGCCAATTACAAGATCCGAACTTTCAACTTTCGCTTCTCTTAAAACAGAAATAGAAGTAGCATCGCCTTTAAGTACTTTTATATCTAAATGACTGTCTGCGTAGGTTAAACTTTCCTTGTTTGAATCAATCAAAGTAATGTTCTGGGATTCATATGATAAGAGTTTTGCCAAATGAAAACCTACTTCGCCTGCCCCCGCAATAATAATCCTCATCTTTAGTATTTATTAATTTTCAAGAGTCTGAATATGGCGTAAAGGAGCTAATTTGATATAATATAAGCCAATGAAGCTCATGTACGTTGTTTTTGCAAAGTTTGCAATGGCAAAATTACGTAAATTTATTTTGATTAATGTCTAACTTGGTGAGCAAAAACGGACATTGAAACTATTTAGATTATCCTTGTAAATACCCATTTTCGAAGCGGGCTTTGTATTATCTTTGCCCGAAAATTTAGCTTATGTCAAAAAAAGTAAAACCTTATAAAACATCGACACTTGGAAAAAAGCAGCAGGTCACACAAATGTTTGACACAATTTCCGGTAACTATGATGGTCTAAATAGGGTTATTTCTTTTGGTATTGACATAAAATGGAGAAACAGAGTGGTAGCTATTTTGAAGAAAAAAAATCCAAATAAAATATTGGACATCGCAACCGGAACTGGAGATTTGGCTATTAACCTTGTAAAAACTGGGGCAGAACAAATAATAGGCCTGGATATTTCTAAAGGTATGCTGGAAGTTGGGAAAAAAAAAGTGGCAGAAAAAGGTTTGGATACAACTATTGAAATGATTGTTGGGGATAGTGAAAATCTGCCATTCGATGACAATACCTTTGATGCAGTTACCGTGGCTTTTGGAGTTCGGAATTTTGAAAATCTCGAAAAAGGTTTGGCAGAAATATACCGCGTCTTAAAACCTTCCGGCACCTTTGTAGTATTAGAGACTTCTGTACCAACCAAATCCCCCTTTAAACAAGGGTATTGGTTTTATACTAAAAATATCCTTCCTTTAATAGGCAAAATGTTCTCCAAAGACCGTTCTGCTTATACCTATCTTTCAGAATCTGCAGCGGTTTTTCCGTACGGTCAGGCCTTCAACAATATTTTAGGGAAAATTGGGTTTATAGCTATGGAGAACAAGCCACAAACATTTGGTGTGGCATCTATATATGTAGCTTCAAAATAGATAAATGAAATATATCTTAGTTTTTTTGATAGGTTTCTTAATGCTGGTCACAAGTCCATTGCATGCTCAATTTAAGGAAAAACCTATCATAAATCTTGAAAATGAAGATAAGGCCTTGTTAAATTGGGGGTATTTCCTGGGATTCAATCAATATGGTTTTAAATTTGAATATAAGAACGACCTGGATGATATACTGGTCGACAAGTCTATTGGTTTCAATGTAGGCCTGATTGGGGAATTGAGGATTAACGAATTTTTGGACCTCCGCTTTGAGCCCGGATTGTTCTATACAAGTAGAACTTTAGGTTTTAAAGGGTTTACAGATGCAAATGATGCTTTAAGAGAAGTAAAATCTACTTATATTAATTTTCCCTTACTCCTTAAAGTAAGTGCACGAAGATTTGGCAACTGGAAACCATATGTCATTGGCGGGGCATCTGCATCTTTAAATTTGGGTAGTAATGAAAGTAGTCTGGACGATAATAGCAGTGGTACTTTTAGAATGACAAAAAAGCTCTATAATTGGGAAGTTGGATTTGGTATTGATTTCTACACGGAATATTTTAAATTTTCACCTTCTATACGGGGAGTTTTTGCACTTAGCAATGAATTAGTCCCCGACAACGATCCAAACAGTCCCTGGACAGGAAATATTGATGCCATGAAAACCAGAGGGTTTTTTGTGAATTTTACTTTTGAATAAACCAAAGCCTCTGAAATATTTTTGAATATTTCATCCTCCAGGACCTAGCATTTAATTCGTTTCACTTTTGCCTCTTCTGATTTCACTTAGAAAAATGGCGGTGGCAGTTGCAACATTTAAGCTTTCAGCGGTTTTTTTTCCATATTGAGGAATTCCAAGACGGTTTTTATTATTTATCTTAAGACCTACTTTCTCAGATATGCCCTTACCTTCGTTCCCCAATATTAATAGTCCTTTTTCAGGCAGATTTACAGAAAATACGGAGTTCCCTTTCATGTATGTGCCAAAGGCAACATTTTTATTTTCTTCAAGCAAGTCAGCAATATCGGTATAGACAATATTTACCCGGGCAATAGAACCCATAGTGGCTTGCAGCACTTTAGAGTTATAACAATCTACTGTATCAGGAGAACATATCAAATGTGCTATTCCAAACCAGTCGCACAACCTTATTATGGTTCCTAAATTTCCCGGATCCTGAATAGCATCTAAAACAACCACCCAATCCGAAAAATCAACATCTTCGGCCTCCGGAATCTCAAAAATTCCCAACAATTTATTCGGACTTTTTTGAGAACTTATTCTTGTAAGATCCTTTTCTGAAATATAGTGGACTTCTACTTTATTTTTTGCTTTGAATTGTGGATCAGTGCTGTAGATACTGTGTGTCTTAAATTTAGAATTCATAAGCTCCGAAACGAGCTTTTTACCTTCTGCTATAAAAAGTCCGTTTTGAATTCGGTACTTTTTTTGATATAAGCTTTTTATAAATTTTAATTGACTTTTAACAACCATTCAAATAATGTATTTTTGGCTTCTATGAAGACCCTTCGGAGTTACGAAAAGAATATTGCAAAAATAGGTTTATTCTTGCTTATTGTTGCATTCACTTCCTGTAATACGCTAAGAAGGGTAGAGGATGACCAACTTTTACTAACAAAAAATAACATTTACGTAAATAGCGAAAAAATTAAGAGTGAAGATATTCGGAGTCTTGTACTGCAAGAACCTAACAGCACCTTATTAGGGTATCCTTTAAGACTTAACCTTTATAATTTGGCAAAAAAAGATCCGGATTCTTCTTTCCAGGCCTGGCTACACAGAAAAGAAAAAAGGGAAAAAAGACTTGTAAATACGCTATCACAAAAGCAGGTTAATAGGTTAGGGGAATCATTTTTGGTAAAAGGGTATAGTGATTGGCTTAAAAAAATTGGCGAACCTCCTTCCATTATAGATACTTTACAAACTAAGAAATCATTGGAACGTTTGAGCGTCTTTTACGGAAGTAAGGGATATTTTAATAATACCACATCCTATGAATTAGATAGTACTAAAAAAAAGAAACGGGCTGAAATAAATTATAAGATTGCACTCGGAAAACCATTTATAGTTGACTCGATTTCCAGAAATATCAGCTCTAAGGCCATTGATTCTATCTACACCCTGAATGAGGATGAATCCTTTATTGATAATAGCAAACAGTTTGATCTTGTTGATTTTAATAATGAAAGGGAAAGACTTTCAGAGCTTTTTAGAAATACCGGAGTATATAATTTTCAGGAAAGTTCTATAGCCTACGATATTATAAGAGATACGGTAAGACTTAACGACGATCAAAAAATGAATGTAAAACTTAATATTGGCAACCTTAGAAAGCGTGGCGATACTAGCATAACTACTGCCGAATATAAAGTCTATCGTTTCGGCAAGATCAATATTTATCCGGATTATAGTTTCAATGAAGATATATCTACTCTAAAATCTGTAGAATACGATAATTATACGATTTATTATAATGATAAACTCCGCTATAAACCCAAGGCATTAGCCGATGCTATTTTCTTGGAAAAAGACAGTCTATACAGAGACATTGATAAAATTCGTACTTACAGGCGAATTACAAATTTAAATACTTTTAAATATCCCAATATACTTTTTACAGAGGATAGTACCCAATCAAAACTTACAACAGACATTTTTTTAGCGACCAGGCCCAAATTTTCATGGGCTTTTGATTTTGATATTACTCACTCTAATATAAGATCATTGGGTATCGGTTTTAGCACAGCCCTTATCTCACGAAATATTTTCCGTGGTGCAGAAACACTTAGCTTGTCTGTGGGAGGTACTTTTGGGTTGTTAAGTGATGAAACTTCTACGGAGAATTTCTTTTCTGAAATAGGCGCAGATGTCGGAATAACATTCCCCAGAATCTGGTTTCCATTTTTTAACTGGAAAAAAATAATTCCTTACTATAAACTTCCACAATCCAGAATTTCGCTGGGTACAAGTTTTCAAAAAAATATTGGTTTAGATAAACAAACCTTTAATACGATATTAGGATATAACTGGGCTACGAACAATTTTAATAAAAACAATATAGAATTATTAAACATTCAATTTGTAAATAATCTTAATCCTAATCGTTTTTATAATGTTTATCAAAGCACCTTTAATAGGTTAAATGATATTGCCGTGGATTATGCAGATGACCCTGCTTTAGAGGACTTGTACGTTATGCCTGAAGGTCCGGACGGACCGGAACTAATAATCCCTGAAGGCACCACGGGCTTTACCAATGCAATTTTGAATGTTGAAGTACCTTCAACTCCGGAAGATTTTGATGATGTGGCCAGTATTGAAGAGCGAAGAATTAGGTTAACTGAAAACAATCTGATTTTTGCGAGTAACTACACATTTAATAAAAACAATAGATCTGGTATTAATGATGAAAGTTTTTATTCTTTCCGATTTAAAATAGAAAGTGCAGGAGGCTTGTTATCAGCTATTTCTAACGTCATAGAATTTGATAAAAATGATAATGGAGATCGCACTGTCTTTGGTGTGCCTTTTTCTCAGTATATAAAAACGGAATTTGATTATATTAAACATTGGGATCTATCAAGATCCAATGTGCTTGCCTTTAGAAGCTTTTTTGGAATAGCCATCCCATATGGAAACTCTAATAGTGTGCCCTTTGTTCGTAGTTATTTTGCTGGTGGTTCGAATGATAACCGAGCCTGGTTTCCTTATTCGCTTGGACCAGGATCAACGGATAACATTAATGATTTTAATGAAGCAAACATGAAAATAACTCTTAATCTGGAGTATCGGTTTCCCATTTTTGGAAATTTTAAAGGGGCAATTTTTGCAGATGCAGGTAATATTTGGAATGTTTGGGATAATGTAGAGGATCCTGCGGCTGTGTTTGAAGGCTTTGAATCACTCTCTGAAATAGCTCTTGGCACCGGTATGGGGCTCAGATATGACTTTACTTATTTCGTGTTCCGACTCGACATGGGTTTTAAAACCTATAACCCTGCACTATTAGCCAGTGAAAGATGGTTTAGCCAATATAATTTTGCAAACGCTGTATTCCAGATTGGTATAAACTATCCTTTTTAGACGTTTAATTATTTTACTACATTTGCCACAACTCATAAAAAACTAACAGACCATAAAATTATGTCGCATTCAATTAAACCAGGAGTTGCTACAGGTGACCAAGTTCAACATATTTTTAATTACGCCAAGGAAAAGGGATTTGCCCTACCCGCAGTTAATGTTATTGGTTCAGATACTATAAATGGAGTCTTGGAAACCGCCGCAGCCTTAAATTCTCCGGTTATCATTCAATTTTCCAATGGTGGAGCACAGTTTAATGCTGGGAAAGGCTTGTCTAATGAGGGTCAGCAAGCCGCAATACAGGGAGCCGTTGCCGGGGCAAAACATATACATCAGTTAGCTGAGGCTTATGGTGCTACTGTTATTCTTCATACAGATCATTGTGCTAAAAAGTTATTACCATGGATTGATGGTCTTCTGGATGCGAGTGAAAAGCATTTTGCAGAAACAGGAAAATCACTCTATAGTTCCCATATGATAGATCTTTCGGAAGAACCTATAGAGGAAAACATTGCTATTTGCAAAGAATATCTTGAAAGGATGAGCAAAATGGATATGACTTTGGAAATTGAACTAGGAATTACCGGGGGTGAGGAAGATGGCGTAGATAATACAGATGTTGATGACTCAAAATTATATACCCAACCTGAAGAAGTGGCTTATGCATATGAGGAATTATCCAAAATAAGTCCAAGATTCACTATAGCTGCCGCATTCGGTAACGTTCATGGCGTATACAAACCCGGAAACGTAAAGTTAACTCCGAAAATTCTAAAGAACTCCCAGGAATTCATAACAAAAAAATACGGGGTTGAACATAATCATATAGATTTTGTATTCCATGGTGGCTCTGGTTCAACAGTTGAGGAAATACGCGAAGCCATAGGATATGGGGTTATAAAGATGAATATTGATACAGATTTGCAATATGCTTTTTTGGAAGGTGTTCGGGATTACATTCAGGGTAAATCAGCATATTTACAATAAAATAATTAAAAAGCTTCTGGGGTTTTCCTTA
>CBDUGN010000104.1:0-12272 GCA_965366915.1 uncultured Eudoraea sp. | reverse complement strand
GCGTTATTCAGGTACCCCTTTGGATTCCAGCCGGGTAAGAGCATGGGTTGACTTGTACCGCGCGAATCCGTGGCCCTTGCCCACACTTCATAATAACCTTTTTTTGGAAAGTCAATTGAAGCCTTAAAATGTTGCCAAGCCAATCTGTTTGACGGTTTTTCTACAGGACAGGTTTGCCATGTTGAACCAAAATCTATGGAATATTCCATTCGTTCTACTTCAAGTTCTCCGGCCCAGGCATGTCCTCGGATTTCTAGTTTATTACCCTTACTAATCATAGCCCCCGATTTTGGATAGGTAATTAATGATTTTACGGGCATAGATTCAATTATACACATATCCTCATCTTTAACCTTTTCCCCCGGTGCCACCGGATTACACGGAACTCTGTATGCTGTACCGGTCATTTTTGTACCATCATGAACCTTATTTCGAACGCTTATTCTATTAATCCATTTTCCAGAAACCGAAGCCGGCCAGCCTCCTGCAACCAGTCTTAAGGGGTAACCATGTGCAAGGGGGATATCCTCATTGTTCATTTTAAAGGCAAGTAAGGTCTCTTCCTGAAGAGCCTTTGCCATTGGAGCACCTCGCGAAATTGGCTCTTTGCCCGGATCCCTGCTTAAATGTACATCGGCTGCATGATAACCAATGTAAACTGCATCGTCTTTTATTCCAACGTCTTCCAGAACGTCTTTTAGCCTGACACCCGTCCAGCTGGCACAGGAAATCGCACCAACAGTCCATTGGTTACCTTTGGCTGGGGGGTCGAATTCACTTCTGCCGTTACCACCACACTCCAGTGCTAATTGATATGTATATTGCGTGAATTTGGATTTTAATTCGGCCAGCGTATATGTTTTCTGCTGAGCTACGGACTCTCCATCACAAGTTAAGGTCCACTTGTTTATATCTATATTTTCCGGGATTAATCCATTATTACGAATAAACATAAACTTGTTAGGGGTTACTTTGTCATCCAGAAGATGGGCCTTTGCTTCAATATTCCAGGGTTTGTCGTTTAATACTTCCATCCCTTTATCCTTGTTGAACATTTTAAAGGGGTCAGGATCCTGAAGGGCCAGTGGTTTGTAGCCTTCGGGCATAACAGCTCCAAATACTATATCCGCTCCAATTACGGAGGCCATGGTGCCTATAGTTGCCTTTTTAACAAAGTTTCGTCTTTTCATTTATTTAGGTTATATCCAAAGTATCTAAATTAAGAATTTATTTAATAAACCACGTGTAACAAATGTTACTATACTTCAAATAGGTATGGATTTTATCTAAGAAATCAGACGATCGATCTTCTTAGATACTCAATGTGTTGTAATTACAGATAACAAAATCATTTCTTGTTGAAATAGGTTGCATACTTTCTGTAAATATTCAGATTTTATCAGCACTTAAATTCTTCAGAAATTTTTTTCTAAATGTAACATAAGTTACCAAAAAACACCATATTTATTAAGTTTACATGACTAGTGTCATTGTACAAATTGTTTCAGCCATATAGATTTGTAACATTATTAATTATAAATCTTAATACCATGAAAAAGATATTTTTTTTAGTAGTGTTTGTAGTTCTGGGATCTATTGTGCTTGCAGCGCAGGAAAGAGATCAGGATAGAATTCAGGATCAGGATCGCACAAAGTTAGTAATGATCAATGGCGAAATGCTGGAATTAAGGGATCGAGCAGAAATGCGCCTTAAAGAAAAACAGACTTTATCAGATGGGTCTGTGGTAACCCCCAACGGAACATATGAAACAATGGATGGTAACCGCCTGAAATTAAAGAATGGGGAATGCCTGGATGGTGATGGTATCAAATACAGGAATGAATACCAGTATCGCTACAAAGTTGGTCAGGAAAATAAGGGATTAACTCAGGATCAAGTCAGGGAAAGAAATCAGAATAGAATACATTACACTTTGGTGGATGGAGAAATGTATTTGGTAAGGAATCAGAGTCAACATCGCTTGGAAGAAAGTCTGGATCTTGGCAATGGCGTAGTAGTGAATCCGGATGGAAGTTTTCAGAACAGAGATCAAAAAATATTACAGTTGAAGGATGGACAATGCTTAAATACGGATGGTCAAATGTTCAGTAATATGTATCAATATCGAAAAATGATACTACAAAAAAATATGGCCCCTAATAAAAAGATGATTAAAAAAGGTATTAAAAAGCCTACTGCCAAAAAGAATAAGAAGATTACAAAATAGGAATTATAACGGGCTTCCAATGTAATCATTGGAAGCCCATTTTTCATTAAAGTAATCTGAAATGAAGATACAACTCTATTTATATTTTCTGGTATTCGCGTTTACCCCTTTGTACTTTGTAGCACAGGAGCCTATTAAAAGCAAGAGTAATAAGGTGGATGAAAGCTTTTCCTATTTTTTGGGAGATGTGAGCTATATCAATGATTACGTTTTTATGGGAAGGCGCGACTCCATTGCCGCCCCTTATTTGTTTCCATCAATAGGGTATTATAATAAATCAGGTTTTTTTGCTGACGCATCTTTGTCTTTCCTTACAGGACCTGAGGCTAGTAGAATTGACCTTGCTTTACTTAGCACTGGATACAACTATATTTCAGACAAATTCGGGGCTGGGATTTCGGGGACTGCTTATTTTTTTAATGAGGAAAGCAATAATGTTATGTCGTCAGTTTTAGGGGATCTGACTGGCATTGTTAGCTATGATTTCAAATTACTCGAAACCACCCTTTATTTAACTGGTTATTTTAATGATGGCAGCAAAACCGATTTTATTGGCGGTCTAATGTTTGACCGCACTTTTTATGCTTTGAATAAAAATCTTTGGATTAACCCCGGGATTTCTTTCTATGCCGGTTCTCAATATTTTTATGAGCAATATTTCAGAAGCAGCCGTCTGGGGAATAGAAAAGGCAAGGGTATGGGCAATACGGGTCCCGGAGCACCAGATTCCAACATGGTTAATATTGAAGAAGTTCAACAATTTAAATTCCTTAATATAGAACTAGATTTACAACTTCAGTACAATT
Source organism: uncultured Eudoraea sp. (assembly GCA_965366915.1). Taxonomy (GTDB): domain Bacteria; phylum Bacteroidota; class Bacteroidia; order Flavobacteriales; family Flavobacteriaceae; genus Eudoraea. Next base: position 9,238 of record CBDUGN010000104.1, on the reverse strand, counting down.
ACAAACATTTCATCTTTTCATTTAATCCTATGCTGGCATTACCCCAAAACAGTGCTACCATTTTTAATGAGGATACTTTAATAACCGAAGATCTAAAGCCTGTTTTCTACTGGTCAGCCGGAATAAGCTACTGGTTTATACCTTAAATAATGTATCTTTAAATCAAATCATAAGAAGCATGATCATCCATAATTTTGGAGCTGAAAATTCCTTGCTAAATCAATTCGTCTCAGAACTGAGGGATATTAATATTCAAAAGGATTCTATGCGTTTCCGAAGAAATATTGAACGAATTGGGGAAATCTTGAGTTATGAATTGAGCAAAACCCTAAATTATAAAGTTAATACAGTCCAGACCCCCTTTGGTCATAAGGCTATGTCATTACCTGTAAATAATCTTGTTTTGTGTTCCGTGCTAAGAGCCGGCTTACCTTTACATCGCGGATTATTAAATTACTTTGATAAAGCAGAAAACGCATTTATTTCAGCGTATAGGCATCACCCAAACGGGGGTGACAACTTTGATGTCATTGTTAAATATTTTGCCGCTCCCGCTTTAGGGGGAAAAACCCTGATTCTAACAGACCCCATGCTGGCCACTGGTAAAACTCTAGAGAATGTTTTAAACGCCTTAAAAAGCCATGGCCAACCCAAACAAATACACATCATTTCTGTTATTGGTTCTAAAGCAGGGATTGCCTATGTAAAAAGTGTTTTCCCTGAAAATACGCATTTATGGATTGCAGCTGTAGACGATGAATTAACCGGCAAAGGATATATAATTCCTGGATTGGGTGATGCAGGGGACCTCTCTTACGGATCCAAACTTTAAAGTTTCCTAAGCCAATTCTGAAATAAGCAGATAGACCTTTATTTTTTCCTTTCAGTTATAAAATTCAGTGCAAATATTCTGTAACATTTGTTACCGGATATTGGTAACATTGGTTACCGTCTGCACATTCTTCTAAGTCTAATTTTGTTTCAAATTAATTAGTTGATGAAGAATACATTACAAATACTGGTCTTGCTAAGTGGGTTTTTTATAAATGCGCAAAATAGCGTACTGATTACTAAGGGTGAAGTTATGAACAGGGTGATGGAGTACAATGCTGCTTTAAAGATTTCTGAAAAGGATATTATAGCCGCTGAAGGTGATTACAGACAAACCAATGCTGTGCTTCTACCTAATATTAGTCTTTCACATACCGGTGTTGCTACAAATAATCCTTTGATGGCATTTGGTATTAGATTAAATCAGCAAATTGTTACACAAGCCGATTTTAATCCTGACCTCCTGAATAACCCTGATCAAATACAAGATTATGCAACCCGGTTTGAGATACAACAACCCTTATTGAATTTTGATGGTTTTTATCAGCGCAAAGCGGCAAAGGCGAAATTGACAGCCTCGGAATATCAATCAGGGCGCACCAGGGATTATCTTATTCTGGAGGTTGAAAAAGCATATATGCAATTGCAATTGGCGTACAAAACAGTAGAAGTACTGGAAAAAACAAAGGAGACTGCAATGGAAAACAAAAGGCTGGCAGAGAACAGTTTCAAGCAAGGGTACCTTCAAAAATCTGATGTACTCGCTGTAGATGTACGAGTAACCGAAATTGATAATCAACTACAATACGCAAAAAGCAACATTCATAATGCTTCAAATTACCTCTCGGTTATGATGAATGATTCAACCTACCAGCTATTGACCCCCACTGATTCACTTAAGATTTTTGCCAGCAAATTTTCTTTGAAAAGTGTATCGGAGAACAGAAAAGATATTTTGGCCATGGAATCCGCCAAGGAGGCTTATTATCAAATATACAGATCGGATAAAATGAGTTTTTTACCAAAACTCAATGCTTTTGGGTCTTACGAACTGCATGATGACCAGGTGTTTCAGGGAGGCTCAAACAGCTATTTCTTTGGCGCAGAATTGAGATGGGATGTATTAAATGGTACAAAACGTTTTGGGAAAGCACATAAAAGTAAAGCAGAGTTTGAAAAAGCCAAATTGGAATTAGAGCAATACAAATCAGAAAGTCAGGTAGAGCTAAACAAAGCGAGACGTATGCTTCAGGATACAAAAAATAATTTAGAGCTTACGACCCTCGCTTTAAATCAATCAAGAGAAGCATTAAGAATACGAAGTAATCGTTTTGCCCAGGGTCTGGAAAAAACAACAGATCTGCTGCTGGCGGAAACGCAATATGCACAGAAACAACTGGAATATTATTTCACCATTTTTCAGCACAATTCTGCGGTGGCCTACATGGAGTTTTTAACAAAAGAATAATTAAATGATAAACAATAAAAATCGAAATATGCAAAAGTTATATGTTTTACTTCTGATACTACTTGTATGGAGTTGCGGAAATAAAGAGCAAAAAGGGCAAGAAGTAAATGACTCCGTTATTCCGGTAACAGTAAAAATGGTTGGTGAAATTGATGGTCCTGCCATGATTTCTACAAGTGGAAAGATAGAAGCCGTTAAAAGCGCCAACCTAAGTACAAGAATGATGGGACATGTAGACAAGATTTATGTCGGGATAGGGGATAAGGTTTCCAGAGGACAACTTTTATTGAGTATTAACAACACGGATCTGTCTGCAAAGCTTGCTCAGGTAAATGCCGGAATTGCTGAAGCTACGGCCGCCTATAATAATGCAGAGAAAGACATGAAAAGATTTACGGTATTGTTTCAGCAAAAAAGTGCAACACAAAAAGAACTGGATGATATAACTGCTAATTTCAATATGGCAGAAGCAAGACTGGAAGCGGCCAGGCAAATGAAAAATGAAGTAAATGCACAGTTTTCTTATGCAGATATTCGTGCTCCTTTTAGTGGTGTAGTAACCAATAAATTCATAAACACTGGAGATATGGCAAACCCTGGAATGCCTCTTCTTGAAGTAGAAACTCCCGGGAAATATCAGGTCTTGACTTTAGTACCGGAATCTGAAATAACAAAAATTGAACAGGGTATGGAAGTACAGGTAAGCTTAAACTCCTTAGGGGTGAATGTCCCGGGAGAAGTTATTGAGGTAAGTAGCTCATCTAAAAATACCGGTGGACAATACCGCGTTAAAGTGGCCTTGTCAGAAACAAGCGCACCAATTTTAACAGGGATGTATGCGACAGTCAAATTTCCTACAACAGCAGATACTCAATCAAAAGCAGCTTTAGTACCCATGGAAGCAATTATTCATAAAGGGCAACTATCAGGGGTGTATACAGTAAGCGAAAATAATACAGCGCTCCTCAGATGGCTGCGCTTAGGCCGTTCTTATGGTGATAAGGTCGAGGTTTTATCAGGTCTGTCTGCCGATGAAAGCTACATAGTTTCATCAAATGGAAAATTATATAACGGTGCTAAAATAGCCATACAATAGATTCAGGGTAGGGTTATTTACCACATACCTGGAAAAGAAGTTCATAAAGCAATAATAAAAATATGAAAGAAGGATTAGCAGGGAAAATTGCAAAGTTGTTTATAGGATCTAAACTCACAGTACTCCTAATGATAGTTTTTATGATCATTGGGGTATATAGCTCCTTTTTAATACCAAGGGAGGAAGAACCCCAGATTGATGTACCCATTGCTGATATTTTTGTGGGATATCCGGGTGCCAGTCCAACCGAAGTTGAATCAAGGGTTGTAAAGCCACTGGAGAAACTTATCTCCAATATCAAAGGGGTAGAATATGTTTATTCTACTTCTATGAAGGAACAAGCCATGGTTATTGTACAATTTTATGTGGGCGAGGATATTGAGAGGTCTTTCGTTAAACTTTATAATGAGATCAATAAGCATATGGATATCATGCCACAGGGTGTGACTTTTCCATTGGTAAAAACCAGGGCTATTGACGATGTACCAATGTTAGGATTGACCCTGTGGAGCGAAAATTATGATGATTATCAATTGAAACAGATTGCACAGGAACTTTCTGATGAAATTGAAAAGATTAATGACGTTTCTGCGATCAAAAAAATTGGCGGCAGAAACAGGCAAGTAAGAGTCGTACTCGACAAAGACAAAATGGCTGAAAGCGACCTGGATTTCCTTGCTGTTGCCCAAATGATAAAAGCGAATAACAGCCAACTCAGCGGGGGTACTTTTGACAAGTACGACACCGAGTTTGTCGTAACCACCGGAAGGTTTTTGGAAACAACCGAGGATGTTGAAAACCTCGTTGTGGGGATTCAACAGAATCAACCCATATACCTTAAACAAATTGCCACTATATACGACGGAGCAGAATTACCCAAAAATTATGTTTCTCTTGGCTATGGTCAGGCAAGCGAAAAGGCCCGTTCATATAATTCAGAATATCCTGCAGTTACTATTTCAATCGCCAAACGTAAAGGAGCGGATGCAATGAAGATTTCGGATATCATCTTGAAAAAGGTAGACCATTTAAAACAAAATTTAATCCCGACAGACGTCCATGTAGAAGTTACACGTAATTACGGAGAAACCGCCTCTCAAAAAGTATCAGAACTACTTATGCACCTTATTGGGGCCATTATAGCGGTAACATTTGTGGTAATGCTGGCAATGGGTTGGAGAGGGGGTTTAGTAGTCTTCTTATCCGTCCCAATTACTTTCGCTCTTACACTTCTGAGCTACTATATGCTGGATTACACACTTAACAGGATTACACTTTTTGCCCTGGTATTTGTTACAGGAATTGTTGTAGATGATTCCATAATTATTGCTGAGAACATGCACCGTCACTTTAAAATGAAACGCCTGCCGTTCAAACAAGCCGCGCTCTATGCCATAAATGAAGTTGGCAACCCTACAATTTTAGCCACCTTTACGGTAATTGCCTCGGTTTTACCAATGGCTTTTGTATCTGGATTAATGGGCCCATATATGTCTCCAATGCCCATTGGAGCATCTATTGCAATGATATTATCTCTGTTCGTGGCCCTGACAATTACGCCATATCTCGGTTTTATATTTCTACGTGAAAAAGAAAAAAAAGGTAAGAAAAAAGAAGAGAAACAACTTAGCGAAACTTTGATATACAAGGTCTATGAAAAATTTGAAAAACCCTTACTAGAAAATAAAAAGAAACGCTGGATATTTTTGGGAATAACTTTCTTCCTGCTACTTGCTTCGGTGGGCATGTTCTTTACAAAATCAGTGGCTGTGAAAATGTTGCCTTTTGATAATAAAAATGAATTTCAGGTGGTTATAGACATGCCTGAAGGCACCACGCTCGAACGCACCGCTGTAGTTGCCAGGGATATTTCGCAGTATTTAGCTACACGTCCTGAGGTTATGAATTATCAGAGTTACGTTGGTACTTCTGCTCCAATTACTTTTAATGGGTTGGTGCGTCACTATGATTTGCGAGGTGGAAGCAATATGGCCGATATTCAGGTAAATTTAGTAGATAAGCACGACAGAAGTGCTCAAAGTCATCATATAGCTAGTCTTCTTCGCCCGGAAATTCAAAAAATTGGAAAGAAGTATAATGCAAATGTAAAAGTGGTTGAAGTTCCTCCAGGCCCACCGGTATTATCAACTATTGTTGGAGAGGTCTATGGCCCTGACTATAAAAAGCAGATTGACATTGCTAACCAGGTTCAAAACCTTTTAAAAAATACAAAAGATGTTGTGGACGTGGATTGGATGGTGGAAGCAGACCAAACTGAATATGAATTTATCATAGATAAACAAAAAGCGATGCTTTATGGGGTAGCGCCTCAGCAGATTACTCAAACATTAAATATGGCCCTTACGGAGCGAGCAATAACTAACTTATATGACGAAGATGCATCTAACCAGGTAGGCCTGGTACTCGCTTTAGATGAAAAAGAGAAATCTACTATCGCTGATTTATCTCAGCTCAAAGTTAAATCCAGTATGGGAACAATGAATACTATTGGTGATTTAACGGAAATTGATAAAACTTTTAGCGCCAAAAGTATCTATAGAAAAAACCAAAAAAGAGTAGTCTATGTGACTGCGGATATGGCCGGAGAACTGGAGAGTCCGGTATATGCTATCCTGGGAATGACAGATAAATTAAATGAAGTTAAAATTCCGGAAGGTTACGGACTTGAAGAACTTTATATTAAACAGCCCGATTTTGAAGATGATTACACCATAAAATGGGACGGAGAGTGGCAGATTACGCTGGAAGTTTTCCGGGATTTAGGAATTGCTTTTCTAGGTGTCATAGTCATTATCTATATTTTAATCGTGGGTTGGTTCCAGAATTTCAAAGCTCCTATTGTGATGATGGTGGCCATTCCGCTATCCTTGGTAGGAATTGTTTTAGGCCATTGGTTGTTAGATGCATTCTTTACGGCTACATCCTTTATTGGAATGATTGCACTGGCCGGTATAATGGTAAGGAATTCGGTATTGCTTATTGATTTTATTAACCTGCGTGTTGCGGAAGGCGCCCCGTTGAAACAGGCAGTTATAGACGCCGGGGCGGTTAGAACAACCCCTATCCTATTAACTGCAGGAACGGTTGTCATTGGTGCTTTTGTTATACTTTTTGATCCCATATTCCAGGGCTTGGCTATTTCACTCATGGGAGGGACCATTGCGTCCACAGTACTGACACTCTTAGTTGTGCCACTGGTATATTATTTAATAGAACGTAAAAATCACAAAATATGAAACTACTTATTGTCACCGTAGTTGAGCAATACGAAGAGGCCATTCTGGAACTTTTTAAGAAGGCTAATATTGAAAATTTTAGCGGCTCAGAAATTGATGGGTACAAACAACAGGCATCTCTTTTAATGACCTCAAATTGGTTTCCAGGTGTAAAAGGAGGTGTAGAATCAAGTTTGTTTTTCTCCTTTACCGAAGATGAAAAAATAGATACCTTTTTCAGGTTAATAACAGTGTTTAATGAAAATTTGGAAACTAACAACCCCATTAAGGCGATTGTAGTTCCTATAGAAAGATCAATTTAAAAGATAATTATTATGAAAAACAGAATTGTCAGGGCAGTTGCCGGAATCTTTATTCTTCTAAGTCTAATTCTTGCCATTTATGTAAATATAAATTGGTTGTGGTTTACAGCCTTTGTTGGAATTAATCTCTTGCAGTCGTCAATAACAAAATGGTGTTTAATGGAGGATATCTTAACCAAATTCGGGGTAAAGGATTGACCATATTCTTACCGGCTTTCTTTATGCATTGGTAAGCCACCAGTCTATCCAAAAGAGTATCCACTTGGTTATAATTGCATATTTGATTTAAAATACATCAAAGAAGCGGTCCTTGATTTATTTATGGAATTATAATAACTTTTTATAACTTTTAAAGTAAGGTTTATCCTGAAAATCCTACTTTTATGGCATACTAATTACAGTTATATAATTGATTATGTCAGAAAAAAATGAACGTGTTAAAACACTCATATTAGGTTCAGGCCCTGCTGGTTATACCGCCGCAATTTATGCTGCCAGGGCAGATTTAAAACCAGTTATGTATACCGGAATGGAGCCAGGAGGGCAATTAACCACTACCACGGAGGTCGATAATTTTCCCGGTTATCCTGAAGGGATAGACGGACCTACAATGATGGTACAGTTACAGCAGCAGGCAGAACGTTTTGGAACAGAAGTGCGCATAGGAATGGCTACTGCAGTTGAATTCAGTAATGAAGTTGGAGGAATTCACAAGGTCACTATAGATGATTCTAAAGTTATTGAAGCAGAAACGGTTATTATTTCCACTGGCGCAACTGCAAAATATCTGAATATTCCCAGTGAACAACGTTTACGCGGGGGTGGTGTTTCAGCCTGCGCCGTATGCGACGGGTTCTTTTATAAAGGTCAGGATGTCGCAATAGTGGGAGGTGGTGATACAGCAGCTGAAGAGGCGTCTTATCTTGCTAATATTTGCAACAAAGTTACCATGTTGGTTAGGAAGGATTATATGAGAGCCTCCAAAGCCATGCAACATAGGGTTAACAGTCTGGACAACATTGATCTCCGGTACAATTCAGAAGTAGATGAGGTATTAGGCGATCAGGTTGTTGAGGGATTACGTATAGTGAACAACAAAACAGGAGAAAAAGAAGAAATTGCAATTACCGGATTCTTTGTTGCCATAGGACATAAACCAAATACAGAAATATTTAAAGGACAGCTTGAGATGGATGAAACGGGTTATCTAATAACGCACGGTAAATCAACCAAAACAAGTAAACCGGGAGTTTTTGCCAGTGGTGATGTTCAGGATAAGGAATACAGACAGGCAGTAACTGCTGCGGGAACAGGTTGTATGGCGGCCTTAGACGCTGAACGCTATCTGGCAACCATAGAAACACCTCAGGAAGTATCCTGAATTAACAAACACTAATAATAAAAAAAAGACCGTCAGGAATGGCGGTCTTTTCATTTCAAAGTATACCGGATACTAATCTGCTCTTTTGTAATTTTCTGAGAAAGTCCTGTTACCTTCTGCGTCAGTTGATATCTGGCTGTAGGTATTATCTTGCAATTCTAATTGAAAAGTAAATTTTCTTAAAGCCTCCAAATCTCTCATCATACCTTTATCACCATATTCTATGGTTTCTATTAATTCGGTATCTGTTAATTTATAGGTTCCATAGCCAAACCTCCCAACAACGTCATTACCATCTGCGTCTTTAGTATCGCTAGAAGTAGTACGAGACCACATGACCTTGCCGTCGTAAAACATTTTAACTTGTCGGTAACCTTTAGCAAGGGGTACAGTATCAATAATGTTTTCACCATCATAGTTATAAAAGCTTTGCAGCTCCCAGGTACCTTCAATTGTATGCATCGTGTTAGGTTTCAAAGATGTGAGTGCAGCGGCCGAAATTAGGACTACCATCAATAAAACCAATCCCAGTAATTTCTTCATGTTAGTGTGTTTTAATGTTATTCTTAAATATATCTTAAAAGTTACAATTTTTTTTGTAAAACTTACTTCATTTTAGGGATTTAATTGTGAAATGGAATGCGCTATCGTCAGTTAAGTTATTAAACATAATGAGAATTTATAAGAGAAGTAAGTTTTTTTATGTCTTGTTCGGTATGAGAGGCCGTCAGCACTATCCTGCTTTTTAAGCTGGCTTCTTCTGAAGGGTAATTGAAATCAGTAACAATGATTCCGTTGTTGTAAAGAAATTTGGTAAGTTCAGGATCTGAATAACCAAATACCGGGAAACCTTCTATATAGCTAAACTTCTTCTGATCATTTATTTGATTTAAGAAAAGCCCT
>CBDUGN010000103.1:0-12373 GCA_965366915.1 uncultured Eudoraea sp. | reverse complement strand
AAAATATAGGTGGCCTGGTAATATCAGGCAATTAAGAAATGTTGCTGAACAAATCTCTGTCCTGGAAGCGGAAAGAAATATAAGCCTGGCAACATTAAATGGGTATTTGCCTCATGCAAACGACTCTAATCTTCCTGCTGTAATCAGAAGAGGGAAAAAAGAAAACGACTTTAGTAATGAAAGAGAGATTCTTTACAAGGTTTTGTTTGACATGAAAGCAGATTTGAACGATCTCAAAAAACTAACCTTAAAAATGTTGCAAAACAACGACCCCTCTAAGGTGCAGGAAGAAAATGAAAATTTGATTCGAAAAATATACGGTACCAATGGTGAGGATATTAAGGAAGAAAAAACCCAGGCCTTGAAAGTTTTACCGCTTCCGGAGGCTAGAATTGAAGCTCAACCTGAAATAGTAAAGGAAGACAAATACCATTTTGCAGAGGAAATACAGGAGGAAGAAACGCTTTCTTTACAGGAAAAGGAAATAGAACTAATTAGAAAATCACTGGAGAGAAACAGAGGAAAGCGAAAGTCTGCCGCCGCAGAATTAGGGATTTCCGAAAGAACGCTTTATAGAAAAATAAAACAATACGATTTATAACCAAATTTTATATTGAACTAATTGGATAACTCTGAACTTTATCTTTTGAAAAAAACTCTTATTAATATTCTGAGCATCTCCGTGATGTTTTTTTTAGTTGGTTGTGGAGCGTATAACTTTACTGGTGGCGATGTAGGTACGGCAACCTCGTTTCAAGTAAATTATTTTCAGAATTATGCGACTCAAAGCCCGGGGTCTACCTTTGATCCGGGTTTGGATAGAGATTTCACTTTGGCATTACAGGATCTGATCCTTAATCAAACAAGCCTAGATTTAAGAACTTCTGATGCAGATTTGATATATGAAGGAGAGATTGTAGAATTTCGGATATCTCCTATGACCGCAACTGCTCAACAGCGGGCGGCTCAGAATAGATTGACCATGGGCGTTAACGTTCGCTTTTATAATAGGACAAAGGAAGATGTAGATTTTGAACAGCGATTTTCGTTCTTTTATGATTATGATGCCAATACGCAATTCTCATCGGTTAGAGATGAAGCTCTAGGAGAAATTTTTGAAAGAATAACCCAGGATATTTTTAATGAATCCCTGGCAGACTGGTAATAAATTGAAATATACATAGTACGAGTCGCTTGGTATTTTGTGAAAAATCAAAACAGTGATCACCCGCTGATATATGAACGTAGCAGATTTTACATTCTTATTACAGAATCCGGATAAGGTCTTAGAACCTGTCCAGACCAATCAATTGGAAGATATCCTAAAAGAATATCCGTATTTCCAGGCTGCGCGTGCTCTTCATTTAAAAGGACTCAAAAATCTGAATAGCTTTAAGTATAATAATGCCTTGAAGACAACTGCGGCCTATACGGCCGACAGGGATATACTCTTCGATTTTATTACCTCTGAAGTATTTCTTCAAAATTCAATTGCGGATACCATTTCTGGTAAAACATTACCCTTGTCAGAGAAGGAGATCATCTCTGAAGAAGTTGAACCTAATCCGGATACAGATACACACCTAATAGAAGATTCTCAGGACCATCCTTTACCCCAGAGCACCAAGGATGCAAATAAGATTCTCGATCCACTTCTTTTTACCTCAAAAGATCCTAAAGTAGATGAATTAATAGCGGCTAAAAAAAAGGCGGAGGAAGAATTAGAGCTTGGGAAACCCTTGTCTTTTACAAAACGGGAAAAACATTCTTTTGGGGAGTGGTTGCAGCTTACCTCATTTAAATCTATAAAAAGGGATAAGGAAAAATTCAAAGAGACAGAAATGAAGGACATTCATTTTCCTTTAGAGGATGAAGTCCTAAAAAAGAAAAAATTTGACTTAATAGACAAGTTTATAGAAAACAAACCTAAGATAGTACCATCAGAGAATCTGACTTCAAACGTCAATATTAAAGAATCGACCAAGCTCGATAAAAATGAGTTGATGACTGAAACATTGGCGAAGGTATATCTGGAGCAAAAAAAGTATAAAAAAGCCATTCAGGCATACAAGATTTTAAGTTTGAAATATCCAGAAAAAAGTAGTTTCTTTGCAAACCGAATAAAAGCAGTACGTAAGTTACAGCAAGAAAACACAAAATAAATGAGCACATTTTCAATCTTTTTGGTCCTTATCTTAGTAGTTTGTCTACTGTTGATACTGGTTATTATGGTTCAAAACCCAAAAGGAGGAGGGTTATCTTCTTCATTTGGCGGAGGAGGAACTCAAATTGTTGGGGGTGTAAAAAAGACTGGGGATTTCTTGGATAAAAGTACCTGGACTTTAGCGACGCTTTTGATAGTTCTTATTCTATTATCTAATGTTGCCTTAAAAGGTAATTTTGCAGAAGCCGAATCTAAATTACTACAAGGTGATGATATAGAAAGTACAGTCCCAGAAACTGTGCCTGAGGAAGTTCCTGAACAAGTACCTGGATCTGAGGGAAGTAATTTGTCCGATACAATTCAATAGAATTTAGAAATGAGATATCCTAATGCCAGCAGAAATGACAAGCTGGCATTTTTATTTTAACATTATGTCAGTTTTTAAGCAATGGCATAATTTCTGCCCAATAGAAGGAGAAATTTATAAACAAAAACTAAATAATATGGCTAAAGTAAACATTAAACCACTTGCAGACAGGGTCCTTATAGAGCCTATGGCAGCGGAGACCAAGACAGCATCAGGGATATATATCCCGGATACTGCCAAGGAAAAACCACAAAATGGAAAAGTCGTGGCAGTTGGCCCGGGTACAAAAGATGAGAAAATGACAGTTAAAGTTGGAGATACTGTACTTTATGGAAAATATGCGGGCACCGAGCTAAAGCTTGAAGGTTCCGATTATCTTATGATGCGTGAAAGCGACATTTTAGCAATTATTTAATAACCAAAACTACTAATAGAAAATGGCAAAAGATATAAAATTTGATATTGAAGCACGGGATGGTCTACGCAGAGGCGTTGATGCTCTTGCTAACGCAGTAAAGGTAACCTTAGGGCCCAAAGGAAGAAACGTAATTGTAAGCAAATCATTTGGGGCTCCTGTTGTAACCAAAGATGGTGTTACCGTTGCGAAGGAAATAGAATTGGCCGATGCTCTGGAAGATATGGGAGCACAAATGGTAAAAGAAGTTGCTTCTAAAACAAATGATCTTGCAGGTGACGGAACTACAACAGCTACCGTTTTAGCACAGGCTATTGTTAAGGAAGGACTTAAAAATGTTGCTGCAGGCGCTAATCCAATGGATCTTAAGAGAGGTATTGATAAGGCAGTTGAGGCAATTGTAAATAACTTATCCAAGCAAGCTAAAAAAGTGGGCGATTCTTCTGAAAAAATTAAACAAGTAGCAACTATTTCATCCAATAATGATGAAAACATAGGAGAACTTATTTCTCAGGCTTTTGGAAAAGTTGGCAAGGAAGGGGTTATAACAGTTGAAGAGGCCAAAGGAACAGATACTTATGTAGATGTTGTAGAAGGAATGCAATTTGACAGAGGATATCTATCTCCTTATTTTGTTACTGATTCAGACAAGATGATCGCAAATCTTGAAAACCCATATATATTGTTGTTCGACAAAAAGATTTCAACAATGAAAGACCTGTTACCTGTTCTCGAGCCAGTAGCGCAATCTGGGAAACCGCTATTAATTATTTCTGAAGATGTAGATGGAGAAGCATTGGCAACTTTAGTGGTTAACAAATTAAGAGGTTCTTTAAAGATAGCAGCTGTAAAAGCTCCCGGATTTGGTGATAGAAGAAAAGCAATGCTGGAAGATATCGCTATTTTGACTGGTGGTACGGTAATTTCAGAAGAAAGAGGATTCTCTCTTGAAAATACAACACTGGATATGTTGGGAAGCTGTGAAAAAGTGACCATAGACAAGGATAATACAACTATTGTCAATGGATCCGGTGTGGCAAAAAATATAAAGACCAGAATCAATCAAATTAAATCTCAGATAGAGACCACTACATCAGATTACGATAAAGAAAAGCTTCAGGAACGTTTGGCTAAATTAGCCGGAGGAGTTGCAGTACTTTATGTTGGTGCAGCATCTGAAGTAGAGATGAAGGAAAAGAAAGACCGTGTAGACGACGCACTTCATGCAACAAGAGCAGCTGTAGAAGAAGGTATTGTTGCCGGCGGTGGTGTTGCGTTTATCAGGTCTAAATCAGCACTAGCCAAAGTCTCAGTAGAAAATGCGGATGAAGAGACGGGCTTGCAAATTGTTACAAGGGCTATTGAAGCCCCATTAAGAACTATTGTATCCAATGCTGGTGGTGAAGGCTCTGTAGTTGTTGCAAAAGTACATGATGGCAAAGGTGACTTTGGTTATGATGCGAAATCTGAGAAGTATGTTCATATGCTTGAAGCCGGAATCATTGATCCTGCAAAAGTTACGAGAATAGCATTGGAGAATGCTGCTTCTGTTGCAGGAATGATTCTGACAACCGAATGCGCCTTAACCGACATCAAGGAAGACACTCCTGCTGCAGCAGGACCACCTATGGGTGGCGGTGGAATGCCCGGAATGATGTAAGACTATAAATAAAGTTTAAATTTAAAAACCGTTCTTTTCTGAAGAACGGTTTTTTTATGCGATTTAATCCTTATAAATTTCCGTAGTATAAAAAGCAGGAATAGAAAACCAATATCCCATAAAAGCTTTTGATGACTTCAACCGTTGTCCAATGCGCGGACCGGAAACTGCTTCCCCAAAAATGTTCCATTCGTTGTTTTCATTATCTCGTAAAACAATTTCAGAACCATTAAAGACATAATTAAATTGCAAGCCCTCTGAAATGGCATCGAGTTCAAACGAAACCATAAAATTTTCATTTCCAACAACCAGGTATTCCTTGCCTTTAAAAGTCTCCCTTACCAAATTTTCCGAAACCAGATCTGTAAAACGGTAAGCCCGTGCATCTGTTTCGTCTATAACCGCTAACACGCGCTCCTTTAAAGGCAACCGGTTATCTTTTGGAACCGGGAATAAAAAGAAATTATTATTGGTCTTATAGTCTACATATGGGTATACCCCATAAGTTCTTGAAAAACCAGTATTTAAACTTAATACTTTTGTTGCAGGATACATAGTCCTCCATGTCTTCCAGTCTGTTTCAACCAGTGAAATCAATTCTGCCTTTTCACCTAATAGCTCTCCATTTACAGATTCATTCAAAATCTGGGCCCAATTGCTTTTTGTTTCCCGGTCAAAGGGAATCAGGTTGGTATTGTAAAGTAATCCGGACACCCCAAAAGTGGTTTCGCTCCCATTTATTATCCTGTTCCATCCAATACCTGTTCCTGTCAAAGGGCAATAAGTAACAGCTATGGAAATATCACCAACATTGTCATTAACTATCTCATGCCAATCCAATACTATATGCTGATATGCCCTTATATCATCTCCGTTCTTGTATCCCAAAATCAAATCCCCATCTAAAAGTGCAAAGTCATCCTCTACAGATACAAATCCGGGATTCTCCAATGCAGGTATCCCATCTCTCCCGGGACCTCCGTCAAAAACATCTGCCACGGGGATACTCCATACAGAAGGTTCAGATGGATTTTCATTATCAATATCCGTGCTCTGATCCTGTGTGCTTGATGAACTGCATGAATATTGACTTAACATGGCACAAATAATAAACGTTACGATTTTTTTCATAGCTTTTAATTTATTGTATTGTTTTTGTTATTGAGTTTAAAATAAACTCCGGCTGTAAATCGTGTTGTGGGTGTTAATTGTGTTCCAACAACATAACTGTAAACAGGTAACTCCAAACGCAGCGTAACCAATAAATTGGTTATTATATTGACACTTAATTCAGGTCTGATAAAAACCCACTCGCCTCCTGTATTCGGGAGGTTAATACTGTTTATTTTATCTATTGATGCATTTCGGTATTTAAAGATTAATCCCGGATTAAAAACAGTGTTGAACAGTAAAAACTGATCTGTATATCCCACATTTGCCTGAAAGACATTTCCAAACTCATAGGTAGAAGTATTATTTAAATATGAATTATTAACTCCAGTTGATCTGTATATGAAATTACCTGAGAAAGTAGCCGAAGGTCTAAAGTCAAATGCCTTGGACAGCGATAACCATCCCAGGGTATCCCAGGCACCGCTTCCGGGCTGAAGATCTGCAGTTAATAGAAAACCATCCTCATTCGTTAGATCCGATTTTCCAAGAGGTGCTTTAGTACCAAGCCCTAAACTAACCGTGCTTTTTGAACCCAACGCTTCAGGGAAAGCATACTTTGCCAAAAGCACTGCATCCCCAATGCCCGAAGTTTCCGTAAAATTTTCGTTCCCGAATTGTGTAATTGTCCTCGTTTGGTTAACCCAACTTAATAGCGCTTCCAATGCAAACCTGTCCGTAATGGAATATGCACCACTAAATAAAACTGAATTTGTTATCCTTTTGCGCGAATTATCATCCAATTTAGTACTACCTGCATTGAGCGTATTCAAATTATTGTAATCGTAGTTCAGTCCAAACTGCCAAATACCACTTTCTTCTATGGGTAGTCCTAAATTATTAGAAAGAGGCACTCCTCCTGAACAACAGGTTTGTGAAATAGCTTGTGGTCCAAATAGAAAAATACAGGCATAAAATGTGCTTCTCAAATACATACATCAACAACTACTTTAGTTTAGTATGTATATCGCGGTAATCCTTACAGCAGGTGTATTTGTCTTTCTATATTGATTATAAACTTAAGATATAAGTAGGTGAACAAATACTTAAAATTAACAACACCTATCAAATAAGAAGTAATTGCTATTGCGTCTTAAAAGGCTAAGAGGCACAAAAAATGAGACCATGGAATCTGTAATAACTAGTTATGTTTAGCATGAGAAGTCTTTACTTCTTCAGCATCTTCGTTCATCATGGACTTTTTCCCTTTTAGTTGTGCTGCCGCATCCACTGTAAACGTTCCATTGGTAACAATTACATCTCCATTTTGTAATCCACTCAAAACTAAATATCCTTCATTGAGCATATCGCCCAGTGTTACTTCCCGCATCTCAAAAATTGGTTCATTGGGATTTGTTTTTAAATAAACAACAGATCTTTCACCTGTCCATAAGACAGAACTTTCAGGAATGATGATAGTAGTGTCTTTTTGACCTGAAATCATTTGGACTGTCCCCTGTACGAACATCCCAGGTTTAAGCAGGTTATTATTATTCTCAAGTTCTGCTCTAACTTCAACGGTGCGTCGGCTAGCGTTCAAAATAGGATCTATAAATACTATTCTGGCTTGTAATAAATTATTGGGGTATGCATTGGTAACAATATTAATTTTTTGTCCTTTTTTCAACTGGGAAACCTGATTTTCATAGGCATCAAAAACTGCCCAAACTGAGCTTAGATTCGCCAGTTTAAACATAGGTTGCCCCTGTTTTATATAATCCCCCTCTTTTACCATAATCATGGAAACCGTACCTGATACATTTGCATGAATAGGGAAATATTCCAATACTTGACCTGACTTCTCCATCTGTTGGATTTGATTTTCGGATAGTTTCCAAAGCTTTAGCTTGTTACGCACAGCCTTGTATAAAAGCGGTTGGGATTCCTTCAGGCCTGCCGCCGTTATCAATTCCTGTTGTGCGGAAACAAGTTCGGGAGAATAGATGGTCGCCAACTGCTGCCCGCTTCTGACTTCCTCGCCCTCAAAATTAACAAACAGCTTTTCTATACGTCCTTCAAAGTAAGCCGCTTGGGTTGCAATAGACTTTTCGTTTTCCATGATAGTTCCCGAAAGTTTTAGCGTATTGTCTCCTGAGGTGCCTGAACCGACAGTTGTGGTTCTAATATTAGCCAACGCCATGGCGTTTTTGGTCATTTTGAACTGATCCAGTGCTAAACCATCGGCACTGGATTCAGCCGGTATCAGGTCCATACCACAAATGGGACAGCCGCCTGGTTCAGGTTGCATGATTTGTGGATGCATCGAGCATGTCCACATTTTGCCCGATTCCATTTCCTGCCTATGGTCATGTTCTTCGGCTACGCCTTTATTTGAGTTATTTCCAAAAATCAAGTATCCGGCCAACAAGCCCCCTATGACTGCCAATCCGATGTAAAGAATATTTTTTTTCATAATTCTTAAATTTACTTTTATGCCTTTTTATAATGGTTCAATACATAAGTTGAATCCCGGGAAAATCCCTCGGATTAGGTTGTGATTTTTATATGCTAATTGCCGTTTTTCTTTTGACCATTGACTTAATCTATCGTTGTATTTCTTAATCTGAGCGAATTGGCAATTACAGAAACAGAGCTAAAACTCATCGCCGCAGCAGCTATCATCGGGGAAAGCAATATCCCGAAAAAGGGATAGAGAACTCCCGCAGCAATTGGCACCCCAAGGGTGTTGTATACCAGGGCGAAGAACAGATTCTGTTTGATGTTCTTCATTACCTTGTGGCTCAGGTTTCTTGCTTTGACGATTCCATCCAAATCGCCTTTTACCAAAGTAATGGCTGCACTCTCAATAGCTACATCTGTTCCTGTGCCCATGGCTATACCCACATCACTTTTCGCCAAAGCCGGGGCATCGTTTATACCATCTCCTGCCATTGCAACTACTTTTCCATTTCCCTGAAGTCGCACTACTTCGTTTAACTTATCTGCAGGGAGCATTCCAGCTTTAAAATCAACCAGATTGAGCTCACCTGCCACCGCTTGTGCGGTATCACGGTTATCACCTGTGAGCATAATGACCGTGATTCCTTTGCCCTGTAATTCTTTGATTGCACTGGCACTAGTCCCTTTTATTTTATCGCCAATAACAACATAGCCTACGGCCTTTTGATCAATAGCCAGATAAGAAACAGTTTTACCTTGCTTTTGATAAGTCTGGACTTCGTTTTCCATTTCCTCCAAAAGAGATGCACTGGCCTGTTCCATCATTTTGGCATTGCCCAGAGCTGTTTTCTTTCCGTTCACATTTCCTTCAACCCCTTTACCTGTTACTGCTACGAAACTATCAGCTTTGAGGAATACCACCTCTTGTTTTTTACCATATTCTATGGTGGCTTCCGCTAAGGGATGTTCGCTCATGCTGTTCAGGGATACGATGTATTGTAACACATCTTTTTCGCTAAAATTTTCCCCGAATGCACCGACTTTTTCAACTGTTGGTTTTCCTTCCGTAATGGTTCCAGTCTTATCTATAATCAAAGTATCTACCTTCTCCATCTTTTCCAGGGCTTCGGCATTCTTGATAAGTACTCCATTCTGTGCGCCTTTGCCGACTCCAACCATAACCGACATCGGCGTAGCTAATCCCAACGCACATGGGCAGGCAATTATCAATACCGCAATAGCATTGACGAGGGCATAGACATAGATAGGCTCGGGTCCCCATACCACCCAGACTATAAAAGTGATGGCCGCTACAATAATTACCACCGGAACAAAATAGCCCGAAACTGTATCCGCTAACTTCTGAATAGGTGCACGGCTACGACTCGCATCATTGACCATTTGGATAATTTGGGAAAGTAGGGTATCCGATCCAACTTTTTCTGCCTTCATCAGAAAGGACTGATTACCATTGATAGTTCCGCTACTTACCTTGTCGCCAAGGCTTTTGTTCACAGGAATCGGTTCACCCGTAATCATGGATTCATCAATGGAAGTCTCGCCTTCGGCAATTATTCCATCCACAGGAATCTTGTCGCCTGGTTTTACTCTTAATATATCGCCCAGTTGTATCTGATCTATGGCAACTTCCTCTTCCTGATCATTGACAACTCTAACAGCCTTATTGGGAGCCAGCTTCAACAATTCCTTTACTGCAGAATTGGTTTTACTATGTGCCCTTGCCTCCAATAATTGTCCTAACAAAACCAAGGTAAGAATGACAGCAGCTGCTTCAAAATAGAGGTGAACACTTCCCGATTCCGTTTTGAATTGGGCCGGGAAAAAGCCTGGAAAGAGCATTCCGAATACACTGAAGAGCCAAGCAACACCTGCTCCTATTCCTATTAAAGTAAACATATTGAGGTTCCAAGTCCTGATGGAGCGATAAGCTCGTTCAAAGAACATCCATGTTGCATAGAACACTACAGGAATGGAAAGTGCAAATTGTATCCAGTTCCAGTTTTTCTGCTCCATGACATCATAAAGCGGATTATCAGGCAACATCTCGGACATCGCAATTACGAAGATGGGCAAGGTGAAAGCCAATCCTATCCAAAACTTTTTGAGCAACTTTTTATAGGTCTTTTCCTCCGACGAAAGCTTGGGTGCAACCGGAACGAGATCCATCCCACAGATGGGACAACTTCCCGGTTCTTCCCTGATGATTTCAGGGTGCATAGGGCAGGTGTATTGGTTTGATGTTCTGAACGGGCTATTTTGTTCCTCTATCAAATCCATTCCGCAAACAGGACAATCCCCGGGTTGATCATAGGTCTTATCACCTTCACAATTCATCGGACAATAAAATGTTCCCGTACCGTTTCCTTTGGGTATTTCCGTTTTATTTTCTTTTGTATGTTGATGTTTGCCCCATTCATAGATGCTATAGCGGCCTCGACCATTTTTCAAAGCCTTTTGCAACTTGTCGATGGGAATGTGTTTTTCCATCTCAATGGTTGCCTCCTCTTTTTCTAAATTTACTGAAACCACGGTTACACCTTTCACTTTTACAAGTGTTTCCTGAACATGGCTTTTACAACCATTACAGGTCATTCCATAGATGTGATAGGTGTGTTTCATGTTTTATTTTTTTATGGTTTCAGTTACTTTTCCACATTTCAGCATCTTTTCTCCGTAATACGGATTTCTGATTTCTTCTGAATTGGAAATCCAATAGCCTCCTTTCCCTTCAAAGGCCATAGGGCAAAACTGCTTGTAGATGGCACCTTCAGAAATAGATTCTTTGAACAATGGTTCCACCTTCTCAGTAAACTGGGAAAATAACTCCCTTTGTTTTTCAATGTCTTTGGTATTGGCCATGGCTATGGCCATAGACTTCATTTCCTCTCTTTCCCCGGCAAAACTTTCAGCAAGATTTCCTGCAGCAATGTTCACTTCGTCAGGATTAGAGTTGACTAAAGCTATTCGAATCTGCTGATAATTCTGGAAAACCTTTCCGGTCATTCCATCTGTAAAGGCAGCATAGGCTGTTTCAGGAGTGTTTTCTTTTTTAGCCTCGATTTCTTCCGGTTTACTCATTTTATTATCCTGCTTTTTCGTTGCATCCCCACATGAGGCTAAAAACATAATAATAGTTAGGATTGTTAAGGTTACATTTCGTTTCATCTTCTTATTTTTTAAGGTTTAAATTAATAATTGATACTTATAATTATAAAATTGTATTTTTTATTGATTAGTTAAATAATTGATTATAGCCGTTTGGACATAATAATTTTTGACGGCCTCTATTAGGTTTATCTGAAAGCGCAATTGCAATTCCTGGATGTCAAGTACATCATTAAAATCTATTGTTCCTGTTTCATAATTTTTGACAAGAATTACCTCAGCATCTTTAGCCTGTTCCAAATTCTTTAGTTGCGTTTTGTATCTAATATAGGATGCTTCCTTGTTATTGAGGGCATCGCTCAAAATAGTTTCCAATAGATTTCTTCGATTCGCTTTTTGTGCGTTGATTTCCTCTTGTCGCAATTCATTCTGTACGGTTCTCGATTTATAATTATTGTTAAAAATGGGAATGGACAAGGAAACCATCGGCATGAGAATATCTTTTCCATTATCACTAAAGTCCATACCTGGTCTTTTCGCTACAGGTATATAGTCTAATCCAAATCCAAGATTGGGATTTGCCTCCTTTTGATTCAAAACTTCAGAACGTGTTACCGATTCATACAATCTATCATATTTTTCTAATTCCGGATGCAGTTCTAATTGAAACTGCTGGATTTCTATAGGTTCTTCTACCAATAAGGAATCCACAACCGCAATAGAAGTATTTTCATCCCGATGCAAAAGATTATTGAACTGCGTTTGGACTGCCTTATATTCCTGCTCCAATACCAGTTTAGCTTCTTTAAGTTCATTCTGTCTTATCTGGAGCCTTAGAACATCTACTGCAGATGCGCCACCGACTTCAACCGATGTCAGGGCCAACTTTTCATAAGTATTCAGGAGTTGAATGTTTTCCTCTAATACTACTTGCTTTTCCTCAATAGCATATAGTTCATAATAGGATTGTGATACCGATAATCGTAATTTTCTTTTGATAATCACAATGTCCAAAAAATCTACTTCGGCCAGAGAACTTGCATAGTTTTCCCGCAATGTAATAGACCCAAA
>CBDUGN010000102.1:0-12551 GCA_965366915.1 uncultured Eudoraea sp. | reverse complement strand
GATTACCCTGGTAACTATTAGCCCACTGTGTATGCCTGTCCCGGCCATCCGGATTAATAGTTGGATCTATAAAGATTACTGCATTGGTCAGGTAATTTTGTATCTCAGGGTCGTCTGAAGCTACAAATGTATAAGCACTTAAAAGAGCTGCTTCAGAGCTTGAAGGTTCATTTCCATGTACGTTATAACCCAAATTTACGAAAATGGGTAATGATGGATCTGTAGAAGTGGATTTGCCAGGATCGGTAAAAGCAAGATGCCTTTCCTTAATAGATTCAAGATTATCTAAATTATCCGGGGTAGTTATGGTAAGGATTACCAATTTACGTCCCTCGTGTGTTCTTCCATATTCATGAATAGAGGCCCTGTCCGATAGTTCTGCAAGTTTTTCTAGATAAGCGACGATAAGATCATGTCTGGTATGACGTTCTCCAATAGCATAGCCTAAAAATTCTTCCGGAGAAGGAATATTACTAATAAAAGGCTGGTATTTTTTAAAAAAGTAGTCCTGACTGAACAGGAGGGTACTAAAAAGCAAAAAACATACTAGAAAAGAATTCCTCATGAGGGCAATTTTTGAATTAGTCGGCTAAATATAGGTATAAATTGCTTTATGTGGCAGTCTTTTATATTGCGAATACGTTGTGCCGGAATCACATAGTATCTGCTTTGGATTATTTATCCTTTAAGCCACCGACTGATGAAAATCGCTCTGACCTATTTCTTTAAAATTAATGATATAGTTAGTTCCTTTTTTAGAAAAATCCCGGATAATTGATCCCTTCAGTTGACGGGTAAGGTTATGAATTAATTTTAAGCCCAATGAGCGGGTATTTTTAAAATTCACTTCCTCTGAAAAACCTACGCCATTATCTCCAATATTGAGCACATAGTCCTTATCTGCGATTTTCTTTAGTTCAATATGAATTTCTCCTTGTTCATTGCCTTTTATACCATATTTAAGGGCATTTGTGAGGGCTTCATTGATTAGGAGCCCAAGTGGAATAGCAGTATCTATGCCCAATTCAATTTGAGGAATAGTAATGTTAACCGAAACATTACTATCGGCGCCCTTTACTGATTTAACAAGGTATTCGCTTAATTCCTCTACATAGGATTTATAGTCTATTTTAGACAAATCTTCGCGCATATAAAGCATTTCATGTACCATTGCCATTGCGATGACTCTATTCTGACTGCTTTTTATTAGATTTTTTACTTTTTCATCCTCTATACCTCTTGATTGAAGACTTAAAAGACTGGATACCGTTTGCAGATTATTTTTAACCCTGTGGTGTACCTCTTGCAGTAGAGTGTCCTTTTCATGTATCCGTTCTTCAATTTCCATCTTGGTTTTATAAAGTCTATGGTGAGCTTTTAAGAGGTTTTTTCCAAGAACTCCACCCAAAAGGTAAACGGAGAATATAACGCTTAAAAAGCTAAAAAGGTCCTGACTCTCATCAGGAATGACATTCCGGGTTAAGGAAAAATCTGAAATTTCCTGAACAAAAATTAATGCAATAATAAGAATGGTCAGGTACAGATATATTTTTCCATAATTGCGTGTTGTAGCATATCCTGCAAATACAACAATAGCGAGTACAAAAATAAACGGACTGTTTATGCCACCTGTTAACATGGTGATTGCCGTAGCTGAAGCTAAGCCAAGTATAGATAGTATGTTATAGGTAAGGGTCAGATTTTGATGAGAAGCATAAGCCAGATTATTAATTACGCTTAATGCGCCAAAGGCAAGAAAAATATGTGGAACTATTTCAAAAATATCCAGAAAAAAGAGACAAATCAAACCGAACACCAATGAGGAAATAGAAGCAAAATAGCTTACCCTGAGGGTCAGGCGTATTTTGTCCTTTATACGGTGCTGATGTTTGACTGCTTTTTCCATGATTTAAATTATTTTCATTAATGCAGATATGCTACATATGGAAAATCGCAACCTTATTTGGGAAGCGAATTCCCCTTGTGGTGTAAAGCTATATATGTTTTATTTAATATTCAACAGCTATACAAACAAATAATAATTTTATTATTGACAGTATATTGATTGCTAGTTACGCATTTCCTGAGGCTGTAAATCCGTTAGGTCCTTGATTTTAACAGCGCTACCGGTCTCAATACTCTTTCTGGCCGCAATACCTATAAGTACGGACATCGCGCCATCCCTGCTTCCTGCTGTTCTGCCAAAAGGGTCAACAGAATCAGCACTTCTAAACATTTTATCTTGTAAACGCTTATCACCTCCGCCGTGACCACTTTTTTCCATTTCTACCATAACAGTTTCGAAATCATTCCACAATTTGTGTACTATGATGGGTTCATTATGGCCAGATTCATTTTTATTCTGTGCCATTTCCTTGTCATGCATTTCGGCCTGATCGATATTCATTTCTTTATAATAAGGAATATCCATCCATGCTTCCAGCCTACCTTCTGTTCCGTTAAAAGCAACCCTCCAACCTTCGAATGGGGAATAGGTAGTGAGCGAATAATTTAATTGGACCTTGTTTTGATATTTAACCTGTGCCGACATCTTATCATAAATATCTATTTCATTTCTAAAAAGGCAATTATCCCTTATATATCCATCGTATTTCTCATTGTTTGTATAGAGATCAGTTAAAAACTTATTTTTAGTAATGTCCCAATAGAAATCACATTTGGATTGATGATCGCATTTTCTGCAGTTATCCCCTCGGAGAGGCCCATTTTTGCCATAAAATTCCAAATCGCCAAACGCAAAAACTTCAGATGGTTCTGAATTAATCCACCAGTTAAGGAGATCAAAATGATGTGTGGCCTTATGTACCCATAAAGACCCGCTGCTTTCCATCTGTCCATGCCATCTCCGGAAATAACTGGCACCGTGGTAGGTGTTCAGATACCAATGAAAGTCAACGGAAGTTAGCTTACCAATAGT
The DNA here is from genome assembly GCA_965366915.1 of uncultured Eudoraea sp. GTDB lineage: Bacteria > Bacteroidota > Bacteroidia > Flavobacteriales > Flavobacteriaceae > Eudoraea. Next base: position 9,613 of record CBDUGN010000102.1, on the reverse strand, counting down.
ATTTTCAGCCAATAACTGTTTTATTTTAGTATTATAGGGACTCCATCGGTAGTTAAAACCTACAATTAGGTTTTTACCTGACTTTTTTTCCACATCCAGAATGGCCTGACATTTAATTTCATCCGTGGTTAAGGGTTTTTCGGTAAGAACATCGCATCCCATATCCATAGCCTTTATAATAAATTCATGGTGCGTTGCATCTTTAGTGGTTACTATTACAAGATCCGGTCTGGAGTCGCGGACCATGATATCGAAATCTGTAAACGTGGTGCAATTAGCACCGATATATTCCTTTCCAAAGGCAAGACGTCCGGGATTAATATCGCACAGGCCTACAAATTCAAGAATATCTGAATATTCATCCACAAGACGTTTTCCCCAAAAAGTGATACCGCGAATGCCGGTTCCTACAAGAGCAATTTTTAGTTTGTCATTCATTCCAAAATCAAACTGTGTAATTGGCATTACTGAAGAGGCAGCCAGCATGCTAACGGAGGTCAGGAATTTACGTCTGGAAGAGTTCATCTAAAGAAAATAAATGGTTGATACCTAAAGATAGGGCATTTTTAAACAAAAAAAAGGTGTCCGCATACGAACACCTTTTTACTGATTGAGATTAATTTGTTAATCTTCAATCAATACCCATTCACCTCGGTCTATAAGAGGCTCAGCCTGTTTGAATTTAACTATTTTACTTTCGCCAGACATTACATTTTTTATAGTGACCCTTTCATTTCTGCCAATTTTAGGTTTCTCCCTTACAATGGTTTCTGTTATCGGGGCTCTGCCACCCTGAGTTTGTCCTGCTGCTCTATTCCTTGCTGCTAATTCATCATTATTTGGAATTTCCTCCTTGGTGGTCTGCAGCTTTTCTTTTGGTCTTCGCACATTCCTTGCTTCCTGAATTTCACTGGTATCAGCAGAGGGTAATTCCCCTTTGAACAAAAAGGATACAACTTCTTTGTTCACCTTGTCTATCATGCTTTTAAAAAGTTCAAAAGCTTCAAACTTATAAATTAATAGAGGGTCTTTCTGTTCGTGCACAGCCAATTGAACAGACTGCTTTAATTCGTCCATTTTCCTAAGGTGCGTTTTCCAGGCGTCATCAATTATAGCCAGGGTGATGTTTTTTTCAAAATCCATAACCAATTCTTTGCCATTGGTTTCGTAGGCATTTTTAAGATTGGTAACTACATTAAGTGACTTAATACCATCGGTAAAAGGAACTACAATTCTTTCAAATTTATTACTGCTGTCTTCGTAAACCTTTTTAATTACAGGGAATGCCGTGGCGGCACTCCGCTCCATTTTGTTCTGGTAATACTCATAGGCGGCAGTATAGGTGGTATTTGCGATCTCCTGAAAGCTCTGTTTGGCGAATTCTTCTTCTGTCACCGGAGAGGTTATGGAAAAATACTTGATGAGTTCAAATTCGAAATTTTTAAAATCGCTAGCAGCCTTGTTGGTATCAGCTATTACTTCGCAAGTATCATACACCATGTTTGCAATATCTACCTTAAGTCGCTCACCCTGAAGCGCATGCCGTCTTCTTTTATATACTACTTCACGTTGGGCATTCATTACATCATCATATTCCAAAAGTCGTTTACGAATACCGAAGTTATTTTCTTCAACTTTTTTCTGAGCACGTTCAATAGATTTGGTCATCATGGAGTGCTGTATCACTTCGCCATCTTCAAGTCCCATCCTGTCCATCATTTTTGCTACCCGGTCCGAACCAAATAGCCTCATTAGGTTATCTTCCAAAGAAACATAAAATTGTGAACTTCCGGGATCTCCCTGTCGACCAGCACGACCTCTCAACTGCCTGTCTACCCTTCTGGAATCATGTCTTTCCGTTCCTACAATGGCCAAACCTCCAGCTTTTTTAACTTCTTCAGATAATTTAATATCAGTACCACGCCCTGCCATGTTTGTTGCAATGGTTACGATTCCGGCATTTCCTGCTTCCGCTACGATATCTGCCTCTTTTTTATGAAGTTTCGCATTCAAAACATTATGTGGAATTTTTCTGATTCCCAACATCCGGGATAATAATTCAGAGATTTCCACAGAGGTAGTACCAATAAGTACCGGTCTTTTTTGTTCCGAAAGTTTGGTAACTTCATCTATAATGGCGTTGTATTTTTCTCTTTTCGTTTTATAGATCAGATCGTTTCTGTCATCCCTTGCTATAGGCCTGTTCGTGGGAATTTCCATAACATCCAACTTATAGATCTCCCAGAATTCACCGGCTTCAGTTACGGCAGTACCGGTCATACCTGCAAGCTTTTTGTACATTCTGAAATAATTCTGTAAGGTAACCGTAGCAAAAGTTTGTGTCATTGCTTCGATTTTTACATTCTCTTTCGCTTCAATAGCCTGGTGCAATCCGTCTGAATACCTTCGTCCGTCCATGATACGGCCTGTCTGCTCATCAACAATCATTACCTTATTGTCTATAACCACATACTCCACATCTTTTTCAAAAAGGGTATATGCTTTTAACAATTGGCTCATGGTGTGGATGCGTTCGCTCTTTACGGCAAAATCTTTAAACAATTCTTCCTTGGCTGCTGCTTCCTCTTCGATTTCCAGATTTTGATTTTCAATCTTTGCAATTTCACTCCCGATATCTGGCATAACAAAAAAGTCTTTTTGCTGATCTCCTGAAATGTATTCGATGCCTTTATCTGTTAGTTCAATCTGATTGTTCTTTTCATCAATAACAAATAACAATTCCGCATCTACCTGAGGCATCTCCCTATTGTTATCCTGCATATAGAAATTCTCTGTTTTCTGAAGCAACTGCTTAATTCCTTCTTCACTTAGAAATTTAATCAGCGCTTTGTTCTTAGGCAGCCCCCTGTGAACCCTTAGCAATAGAAAACCACCTTCCTTAGTATTCCCGGCGGCAATTTCTTTTTTGGCCTCTGCCAGCACTCCGGTAAGGTACTGTCGTTGTTTTTGAACGATGTCGGATACCTTGGGCTTCAATTCATTAAACTCATGACGATCTCCTTCCGGTACAGGCCCCGAAATGATCAAAGGAGTACGGGCATCATCAACAAGTACGGAATCTACCTCATCCACAATGGCATAGTGATGAGGGCGTTGGACCAGGTCACCAGGGGTATGAGCCATATTGTCCCTAAGGTAATCGAATCCAAATTCGTTATTTGTCCCATAGGTGATATCCGCATTGTATGCTGCTCTTCTCCCTTCAGAATTAGGTTGATGTTTGTCTATGCAATCTACGGAAAGTCCATGAAATTCAAATATTGGTGCCATCCAGGCACTATCCCTTTTAGCCAGATAATCATTTACTGTAACCAAATGGGCACCTTTTCCCGCTAAAGCATTCAGATACATTGGAAGTGTGGCAACAAGTGTTTTACCTTCACCAGTCTGCATTTCTGCAATTTTTCCCCGATGTAAAGCAATGCCACCAATTAACTGTACATCATAGTGAACCATATCCCAGGTAACTTCCTTTCCTGCGGCATCCCATGAGTTTTGCCAAAGCGCATTATCACCATCAAGACTTACGTATTCTTTGGAGCCCGATAACAATCTGTCAAATTCTGTGGCTTCAACAGTAATGGTCTCATTATTCACAAATCGCTTCGCGGTTTCTTTAACTACGGCAAAGGCCTCAGGAAGAATTTCATTTAAGGTGTTCTCGGTAATCTTATAGACTTCTTCTTCAAGTTTATCAATTTCCGCATATATTTCCTCATTTCTATCAATATCCAGAGAGGCTTTTACTTCTTCTTTCAGGATGTCAATCTGTTTCTGAAGTTCTTCAGATGCCTTTTTTATTGTAAGCTTGAATTCTTTTGTTTTTTCCCTAAGTGCATTATGGTCCAGGCTTTCAATTGCTGCCTCATAGGATTTGATCTCCTTTAAAAGCGGTTGTAGTTCCTTAACATCCTTCTTCGCCTTGTCACCTACAAATGCCTTGATGACTGAATTTAAAATACTCATAAATTACATATGTTTTGATAGCATACTCTTCATAACTTAGTTTGCAATAAACTGAGTCTTAAAATGAGCAATACGCTATAGAATTGCAATATCCTTTCTAAAGCAAAAGGTATTCCAGATTTTATATTTCTCCTTAAACTACTTTAAGCCTGTCAAAATTACATAAAAAAAAAGCCTCAAATGAGACTTTTTATAGGTTTTAGATAACTTCTTTAATATTCATCCTCATTCCAGAGGTAATCTTCTTCTGTGGGATAATCCGGCCATATTTCTTCTATAGATTCGTATATCTCACCACCTTCTTCCTCCATAGATTGTAAATTTTCTACTACTTCTAAAGGAGCACCAGTTCTAATAGCATAATCTATTAATTCGTCTTTTGTGGCTGGCCAGGGCGCATCGCTTAAATAAGATGCTAGTTCTAATGTCCAATACATGGCTTAAGTCTGATTTTAAAATTTTTGCAAAAATAAATTTTAAACCCAAAACGCCAAGAAAAATCTGAGTAAATTCACTTATTTTATCAACAATTTAGGGTTTTGATAATTTCATAACGAAGAAAAAGTGTAATTATTAGCCTTTTTTCTCAGGAATCCACTTTATTTCATCCGCCTTTAATTCAAATGACAATTTCCGTGCCAATACAAATAAATAGTCAGAAAGACGATTGAGGTATATGAGTACCGTACTATCAACTGGTTCATTTTCATGCAGAAGTGATACCATTCGCTCAGCTCTTCTGCAAATAGTACGGGCAATATGACAGTATGACACATTTGTATGTCCACCCGGTAGTATAAAGTGGGTCATCGGTGGTAAGCTTTCATTCATCATATCTATTTCATTTTCCAAATGCTCAACATCTGAAATGCTTAGCAAAGGAATATTCAGGCGCTCCTTACCACTTTTTAATTGTGCTTTTTCAGGATCAGTTGCTAAAATTGCACCTACGGTAAACAATTTATCCTGGGTAGTGATAAGCATTTCTCTGGAATGTGCATCTATTTCCTGATCTCTTAGAAGCCCCAGCCATGAATTTAGTTCATCTACAGTGCCATAAGCATTAATACGGATATGATGTTTAGTTACTCTTGTACCGCCAAAAAGTGAGGTTGAACCTTTGTCCCCGGTTTTTGTATATATTTTCATAGCTATTTATGGAACTTTTGAATTGCAAGGTAGGGAATTGGCTTTATATAGATCTTTCCCTCAGTGATAGACCTTAAACTCATGAGAATTATTATTATTTCTTTTTATCTTTTCGTTCATAGCCCTCCATAAATTTCCGTGATTTTCTTCTCTTTGAGCTTTTTTTACTAAAAATGGAGATGATTATATACAACGCGGCAACTCCGGCTAAAATGTAATAAATATTGTTATTCATTGTTCGTAAATTGTCTATCTAAAATTAAGCGTTTAGATTCGAATTTTAAAATGTTCTTTTGCCTGTGTTTTATGAAAAAAAAGAAGGCCGCCAAAATACATGTCTATACTGACTACTACAAAATCTGCCAGCAGTAATTTAGTCCAAAATTCTATCGAAATTTTATTTTTCCTGATATTGTTAATATATATTATTCGATTAGGCTGTTGTTTGGCGTAGTTTTCCATTTCCAATATTTGAGATTCTGTAACCAGGCTCTCACAGTATTTCATGTCAAATGGTTCTTGAAAAGAAAGTGATGGGAATTGGTCTTTAACTTTATTTTTTAAAAGTTCATTTCCCTGATCAAAACCTATGCTATTTGGTTTGAAGTATTTTATGCACTTAAAAAATATATTCAGTGATTTTGAGCTGCAGAATTTATGCTTGCTATAAAGACCCTTTGTAACAAAGTTGTAAATAAACGGGGAGTGAATTCCATGTTCGTTGGTCGCCTCAAACCAAAATTTCAGATATTGCAGGGGATTAGACATTTTAGAAAATTCTTAATTTAAATAAATAGGAATATTGCAACTTGCACATTAGTCTTCCAATAGCATAGAAAGCTCAAACCACCGCTCTGTTTTATCCTCAAGTTTTTCTATAATATCTTTTAATCTTATAGACAAAACATCTATTTCTTCACCTGACATTGAAGTATCCGAAAATTGATTTTGAAGCTCCTCTTTTTGTTTTTCTAAGATCTGAATTGACTTTTCTAACTTGTTGTACTCTTTTTGTTCCTCAAAAGACAGTTTTTTGTTATCAGACCGCCAGGAACTTTTAGTTGCTTTATTTTGGATGCCATTCCCTTTATTAGCCCGTTGTTCTAATACCATACTGTCTTCATAAGCCCTGTAATCTGAATAATTTCCAGGGAAATCTTCAACAATCCCATCCCCCCTAAAAATAAATAAATGATCTACTATTTTATCCATGAAATAGCGATCATGTGATACGACCAGCAGACATCCGGGAAAATCCAATAAAAAACTCTCCAGAATATTTAATGTAATAATATCCAGATCATTGGTTGGCTCATCAAGGATCAGAAAATTGGGATTCTGGATAAGGACAGTACATAAATACAATCTCTTACGTTCTCCACCACTAAGCTTTTCCACAAAATCATACTGTTTCTTTCTGTCAAATAAAAATCGTTCCAGAAGCTGCTGAGCCGAGAGTTGTCTTCCTTTTTTTAAAGGAATGTAATCTCCAAATTCCCTGATGACATCAATCACTTTCTGACCTTCTTTTATTGTAATCCCATTTTGGGTGTAATATCCAAATTTAATGGTCTCCCCAACTACAATCTTTCCACTGTCGGGATTTTCAAAGCCTGTTACAATATTGAGAAAAGTAGATTTTCCTGTACCGTTTTTGCCAATAATCCCGATTCGTTCTCCTCTCAAAAAATTATAGTCAAATTTATCCAGCAAGGTAATTCCCGGATAACTTTTGGAGACTTTGTGTATTTCCAGAATTTTACTTCCCATGCGCTCCATATTTATCTCCAGTTGAATTTCATGGGACTCTCTGCGTTGATGCGCTTTTTCTTTGATGCTATGGAAATCATCAATGCGCGATTTGGATTTTGTGGTTCTTGCTTTGGGCTGTCTTCGCATCCAGTCCAGTTCTTTTTTATAAAGCAATTTGGATTTATGCAGTTCTACTGCTTCAAGTTCCAATCTGGCTTCTTTTTTCTCCAGGTAGTAAGCGTAATTTCCCTTGTACGAATAGAGTTGACCATTATCCAGTTCAAGAATTTCATTACAAACCCTTTCCAAAAAGTACCTATCATGGGTTACCATAAATAGTGTTATCTTTTTCCGGCTGAAATAATCTTCGAGCCATTCTATCATTTTCAGATCCAAATGATTTGTAGGTTCATCTAGGATTAATAAATCTGGTTCATTCAGGAGTGCATTCGCCAACGCCAGCCTCTTTTTTTGTCCTCCAGACAAACTACTCACTTTGGATTTAAGATTGTCCAGTTTTAATTTAGAAAGAATTTGCTGGTACTGGGTTTCAAAATCCCAGGCGTTATTCCTTTCCATAGATTCGAATGCCTTCTGGTAGGCATCTTCATTTTCGGGATTTTCCAGGGCGGCTTCATAGGCAGCAATTATTTTTAGAATCTCATTTTCAGATTCTAAAACGGTCTGCTCAACTGTTAGATTTGGATTAAGACTTGGTTCTTGTTCCAGATAAGAAATGCGAATTCCTTTGCGATAGTTTACGTCCCCACTATTAGGGACATCTTTCCCTGCCAGGATATTTAAGATAGAAGTTTTACCTTCCCCATTACGCGCAACCAATGCAATTTTCTGATTCTTGTTTATTCCAAAGGAGAGGTCTTCAAAGAGGGTTAATTCTCCAAATGATTTGGCTATATGTTCTACGGAAACCAAATTCATTAAAGACTTGGATTAGAATTTGTGAAATAACGGTATAGCAAGGCGTACCTAAACCCCAGGGTGGCAAATACAATAGAAATTAAAGGTGAAAATTGTTGAATTTGAAAAATCCATAGGATTAGGGTAATTGTCATTAAAACCAGCAGTCCAAGGATATATTTGCCCATCCATTTTGGGATTCGGTCTTTTCTAAGCAGAAAATAACAGGCTGCAATATTGAATGGAAAGGCCCAAAGAATATTAAAATTGTTTGCGGTTGAAGAATGATCAGTCAGGAACCACAAGAAGAATATGAGTATGCCGGCCGAGCCGGTAATCAGAAATAAAAAAAAGTCGAGCCACCGGCTTCGTGTACCATTTCTTAGATCTATATATGATATTGTTAGGGTAAAAAGGAAAAGAAGGAGTAACCAAAAAAGTGGTGATAAGCCAAAATTATTATTAAATCTTTTATCGCTATAATCAAGAACGGAACGTTCTCTTAGGACCAACGGATTTGCAGCCAGCGTTGTATTCTGCATTTGCAGCATTACGTATTTAGGCAGGAACATATACTCTTCTGGTACCGCTTCCCTGTCTATCACAGACCCAAGGGCAAGGTCTATGCCAAAACTGGACCATGAATTAGTGAGCAGATTTTGATGTATTAGATCTCTGAAACTCAGATGGTTTTTAAGATGTTCTCCATGATATTCAATGTTGTTTCCAAGAACCTTTTTTAATATTTGCGGTAATTTAGTGGCGCAATTATCAAATAAGAAGTCGTATTTATAATCCCTGTTTTGGGGCTTTCGATTGTTTTCTAAAAATCGGAATAAGTCGTTTCGTTCTTCCGGGTTAAGTTTTAATATTTGTTCTTTTACCCATCGGTTCTCCAATTCATAGGTAAATAAGAAATCTGAAAATGTTGAGACGCTCAAAGAATAAAGCAATTTCCCTTTGGCGAATTTATAATAGAAATTAGGGGTATTAAAATCAAATGTCCCGTAATTATATACCCAATTTATTCCATTGGCAGAGTCCTGAACTCTGAAGGCACTGTGCCCAAAGCTTGAATAAAGATCCTGACCGGCATCACATGTGAGGATACTGATCTGGGCATCCTCAGATAATTGAGCCTGAAGCAGAAAACCCAATAGGGCAATCCATAATGAGTTAATAAAACAAAGTTTTTTAAATGAGATTCTTAGTGCTCTGATCACTTGTGGAATAACTATTATTAGCAAATATCCGAATAAAATATGTTAAGAAAGAGTTAGAATAAAAATTATCTTATTTTTACTGAAACCGCAAATGATGAAGAAACATATTCCACAGTTTATTACCATGCTTAATATATTATGTGGATGTATTGCAGTAGTATTTGCCGTTTTAAATAAGTTGGAACTTACCGCAATTTTTGTTTTTCTGGGAATTATTTTTGATTTCTTTGATGGCCTGGCCGCAAGATTGCTGGATGCCCAGAGTGAACTAGGAATCCAGCTCGATTCACTAGCCGATGTAATCACAAGTGGTCTTGTTCCGGGCATTGTGATGTTCCAGCTGCTGGCTATGTCTCAAACCGGCGGTTGGAATCTGGAGTTCTCGGATAATTCGAATGCTTTAACCTGGACAGGAATAAAAATATCATTCCTTCCTTTTTTTGGTTTTTTGATTACTTTGGCTTCGGCCTACAGATTGGCGAAATTCAATATAGATGAAAATCAGGTTACATCTTTTATTGGTCTTCCGACTCCGGCAAATGCACTATTTATACTATCCCTTCCATTGATACTATTAAACCAGG
>CBDUGN010000101.1:0-12598 GCA_965366915.1 uncultured Eudoraea sp. | reverse complement strand
GTAGTTGCCATTCAGGATTTAGGTGAGGCCCTTAAGGAAAATACCAGGATTGGAATTGCAAATGGCGAACCGGCAGGATTTTTTAATACCTCAGGTACCAACCAGGAATTACCCAGAAACAATGCAAATGACTACGATCCACTTTTAATTGATAACGGTGGAGTACTAAATTCTAACATTAGGGATATTGCCACTGTAGATGATGGTTTTGACATAAATACAGGATATCAGGTAAATCAGGGATTTGACTATGCCATTTTGGAAAACGCGAGAAAACTTGAAACAGGAAGAGATTACCAGTTTGATTCACAATTGGGATATATTTCTCTGAACCAACGCTTAAGCAATGATGAAGTACTGGCAGTAGCCTTTCAGTATACCTTTAATGGTGAAATTTTTCAGGTTGGGGAATTTGCCAATGGTGGCATAGACGCGACTACGGTCTCACCTGGTGTAGAGGTTGCTCAAATTAATAACAATACCCTGGTCCTTAAATTATTAAAAAGTAATATTACCAATGTGGCCGACCCTATCTGGGATCTTATGATGAAAAACATATATGCCACAGGTGCTTTTCAACTTAGTCAGGAAGATTTCAGGTTTAATATTTTATATTCAGATCCAACCCCCCGAAACTATATCCTGCCAGTAGTTGAAGGCCCGGGTTCCGGATGGCCTGATGAAAATTCTCCGGATGGTGCATTGCAGGATAGAATTCTTCTGGATGTTTTTAATCTCGATCGACTGAATGCTTTTAATGATGTTCAGAGAGGAGGAGATGGTTTCTTTGATTTTGTTCCGGGCATAACTGTGAATACCCAAAATGGCTTAATTCTATTCACCAAAGTGGAACCTTTTGGGGAATTCCTGTTTGATGTATTAGGAGGCGGTGTCTATGATGTGGAAAATGATCAGGGATATAATGAAAACCAGCAAAAATATGTTTTTCGAAATATGTATGCCCTCACTAAAGCGGCTTCTTTACAGGATGCAGAGAAAAACAGATTTAAACTTAAAGGGCGATATAAATCTGAAGGTTCTAGCGGTATTCCAATAGGTGCTTTTAATGTACCCCGAGGATCTGTCCGGGTAACGGCAGGAGGGCGTCAATTGCAGGAAGGAATAGATTACACAGTAAATTATCAGGCTGGAACGGTACAAATACTAGACCCTAGTTTGCAGGCTTCAAATACACCTATAAATATCTCTGTAGAGAACAACGCCATTTTTGGCCAGCAGACCAGAAGATTTACGGGTTTCAATGTTGAACATAAATTCAATGAGAATTTTATTTTAGGAGGTACATTTCAGAACCTTAATGAAAGACCTCTTACTCAAAAGTCTAATTATGGTGTTGAGCCGGTGAATAATAGCATTTTTGGTCTAAATGCAAATTTTTCAACAGAGGTTCCATTTTTAACCAGGCTGGTAAACAAATTACCTAATATAGATACAGATGTGGCCTCTAATATATCAGTACGTGCTGAAGCGGCATACCTCAACCCTAACTCTCCTAAAAATGCTGACTTTCAGGGAGAAACAACCACTTATTTAGATGATTTTGAAGGTGCGCAGGCCCTAATAGATATCCGTTCTTCATTGGGCTGGTCATTGGCCAGTACGCCCGTAGAATTCCGAGTTGACGGGGAGCAGGATTTAGAAACAGGTTTTGAAAGGGCTAAAATGGCCTGGTATACTATAGATCCTATTTTTTATACAAACCAGCGTCCTTCGGGGATTAATGATGATGATATATCTACAAATGAGACACGAAGGGTTTTTATTGATGAAGTATTCCCGCAAACCGATATAGCCCAGGGGCAAACTACAGTACAGAATACTTTTGATATGGCCTATTATCCAAATCAGAAAGGACCTTATAATGCCAGCACCACTTTTGATGGCCTCCAGCCAGATCAAAAATGGGCCGGAATGATGCGTTCTTTAAGTAGTACAAATTTTGAACAATCAAATGTTGAGTTTGTTCAATTCTGGGTCATGGATCCTTATGTAGACGGCATAGCTACAGGGCCCGGTGAGTTGGTTATAAATTTAGGTAATATCTCTGAGGATATTCTGAATGATGGAAGAAAGCAATACGAAAACGGCTTGCCTGGTCTGAACAGCAATGATCTCACTACATCGACCGTTTGGGGTGAAGTTCCGGCAACCCAGTCTCTTGTTTATGCTTTTGATGCAAGTGAAACTAACCGTTCTTTGCAGGATATTGGTTTTGATGGTCTTGATAATAGTCGGGAAGCAGCACAGGGCTACAATGGACCACCCGAAGATCCTGCTCTTGATAATTTTCAATACTATCTGAACAGGGAAGGGGGTATTTTAGAACGCTACCTTGACTTTAATAATACGGAAGGAAATTCACCTGTTACGGTTACAAATACTGATAGGGGGTCTACAACATTACCGGATGTGGAAGACGTTAACCGCGACCTTACCATGAATACTATCAATAGCTATTTTGAGTATCGTATCCCTATTAAGCCTAACACTACTATTAACGACCAATATGTTACCGATATCAGTGAAGGAACTACACCCGATTTACCTAACGGAACTCAATTAAATCGAAGATGGATTCAATACAAAATTCCATTAAGTGATTTTACAGATGCTATAGGTGGGGTAACGGATTTTAGATCAATCAGTTTTATGCGCATGTATCTTACAGGCTTTACTGATGATGTTGTTTTACGATTTGCGACCCTGGATCTTGTGCGTATCGATTGGAGAAATTATTTAAAAACCCTGTCTTCAAACAACGATGACCCAACAGATGACGCAACAGTAGTTGATGTTAATACGGTAAACATAGAAGAGAATAATTCCAGAACACCTATTCCTTATGTCCTTCCTCCCGGGGTTCTTAGAGAACAATTAAATAACAATAACACTATCATTCGTCAGAATGAACAGTCTTTATCATTCAGAGTAGAGAATCTTGAGCCCCAGGATTCCCGGGGTGTCTTTAAAAATGTAAACATTGATATCCGACAATACAAAAGGTTAAAGATGTTTTTACATGCTGAGAAGATTGTGAATTCTGATTATCTGGATGATGATGTACCCCTGGTTGCATTTTTAAGGATAGGTACAGATTTCTCAGAAAATTTTTATCAAATAGAAGTCCCTTTAAAGTTTACGCCTTTTGGTTCTACAACTCCGGAAGAAATTTGGCCTGAAATAAATGAAATGGATATTGCTCTGAGTGACCTCACCAGGATCAAATCTCAAGGTATAGCAGACCAGTCTCTAAACCAACTTAATTTTTATGAAATAATAGACGGGGAAGTAGTTTCGGTCGATGAGTTTGCTCCTAGAGTCCTTGGGCAGATTCGTATCGGAATCAGGGGTAATCCCTCAATTGGTACGCTTAGAAGTGCTATGCTGGGAGTTAAGAATATTGATAATCTGCCTGCTCGTGGTGAAGTTTGGTTTAACGAATTACGTATGGCAGGCTTGGACAATAATGGAGGATGGGCCGCACTTGCTGCCGTTGATGCTAACCTGGCAGATTTTGCTAATGTAACTGCCACAGGAGGTAAAAGTACTCCGGGATTTGGATCTGTGGATCAAAGACCAAATGAACGCTCCAGAGAGGATGCTGTAGCTTATGATGTAGTTACAAATGTGTCTATCGGACAACTTCTGCCAAAAAAATGGAATGTTCAAATTCCTTTTAATTATGGAGTTTCGGAGCAATTAATAACTCCCGAATTTGATCCGGTATATGACGATTTAAAGCTGAAAGACAGGATAGACGCCGCAAATACGACGGAAGAAGAAGAAGAAATTAGGGAGCAGGCAGAAGACTATACAAAGAGGACAAGTATAAACTTTATTGGGGTACGAAAAAACAGGGGACCTGAAGCCAAGTCACATATATATGACATTGAAAATTTTACATTTAATTATTCCTACAACCAAACAGAACACAGGGATTTTGAAGTGGCAAGTTTAAAGGATCAGAATATAAAGACAGGATTTGTATATAATTACAATTTTAAACCTGCTTCCGTTGCACCTTTTGAAAAAAAGGATTCCTTATTTACCGGGAGCTATTTGAAATGGTTGAAAGACATGAACTTTAATTTGTTGCCAACTAGCTTTTCAGTCCAGTCTGATTACAATCGTCAATTTAACCAACAGCGTTTTAGAGATGTTGTTGAAGCTGGTGTTGATAAGCTTCCATTGCCGGTGCTCCAGCAAAGAAATTATCTTTTTAATTGGCAATATGCGCTTAATTATAGTTTGTCCAAATCTTTGCGTCTGAATATCACGGCCTCTAACAATAATATTGTCCGAAACTATTTTACAGAGGATGGGAACCCGGATTCTGATATTAATCAGGACCTGAACATTTGGAATGGATTCTTCGATATCGGAGAACCTAACAGGCATGCCCAGCAATTTCAGCTCAATTATGATATTCCACTTAACAAGATACCTATTCTGGACTTTATCAATGCGCAATACACGTACACCAGTAATTTTGATTGGCAGCGGGGTGGTGATGCCTTAAATGAAGTCGTTCAGGACGCCCTTGGAGATCCAGATGCGGTTATCAATACAATACAAAATGCCAATACGCATACGATTACCACAGCGCTTACTATGCAGCGCCTATATGATCAGATAGGGCTTAAAAGGAGAGACGGTAAAGGTGATGTCAGTAGTACTCCTGTGCGCCGCGATAAAGCGGGTAACCCGGCAGATGGTGAGGAAAAACCTAAAAAGAAAAGTAGTGGTGCATTTAATACTGTTGTTGATATAGTAACAATGGTAAAACGTATTAACGTCAACTACAGAGAAAATAACGGTACAGTCTTGCCGGGGTATACCCAGTCTATTGGATTTATTGGAACTACAAAACCGTCATTCGGTTTTGTCTTCGGAAGCCAGAAAGATGTGCGCTTTGAAGCAGCTCGTAATGGTTGGCTTACGCCTTATAATGAGTTTAACGAACAATTTATAAAACGAACCAACAAACAGCTGAATATTACAGCTACTGCCCAGCCGGTTAGGGATTTAACCATTGATTTACTTGCAGACAGGCAATTTTCGAGCAGTTTACAGGAGAATTTTGAGATCAATGGCGGGGTGTATATACCTCAAACACCTAACACTTTTGGCAACTTCAGTATATCAACTATAATGATTGGTACAACCTTTAGTAAAAGTGATGAATTTGAATCAAAGAATTTTGAAACTTTCAAAAATAACAGAATTGTTGTAGCAGAGAGGTTATTTTCAGACAGGTCCAGTCCGGATGAAGGGGTAGATGAAAACGGATATCCATTAAGATATGGTCCAACCAGCCAGGATGTTATTTTGCCGGCTTTCTTTGCCGCCTACACCGGTCAGGATGTAAATAGGGTTAATTTAGATGCTTTTAGGGAAATCCCCGTACCCAACTGGAATATTAAGTATACAGGGTTAATGCGGATTAAATCCTTTAAAAAGAAGTTCAAGCGTTTTTCATTAAGCCATGGTTACAGGTCTGCATACAGTATAAATACATTTCAAACCAACCTCGAGAGGTCTCAGCTTGTCAATGATAATCTCCCTCCGATAAATCCGGAAACACAGGATTTTCTTCCGGAGAATATTATAAATAATGTTGTTCTTACAGACCAGTTTAATCCATTAATCAGGGTAGATTTTGAAATGCAAAATTCATTAAGTGTTGTGGCAGAAGTAGGTACAGACAGAGCTTATTCATTTAGCTTCGACAATAATTTGCTTACCGAGATCAATGGACAGGATTATACACTGGGACTGGGATATCGTTTTAAGGATGTAAAATTTGTAACTAATATTGGTGGACAAAAGCAACGTTTGAAGGGTGATTTAAATTTAAAGGCAGATTTTACATTAAGGGATAATCTCACTATTATAAGGAATCTCAGTTTAGATAATAATCAGATAACTGCAGGGCAGAATTTATTATCTGCCAAATTTACAGCAGACTATGCTCTTAGTAAAAACCTGAACGCATTATTCTTTTTTGATTACTCATTCTCTAAGTTTGCAGTTTCTACAGCATTTCCACAAACTACGATAAATTCAGGGTTTACCATTCGATATAACTTCGGAAACTAAAAATATTTAGTCGGCGGCTAAGAATAAAAGACTTAAGACTATTTTTCAGGATTTTGTTTTAATTTGATTTTCGGTCATTTAAGAATTCACCCTCTTATCCAATTTATTTTTTTTTGAAAACCAACAGATTATCTAGTACATTTGCTGGCAAAATAAAACGAAACAAAATGAATATACCATCCGATTTAAAGTATACCAAAGATCACGAATGGATTAGGATTGACGGGGATATTGCTACCGTGGGCATAACAGATTTTGCACAGGGAGAATTAGGTGATATTGTGTATGTTGAAGTAGATACACTGGATGAAACTTTGGATAAGGATGAGGTTTTTGGAACTGTGGAGGCAGTAAAGACGGTATCCGATCTTTTTCTTCCATTAAGTGGTGAGATTATTGAATTAAATGAACTTCTTGAGGATGAACCTGAAAAAGTGAATACAGACCCTTATGGTGATGGCTGGATGATAAAAGTGAAGTTAAATGATACCTCAGAGATAGAAAGTCTTATGAGTGAAGCAGATTATAAGGAGCTTATTGGTGTTTAAGGGTTATGTTTATACTAGTGGTTTTATCTGCTGGATTATTATAATTACTGCGCTTAGCCTGTACTCATTTGAAGAATTTGACACTCAGGAAATATTCATTCCTCATCTTGATAAGGTAGTACACTTTATTTTTTATTTTATAGCGTCCTTTTTGGGGGCACTGTTAATCAGAGAACAAACTAAAGGACAATTAAACTTGTCCGGAGCTGTAATAATTTCTATGCTTGTTGTTATTATCTATGGTATAGTTATTGAAGTAATTCAAAATACATTTATGCTAAATAGAAGCGGAGAATTATACGATGTCCTGGCCAATAGCCTTGGTGCATTTTTTGGAGCGGGCTTAATAATTATACTTTTTTCGGGTAAAACCCCGTTAAAATGGAAAGATTAATTGCTTTTTAAACAAATTAATAGTTAAATTAGCGAATATTAAAATTTAAGAAGATGGAACTAAAAAAGAATCCAAAAGCCGATTTAAGAAAAAATAGCGGGCTATATTTTGTTTTAGGATTAGCCTTTGTTATGTTAATTGTGTGGGGTGCCTTTGAGTGGAAAACTTATGATAAAACCAATGAATACGACATTTCATTAAATGTTGAAGATAATTTGGATGAGGAAGTTCCCATGACAGAACAGATCAAAACCCCTCCACCACCTCCACCACCAGCTGCGCCTGAAGTTATTGAAGTTGTTGAGGATGAGGAAGAAGTAGAAGAAACTGTAATTGAATCAACAGAAACGAGTCAGGAAGAAGAAGTCATAGAAGTTGAAGACGTTGACGTTGACGAAATGGAAGAAGATGTTGATGTTCCATTTGCGGTAATTGAAGATGTGCCAATATTTCCTGGTTGTGAAGGAGCAAGCGATAAAAGAGCCTGTTTCAATGAAATGATGCAAAAACATATTCGTAAAAACTTCCGTTACCCGGAAATTGCTCAGGAAATGGGCGTTCAGGGAAGAGTAAATGTTATGTTTACAATTCAGAAAGATGGAAGCATAGGAAATATCAGATACCGTGGCCCGGATAAAAACCTGGAAAAGGAAGCATTGAGGATTATTGAAAAACTTCCAAGAATGACTCCTGGCAAACAAAGGGGAAGAGCGGTTAGGGTACCTTTTAGTATTCCAATTACTTTTAAATTACAATAAGCTCAAAAATTAAAATAGAAATATATTTAAACCCTGACCGTAAAACGGCAGGGTTTTTTTCTATGACTAAATTATTCGCTCTTTAAACTTTTATAGAAGGTCTCCCTCATGACCTCTGGTTTAATAAAGCTGTTGCCATGTGTGCTATCATAGGCGGCGCTAATACTATTGTCGGTTTTTACTTCCTCAAGACTTTTCCCAGCTGCAATAGCAGCCAGTATATTTGTCTTTAGATCTTCTAACATGGAAACATAACTTTCCAGATCTTTTTTAGTGGAAGGTCTTCCATGGCCTGGTATAATTTGTGTTTCTTCACTTATTACCATTAGTGCTTTTTTATGAGCATCAATAAAACCTTGTAAACTGCCGCCACTTTTCAGATCTATATAGGGATACCTCCCTGCAAAATAGGTGTCGCCCATATGTATAACATCATTATTTACAAAATAAACCATAGCATCACCATCTGTGTGAGCATTATGAACATGAAATGCCATGATTGTTTCATCTTTGTCATAAAACGTAATATCCTCTGAAAAAGTAACTTCAGGTAACATTTTATTGTAATACGCCATAGTAATTTTTTTATCATCTAATCTTTTTTGCTGACTGGCCATTACTCGCTTTCGAACATTGTTATGAGCTACCAGAGTGGCCTGGTCTGTATTGAAATTTGCATTACCTCCGGTATGATCACCGTGCATATGTGTATTAAATAGAAACGCAATTGGCTTATTTGTTAGTGATGCAATCGCAGCTTTTATTTTATCACTTAGCCTATCAAATTGGTCATCAATCATAAAGACATTTTTTTCCCCTATATAGATACCTATATTACCGCCTTGCCCTGTAAGCATATAGACGTCGTTAGATAGTTTATCAATGCTTATAACCACTTCCTGGTCTTGTGCAGATAACAATGAAGTACAAAGAGATGAAATGAAGATCAAAAACCTGACTTTAGTTTTATAAAAGGTCATAGATTTATATATTTATAAATGAGTGCTTTAAAGATAATATAAACAAACAGATTTGGTTGCAGGAAAATGTAATGGGCCTTATCTTTGCCACCTCATAAAAGTGAACATATTGCTTCACGTTCTATACATCAAGGATTTCAAATGAAGACGGCTGTTGGATCGGCAAACAATACAAAAAGTTTATTGACTTTTGCTGATTTTAAGGAGATTACCAAATCAAGACTCGCATTAAGTGTTGTCTTTTCATCATTAGCCGGCTACCTTTTAGGTGCCTATGAAGTAAATCCATTATCGCTACTACTATTAGCATTCGGGGGTTACTGTATGGTAGGTGCTTCAAATGCTTTTAATCAGGTTATTGAAAAGGACCTCGATGTTTTGATGAATAGAACCAGAAACAGGCCTATTCCATCTGGCAGAATGTCTAGTAATAAGGCCATGACCCTGGCTGTATTGATGACAATTTTAGGCGTTGTTAGTCTTTACATACTCAACCCTAAAACAGCGATGTTTGGCGCCATATCAATATTCATTTACACCAGTGTATATACGCCTTTAAAAACAAAAACACCTTTATCGGTTTTTGTTGGGGCAATTCCCGGAGCCATACCTTTTATGTTAGGTTGGGTGGCAGCTACTAACAACTTCGGAATAGAACCGGGCACACTTTTCATGATACAATTTTTCTGGCAATTTCCTCACTTTTGGGCGTTGGCATGGATGTTGGATGAAGATTATAAAAAAGGAGGTTTCAAAATGTTACCCACCGGCAAGAAGGATAAGGGTACTGCAATTCAGATTATAATGTATACCATCTGGATGATAATCATCTCAGTAATACCAGCTTTTGGAATAACAGGTAGATTGCATTTGTCTATTCCGGCTGCTGTAATAATCCTTATTTTGGGATTAGTAATGTTGGTTTTTGGCTTTATATTATTTGAAAAAAGAGATAATAAATCCGCAAGGAAACTTATGTTAATCAGTGTAAGCTATATTACACTTATGCAATTGGTTTATGTTATTGATAAATTTTTATAATTAAGATGGATCTTACACAAGGAACAAATAAAGAAAAGAAAGCCAGGGCAAAGAAAATGATGTTGTGGTTCGGAATAGCAAGTCTGCTCATGGGTTTTGCAGGATGGACGAGTGCCTACATCGTGAGTAGTACCCGTGCAGATTGGCTTAAGGACTTTGATCTTCCGTCGGCCTTTTTATTCAGCACTGCAATCATAATTCTTAGCAGTGGCACCTACATCCTCGCAAAAAAAGCGATTAAAGCAAATAACACCAGCCTAGGTACTAAATGGTTGTTCTTAACACTGATACTTGGTATTACATTTATTGTTATTCAGTTTTCGGGCTTTTCACAACTCATTGACCAGGGGTACTATTTTACGGGGCCTACCAGTACTATTACAATGTCCTACATTTTTTTAATTGCAGCTGTACACATTGTGCATGTTATTGCAGGGCTGATTTCTCTTTTGGTGGTATTGTACAATAACATTAAGGGTAATTATTCTGCTGACAATATGCTGGGAGTTGAACTGGGAATTACTTTTTGGCATTTTTTAGATCTTTTATGGGTCTATCTTATATTGTTTTTTTATTTCTTTGGTTAATAAAAGAATATAAAATTTCATTTGAATCGTAATTCGGCTTTTCTATAGTTGAAAAAAATGTAAATTTGTCATTATTCTTGTAACACGATAAATTTGTTTATGGATTCTACGGTAGCAACAAGTACAGAAGAAAACGTATGGGGAGGCGGAAACCGACCTTTAGGAGCGAGTTATGGAAAGCTAATGATGTGGTTTTTTATTGTTTCGGATGCTTTGACGTTTTCAGGATTTTTAGCCTCTTATGGTTTTTCCAGATTTAAATTTATCGAAACCTGGCCAATAGCCGATGAGGTTTTTACACACGTTCCATTTTTCCATGGAAATTATCCAATGTACTACGTTGCGTTTATGACATTTATCTTAATTATGTCATCTGTAACAATGGTACTTGCGGTTGATGCAGGTCATAGGATGATGAAAAACAAGGCCATTATTTATATGTTTCTTACCATCATCGGCGGAGCTATCTTTGTGGGTTCACAGGCGTGGGAATGGGCTACATTCATAAAAGGAGATTATGGTGCGATAGAAACAAGAGGCGGAAGAATTTTACAATTTGTAAAGGCAGATACCGGTGAAAGGGCCGCGTTATCAGATTTTTCAAAAACATTACCTTCAGAACGTGTTGATCATGAAATGAAAAATGGAGTATGGTTTTACCAGGGTGAAGCACTTCCCTCTTATTCCCTTAATGAAGTTGTTGAAGGATTAAAATCAAATCCTAATATCCTGATCAGGACAGAAACCATCAATTCTGAAGGAGAAAAAACGCTCTTAACAAGAGAAGAATCATTAAATAAAATCAAAGATGCAAAATTGGTAGTTGAAGGGGCCAACTTAATAAGGAATGAGTATGGAAGTCGTCTCTTTGCTGATTTCTTTTTCTTTATTACAGGCTTTCACGGATTCCACGTATTTTCTGGTGTAATTATCAATATCATTATTTTCTTTAATATTATTCTGGGCACCTATGAAAGAAGGGGTCATTATGAAATGGTTGAAAAGGTAGGGCTCTATTGGCACTTTGTTGATTTAGTCTGGGTATTTGTTTTCACGTTTTTCTATCTGGTTTAATAAAAAGAATCAAAGAACTAATAAAGGAATATCAAATTAAAAAACACATTTTAAAATGGCACACGCGCATAAGCTGGAGATTTTTAGAGGACTTATAAAATTTAAATCCAACACCCAAAAAATATGGGGTGTATTGGTTTTCCTTACAATAGTTACTGCTGTAGAAGTGGGGCTGGGGATATCCAAACCAGATGTTCTTACTGCTAATACTTTTTTGGGAATGAAAATTCTTAATTGGATTTTTATAATTCTTACTCTGGTTAAGGCTTATTATATAGCCTGGGATTTTATGCATTTACGCGATGAGAAAAATTCCTTGCGAAGAGCTATCGTATGGACACCACTTTTTTTGGTTGCCTATCTTATTTTTATCCTCTTGTTCGAAGCAGATTATATTTATAATGTCTTTAAAGATGGCTACGTTACATGGAATTTCTAATATGGAATTTCTAACATGGAATTAACAACACTTAAAGACGGTATAACAGCCGTCTTTTTTATTTTTGTAATGTCTAAATAATGACCAATGAAGAAGACATTTGTCTTAGTGGTACTATTTATCCTGCCACTGGTTGCCTACCTGTTTTTTGCCTCAGGAGTTAACAATTTTGGAAAACTCCCTATACTTACTGAGGATATTTTAGATGTTCCTGAAAACACAGATAAAATAACTTTCGAGAATAAGATTACAATTTTAGGCTTTTTAGGAAATAATGTTGAACTTAAAAAAGGCAATGCATTTAATCTGAATCAGAAAATATACAAACCTTTTTATGAGTTTAATGATTTTCAAATGGTTATGATTATGCCTTTAGGAACTGAGGATAAAGTTGAGGAATTAAAAGCAGAGCTGGGCAATTTGGCTGATATAAAGAATTGGAAATTTATATTTACGGAAGATGAAGAAATCAGGACAATATTTAATTCGCTTAAGACTAACCTTAGTCTTGATGAAAATTTAGGCAGCCATTTTGTTTTTATTATTGACAAGAAGAAGAACTTAAGGGGCAGGACAAACGATGAAGAGGAGACCACCAAGTTTGGCTTTAACGCCACCTCTGTTGCCGAACTTAATAATAAAATGGAAGATGATGTC
>CBDUGN010000100.1:0-12657 GCA_965366915.1 uncultured Eudoraea sp. | reverse complement strand
GAAGAAATAGTAAACAGGGAAATGCCAAGAATAATTGAGGCAATAGAATTAAATGACTTTGAGCAGGCTGTAGTCTCTTCTATCCTTACAAAGTATGTACAACAGAGTATTGAACTTCAAATTTTAAAATTGCCGGCAGATAAAGCAAGAGAGGCAGCTGAAAAAATAAGTAAAAATCAAAAAGAAGAATTACAAGCCGGTCTTCCGGAGGAGAAATACAATAAATTAGTTGAACTCCAAAAGCAAGGGTATAAAAAATTAAAAAAGCAAAAGAAAAAACAAAAGAAAAAGAAAGATAAAGAGAATTCGGATGATATAGAAAAGTAAGTTTTTAAAGCATTCGTACTATCAGAAACTTCAAAGAAATTTGAGAAACGTTGTTTAACCAAAACTAAACTTGCTTTAAGTACCTTTTTCTTTTCACGAGTTGTCGACTATCATACCCCTTCTAAATACGTTTATTCGCACATTACCTATTCATTTCCGACAATTACACTTCGCTTGGTTAGGGGGTAAACTTGCCGTTCACTGGAATCCTTATGTCGTTTAAAGAAGATTGTTTCTGGTCTTTAGTAATTTATCACAACTTTGGTTCAGGGAAAATTAATCCCAAATCACGATTTAAAAAAATGGATCAATATACTTTTCAGAATAAAAATTTAACGGAAAGAAAAACCAGGCAAAACAGGGGTGCTTACCAAATGAGAATATTAATTGGTCTGATTTGTTTATTTATCCATTTGAATACGCACTCTCAAAGACCGGATCCAATTAAAATTAGCGGTAAAGTTATTGATTCAGAAACTGGTGAATCCCTTGAATATGCAACCTTAATTCTGCAATCAATACGAAATCCGGAGCGTGTTACAGGTGGATTAACTGACGCTAAGGGCGAGTTTAGTGTAGAAACTTTGCCGGGTCAATATAATATAAGAATCGAATATATTTCTTACAAAACCTATGAATTCAAAGCCCAAAACCTGCGAGAATCAACAAATCTGGGAACTATAAAATTACAAATTGATGCCGAGCAATTAGAAGAAGTAGAAGTCATTGGAGAAAGGACTACTATAGAACTTCGTCTTGACAAGAAAATATACAATGTAGGGCAGGATCTTACGGTAAGAGGCGGATCTGTTACAGATGTTTTAGATAATATCCCATCTGTAACTGTGGATGTTGAAGGAAATATTAGTTTGAGAGGAAATGAAAGTGTTAGGATACTCATCAACGGGAAACCTTCTGCCCTATCAGGAATTAATCCTGAAACATTGCAGCAACTGCCGGCGGAAACCATTGAAAAAGTAGAAGTTATAACAAATCCATCAGCTCGTTATGATGCTGAAGGCACCGGTGGTATCATTAATATAATTCTCAAACAAGGAAAAAATTCTGGTTTAAACGGATCTGTCAATCTATTTGCGGGCTACCCTGATAATTATGGAGGGGCACTAAGCCTTAATCTGAGAAGAAAGAAATTTAATTTTTTTATCAATACAACATATAGATACAGAAATGCTCCAGGCAATGCGCTTTTTGAGCAGGAAAATTTTAATCCTGATGGCAGTACAAATAGTTTTCAAGATGAAATCCGTGATTACCAAAGGGAAAGGGAAGGATTTAATAACAATTTTGGATTTGAATTATTTATTAATCCCTCCACCAGCATTACGAATTCCTTTGTTTACAGGACATCTAACGGCGAAGACTCCATAAACATTGATTTTTTTAATTTTGATTCTAATGGTGATCCAACTGTACAACGAAACAGATTTACAACTGAAAGAGAAGATGAAAATGATATACAGTACTCGTTTAATTTCGCAAAGAAATTTGATGATAAAGGACACGAAATAGTAATTGATTATCAGTATTCAACAGGCTCAGAAGTTGAAAATGCAATTATAAATGAGATTGTACTTAATGAGAATGAAAAACTTCCAACGGAGCAGACCATTAATGATGAATCTCAAATTAATCAATTAGTACAAATGGAATATGTTCTTCCTTTTAGCGAGGATAAACAATCACAATTTGAATTGGGGTACAGAGGGACTTTTAATACGTTTGATACAGATTTTAAATTCGGATTATTGGAAGATGGTACATTAATTAGTGATCCCAATTTTAGTAACCGACTTATTTACACGGAAAATGTGAATGCCGCATACGTGCAATTAGGCAGAAAATTCAAAAAATTCAATGCCCTTGGGGGTCTGCGCATGGAAGCCTCCGATATTGGAATAGAATTGGTAACCACGAATGAAGTAAATAATAAAAAGTATGTGGATTGGTTTCCATCTCTTTTTCTTGGTTACGATTTCTCTGAAATGGATAAGCTAAGTGTTAGTTATAGCAGAAGATTAAGAAGGCCGCGCTCCCGATTTATTAATCCTTTCCCATCCAGATCAAGCAACACAAACTTATTCCTTGGAAACCCGGATCTGAATCCTACATATACAAATGCCTTTAATTTAGAGTATCTGAAACGATGGGAAAAGGTAACCTTTACGAGTTCGGTTTATTATAATTATTCTACAGGTGTATTCCAATTTATAACCCTTGAAACCGGAGATTTTGTCGAAATTGAAAACCCTGATGATCCTGATAATCCGGTTTTCGTGCCTGTACAGGTAAGAACCCCCATAAATCTGGCAACCGATACCCGCTATGGAATGGAATTTACAACCGTCTACGTTCCTAAAAGGAACTGGCGCTTCACTTTAAATTTCAATGTGTTTGATCAAAAATTACGTGGAGACTATACCTACACCAATTCTCAGGATGAGGAAATAACACAAGTTTTTGATGCGGATAACCTGGCCTGGTTTACCAGGTTTAGTGCTAAAATTCCGCTCCCGGGAAAAGTTGATTTTCAGGCCAATCTGTTTTATAGAGGTCCAACGGAAAATGCTCAAAGCCTAAGAAAAGGAATTTTAAGTACCAATTTAGCATTTAGCAAAGACGTAATTAAAGACAAGGCTACACTTTCACTAAACGTAAGTGATCTTTTTAACAGCAGAAAAAGAAGAAGTGAAACCCGGACGGATAATGTTTTCACTTATAGTGAATTCCAGTGGCGGGAAAGACAAATAACCCTGTCTTTCTTATATCGCTTCAATCAACAAAAGAACCAAAGGAATGGCAACAGAAGAAGAAATGGTAATGGAGATGATTTTGAATTTGAAGGATCTTAAAATACTGCGTCTTTAAAATAAAAAGAAGCCGTAAGGCTTCTATTTTTATTCATTGCGTTGGGCTCTTCGGGCTTCACGCTTTTCTTTCCATAATTCCAAAAGATTGCCACCCAGCCAATAGGGCACTACAAATAGTAATAAAAACATCATTAGCCAAAAACCTATAGTAACAACGGTTAAAAAAGCTAAAAATCCCAAATACTGATCAAATTCGAACATACTCTTATTCTTTGGAACACAAAGATAGTTTGAAAATAGTAATTTCCGCAAATCAAAGGCAAAAAAAATTATATCACATGAAATTTCAATTTTACAACGATCAAAATAGCCCTTTGTATCTTATCTTTGTTGCTATAAAAAACACACAAATATGAGCTTCCGAATTGAAAAAGACACTATGGGTGAGGTAAAGGTTCCGTCAGATAAATACTGGGGTGCACAAACCGAAAGATCACGAAATAATTTTAAAATTGGTCCCCCTGCTTCTATGCCATTTGATGTGATCATGGGATTTGCCTATTTAAAAAAGGCTGCAGCATATACTAACTGTGAATTGGGCGTATTGTCTAAAGAAAAAAGAGATCTTATAGGCCAGGTTTGTGATGAAATCCTTGCAGGAGACCATAACAAGCAATTTCCTCTTGTGATATGGCAAACCGGTTCCGGAACTCAAAGCAATATGAATGTAAATGAAGTTATTGCAAATAGGGCTCATGAATTGGCAGGAAAAGTTATTGGTGAAGGAGAAAAAACAATACAGCCCAATGATGATGTAAACAAATCTCAATCATCTAATGATACCTTTCCAACGGGTATGCATATTGCTATTTATAAAAAAATTGTTGAAGTTACTATTCCGGGATTAGAGCAATTACGAAATACACTTAATAAAAAAGCTGAAGCATTTAATAAGGTGGTTAAAATTGGGCGGACTCACTTAATGGATGCAACTCCATTAACACTTGGACAGGAATTTTCTGGTTATGTTTCTCAGATAGATCATGGGTTAAAGGCTCTTAAAAATACATTAGATCATTTAAGTGAATTGGCATTAGGCGGAACGGCAGTAGGAACAGGATTAAACACACCTAAAGGCTACGACGTTTTAGTAGCAAAATATATATCAGAATTCACCGGTCTCAACTTCAAAACGGCTCCAAATAAGTTTGAAGCGCTGGCATCACACGATGCTCTTGTTGAAAGCCATGGGGCATTAAAACAATTGGCTGTTTCTCTGAATAAAATCGCTAATGATATTAGAATGATGGCTTCAGGGCCCAGATCTGGTATTGGAGAGATTATAATTCCTGCTAACGAACCCGGAAGCTCAATAATGCCTGGTAAAGTAAATCCAACGCAATGTGAAGCGCTTACCATGGTTTGTGCACAAGTTATGGGCAATGATGTTGCCGTTACTATAGGAGGTACCCAGGGGCATTATGAGTTAAATGTTTTTAAACCATTAATGGCTGCAAATGTTTTACAATCTGCCCAGCTTTTAGGAGATGCAGCTGTAAGTTTCGACATAAATTGTGCTGTAGGCATTGAACCTAACTATGATGTAATAAAAGAATTATTAAATAATTCATTAATGCTTGTAACAGCTTTAAATACAAAAATTGGATATTATAAGGCTGCAGAAATAGCCAATACCGCGCATAAGAATGGCACTACACTAAAGGAAGAAGCAGTTAATCTGGGATATGTTACTGAAGAAGAATATGATGATTGGGTTAAGCCAGAAGAGATGGTAGGTAGTCTCAAATAGATTTCTCCTTTGTCTTTTTATGCGACTTTATATCCTGGAATTATTCTTTAAAGAGAAATAGGATAACTCGCGGGACTAAATCTCAATTCGCTGGAAAAGATTATTTTATTTGGTATAATTTAAACAAAAAAGGGCCAATCTAAAGATTGACCCTTTTTTTAGTGTTGGATAGTGTTTATTATTTTAAAGCGAACTTAGATGTTCCCAGTAACTTTAGTTTGTCATCATAAACATTTACCATGTAATTTCCTTTTTGGAAATCCCCTGATGGCTTGTTTATAAAATCACATACATCCAAATCATTGTTTTCGTAATAGAAATTAGTTTCTTTGCTATACGATACTGAGGCACCGTCCTCACTTGATTTAGACATTCCTCCGCCCAAAACATTACCTTGAGGATCTAAAACCTCAACGAGGAATTGTCTGTCACCTGCTTCAGCTATTACGTTATCAGCAACAGTAAAACAGATTTTAAATTTGTCTGTACTTTTCGCTCTGGAAGTAGACACCAATTTACCATTATTACGCTCTCTTACAGCATCAACTGTAAAAGAAGATAAATTTAAAGCCGAACCTCTTTCAACAGCATCTGCTAACTGAGTATTTTGTACTACCAGAGAATCGTTGAATACGGTTTGTTTTTCCAATTCAACAAACGTACTGTCTCTTTGCATTGCAATAAGTGTATTAGACTTAGTCAAAGAATCTACCTGACGCAATAATTGTTCTCTTTCTTCCTTAAGAACATTTACTTGTCTTCTGTATCTTGAAAGAGAAGCGATATCAGCTTTCATAGTTTTAACAGAGTCAATATACTTTGCAATTCTATCCCTTGCACCAACTAATTCTTCATTTGTGGCATTGCTTTCAAGGATAGCCTTATCGTATTCAGACTTTAAGCTATTCAAATCCTCCACTACAAGATCTTTCTCCTGTGTAAGAGCCATAGTTGTCTTTTTCTTATCCTGATAGAGACTAACAGTGTAAATAATAGTAGCTAATAGTACTACGCCTAATAAGCCAGCTATAACTTTTAATCCATTGTTACTTTTTGTTTCAGTCATAATGTAAATATTAATTAACCTTTTTGTTACTTTATAGAAAGTATTTGTTTGTATCAGTCTATATACGGTTCAGATTTACTTTTAGATTTTTCTTGTTAAAAAATAATTTAAATAATTTTAACGCGTATATCCTGATATTAACTATCGCTGCCTTTAAATTGGAGCATTAATAATTTCTATGAAAATAATACCTTTCAGAACGGGTCTTGCCAAATACTTCAGAGATTTGAATTTATCATGGCTGGAGAAACACTTTTACGTTGAACCTAAGGATGCTGAATTACTTGAAAATTGCAAAAGTAATATCATAGATAAAGGGGGATATATTTTTTTTGCTAAAATAAACTCTGAAATTGTGGGCTGTTATTCGCTTATAAAGTTAAATGATTCTACCTACGAACTTAGTAAAATGGCAGTTGATAAGGCTTATCAGGGGCAAAAGATTGGACAAAAACTCATGATCCATGGAATTGCTTTTGCCCGAAGTCAAAATTGGAAAGATTTAATTCTGTATTCCAACACGATTCTTGAACCCGCCATTTATATCTATAGAAAATTTGGGTTCAGAGAAGTAGCCCTGGAAAGGGATACGCCTTATGCCAGAAGCAATATAAAAATGCAGCTTGTACTTTAGTAACTATTTATTAAATAACTTTAATTTAAGTTCAACCATCTTAATATAGATAAATACTATGAAAAACTTCATCATTCCAATTACAGCCATTTGTGTTTTATTTTTGAACGGATGTAAAGAAAAGTCTAAATCAGAATCCAATCTTGATGCGGAGCCTCAATATGGAGAGCAATTACCAGTGACGCCTGAACCTCAGGCCAAAATCAAAATAATCCCTGTAGAACACGCCACGACTGTTCTTGAGTGGGGTGATATTACGATTTACATTGACCCTGTTGGTGGTGCAGAGGCATTTAAAAATCAAAAGCAACCCGATTTAATTCTGATCACGGACGTACATGGAGATCATTTAAGTTTAGAAACATTAGAGGAGCTAAATACTGAAAAAGCCAAGATCATTGCACCTCAGGTAGTGGCTGATAAAATCCCCACCAAATATACCACGCAAATTGATGTATTGAATAACGGGGATTCAAAAGAGCGATTTGGTATTATTGTTGAAGCGGTCCCCATGTACAATTTGAGGGAAGAAGCTAAAGCATTTCATGAAAAAGGAAGAGGAAATGGGTATGTTTTAAACATAGGTGGTCAACGAGTGTATTTCTCAGGTGATACAGAAGATATTCCTGAAATGCGTGCATTACAAGATATTGACAAGGCTTTTATTTGTATGAATTTGCCCTATACCATGACCGTAGAAAGTGCTGCCGATGCCGTACTTGAATTTCAACCCAGGGAAGTCTACCCTTATCACTACCGTGGAAGACCAAATGTTAGTGACGTTGTTAAATTTAAAGAATTGGTAAATCAGGGAAATTCCGATATAAGTGTTGTACAACTGGACTGGTACCCGAGCGATGATTTTTAAGAAATAGTCTAAAAAAAGTAAAGTTTTAGCGAATTAATTTCTTGTACTTTATTCTTTTGGGCATAATATCTGCTCCTAAGCGTTTCTTTTTATTTTCTTCATACTCTGTGAACGAACCTTCAAAGAAATACACCTGGGAATCGCCCTCAAAGGCTAGTATATGGGTACAAATACGATCCAGAAACCAGCGATCATGAGAAATAACCACTGCACAACCTGCGAAATTTTCCAGACCTTCCTCTAGTGCCCTTAAGGTGTTTACATCCAGGTCGTTTGTAGGTTCATCCAATAGCAATACATTACCTTCCTCTTTTAAAGTCATTGCGAGATGTAATCTGTTCCGTTCTCCTCCGGAAAGCATATCTACTTTTTTATTCTGTTCACTTCCTGAAAAATTAAATCGACTTAGATATGCTCTGGAGTTAACCTGCCTTCCTCCCATCATAATCAATTCCTGTCCGTCACTGAAGTTTTCCCAGATAGACTTATCTCTCTGAATATTAGAATGGCTTTGATCTACATAGGCGATTTTCGCTGTTTCTCCGACAATAAATTCACCTTTGTCCGGAGCTATTTCACCCATTATCATTTTAAAAATAGTTGTTTTCCCAGCCCCATTAGGTCCTATTACCCCAACTATTCCAGCTTGCGGCAATTTGAAATTTAGATTTTCATAAAGTAATTTATCACCAAACGCTTTGCTTACATTTTTA
Source organism: uncultured Eudoraea sp. (assembly GCA_965366915.1). Lineage (GTDB taxonomy): Bacteria > Bacteroidota > Bacteroidia > Flavobacteriales > Flavobacteriaceae > Eudoraea. The sequence goes on along the minus strand of CBDUGN010000100.1, from coordinate 4,411 downwards.
GCTTCTATAACATTGGTTCCAAGTCTGGGACCATTTGGAATATAGATTTCTAGTTTTTCATCAAGTTGTTTTTGATCCTGGCTTAATAATTTGTCATAATTCTTAAGTCGGGCCTTTTGTTTAGCCTGCCTGCCTTTTGCACCCTGACGTACCCAATCTAATTCCCGATCCAGTGTTTTCTGTCTTTTAGAAGCCTGTTTACTTTCCTGTGCAAGGCGCCTGGATTTTTGATCAAGCCAGCTACTATAATTTCCTTTCCATGGAATACCTTCTCCCCTATCCAGCTCGAGTATCCAACCTGCAACATTATCGAGAAAATATCGGTCGTGCGTTACTGCAATAACAGTTCCTTTATATTGTGCCAAATGGTGTTCGAGCCAATGAACAGATTCAGCGTCTAAATGGTTTGTTGGCTCATCCAGCAACAAAATTTCCGGTTCCTGCAATAACAATCTGCATAATGCAACTCTTCTTCGCTCACCACCAGATAATACTCCAATCTTCATATCCGCCTCCGGTGTTCTCAGAGCATCCATTGCAATCTCAAGTTTAGTGTCGAGTTCCCAGGCATTTGAGGCATCTATCTTATCTTGTAGCGCTGCTTGCTTGTCCATTAGCTTCTGCATTTTATCCGCATCTTCATATACCTCGGGCAATCCGAACATATCGTTAATCTTGTTGTATTCGTCAAGGATAGCCACTGTTTCTGAAACGCCTTCCTTAACAACTTCCAATACTGTCTTGTTTTCATCAAGTACAGGCTCCTGTTCTAAATAACCTACCTTATAACCTGGAGAAAATACTACATCTCCCTGATAATTTTTGTCAACACCGGCTATGATTCTCAATAATGTAGACTTACCCGATCCATTAAGACCGAGAATTCCAATTTTGGCTCCATAGAAGAAGCTTAAATAAATATTTTTAAGCACCGGAGTATTGGCATTCTTGTAGGTTTTGGTAACCCCGGACATAGAAAAAATTACCTTCTTATCGTCAGACATAAACTTGATATGTTTTTGGAATAGTATTAATCAAACAGTTCAAAGAGCTGTTGTTAAAAAGAAAAATATAATTGAAAATAACGGGGTTCAAACCCTTCCTTTTAATGCATTGAATACCCATGCTATCGCAAAGAATCCAATTCCTACAGAAGCAAATCCCCATCCGGCTACATCGTCGTAGCGAAATGCCCCAAGGGCAATTAATCCGAAGCCGACAGAAATCATAATAAAAGTAGCCCAGGCTAGGACTGTATTCTTGTTCATTCCCATGATAGTTAGTTTAGTTGGACCTCAAATATCGGAAATTTTATAAGAATTTTTCAAAGTAAATACTTAAACTTTTATTTTTCAAAGGGAAATACTACCCCAGTTTGTTGCCTAATATCGTCCATAATCCTTATTAAATCATAAGTATGTTTCAAAGACCAAAGTTTACTTTCCAATTCACCTTTCATTAAACAACGATGTACTTCTTCTATTTCATACTCATATCCTTTTCCTTTTTTGGGCAACAGAACTTTTTCTACTTCATCATTTTTTTCAATTGAATATCCCTGCGTCTCATGCCATCGCGGAGCTAAATACACGGTTCCTTCAGAACCGGAAATCTGCGCTTTCATTTCTGAATTAGAGGTAAGTCCGCTATACAATATTGCCTGGGCACTTGGATATTCAAAAATCATTGAAGTTTGGATATCTACGCCTGTTTTATGGATTTTAGAAGTACCCAGAATTTTTTCAGGATAGCCCAAAATAAGATATGCTAAAAAAATAGGATAGATCCCTATATCCAAAAGAGATCCCCCTGCCAATGCCGGATTTAGCAGCCTCCCGCTTTCATCCCTGTCGAGTGCGTAAAAAGCAAAATCAGCATGTATGTAGGCTATGTCACCTATAATACCATCATCTAACAAATCCTTTACCTTCCTTATGGACGGGTTAAACCTGCTCCACAATGCCTCCATCAAAAAAACATTATTCTCCCTGGCTACTGCTATCATTTCTTCAACCTCACCCCTATTTATTCCCATAGGTTTTTCACATAGTACATTTCTGCCATGCTTCATGGCCTTTATACTCAACTCCGCATGTGAAGTATGTGGTGTGGCGATGTAAACTACATCTACCTCTTTACAATTAAATAATTCCTGGTAGCTGCCAAAAGCATATTTGGCATTATTTAATGCTCTAAAATTTTTGGCTTTTTCAATATCTCTGGAAGCCACGGCAATAAGTTCCCCGCCTGCCATTAATTTTAAGTCATCTGCAAATTTTTGAGCTATATTGCCCAATCCGACTATTCCCCAACCAATTTTTTCCTTCATATCTTACTGTTCAATTTTGTTAAAGTTAATGAATATTACTCCTTATCTTTAACCCTATTAAAGAAACTGAAGACAAATAATGGATATCAACTTCAATAAAAACGAAGATCGAAATAAATTACTATTATCAGAGCTAAAGAAAAAGCTTATAAAGGTAAAATTGGGTGGTGGACAAACCCGTATTGAAAAGCAGCATGAACTGGGTAAAATGTCTGCAAGAGAACGTATAGATTACTTATTAGATGATAAAAGTAATGCTATTGAAATTGGTGCTTTTGCCGGCGATAACATGTACAAAGAACATGGTGGGTGCCCGTCTGGAGGAGTTGTAGTCAAAATAGGCTTTATTAAAAGCAAACAGTGTATTGTGGTCGCAAATGATGCTACGGTTAAAGCGGGTGCCTGGTTCCCAATTACCGCTAAAAAGAATCTTAGAGCACAGGAAATTGCTATAGAAAATAGACTTCCAATTATTTATTTGGTAGACAGTGCAGGGGTTTATCTGCCTATGCAGGATGAAATTTTTCCCGACAAAGAGCATTTTGGCCGTATTTTCAGAAACAATGCCATTATGAGCAGTAAGGGTATAGTTCAAATAGCCGCAATTATGGGCAGTTGTGTGGCCGGAGGTGCGTATTTGCCTATTATGAGTGATGAAGCTTTAATTGTAGAAAAGACGGGAAGTATTTTTTTAGCGGGTAGTTATTTAGTAAAAGCAGCAATTGGGGAAGATATTGATAACGAAACTCTTGGAGGAGCTGTGACCCATAGTGAAATAAGTGGAGTAACGGATTATAAGGCAAAGGATGATAAGGATGCTCTAGATACTATCAAAAACCTGATTGACAAAATAGGGATTCCTGATACCGCTGGCTTTAGTAGAATTGAATCTATAAAACCTGCAGAGAAGCAGGAAGATATTTATGGTATTTTACCAGGATCAAGGACTGAACAATATGATATGCTTGAAATAATTAAGCGTCTTGTAGACAACTCGGAGTTTCAGCAATATAAGGAAGGCTTTGGAAAAACTATTCTCACCGGTTACGCGCGTATTGATGGCTGGGCAGTAGGTATTGTAGCAAATCAGCGAAAAGTAGTGAAAACCAAAAAAGGTGAAATGCGATTCGGGGGTGTTATTTATTCCGATTCTGCAGATAAGGCCACTAGATTTATCGCTAACTGCAATCAGAAGAAAATACCTCTTGTTTTCCTTCAGGATGTCACAGGTTTTATGGTTGGCAGTAAAAGTGAACACGGTGGTATTATAAAAGACGGGGCCAAAATGGTTAACGCAGTTAGTAATTCTGTCGTACCTAAATTTACTGTAATTATTGGCAATAGTTATGGAGCCGGTAATTACGCCATGTGCGGTAAAGCCTATGATCCCAGACTAATTGTAGCCTGGCCAAGTGCCGAGCTAGCTGTAATGAGCGGTAATTCTGCTGCGAAGGTATTGCTTCAAATAGAAAAGGCATCTTTAAAAAAGAAAGGCGAGAAAATAACGCCGGAAAAAGAGGCTGAACTCTTTGATGAAATTAAAAAAAGATATGACAGGCAGATATCCCCATATTATGCTGCCGCACATTTATGGACAGATGCCATAATAGATCCTCTCGAAACTCGAAAATGGATTTCCATAGGTATAGAAGCCGCAAATCTTGCACCTATTGAAAGAGCATTCAATATGGGCGTTTTGCAGGTTTAGTTACCCAAATGTTCCGTTATCCTGGGTATAAGTAATAATTCTGTTTGCCGACCATTGACATACCTAAAACCTTCTTCCCCATAGAATCCGGCTTCTTCGAGCATGATCCTAATATCTCTATTCCATTCCGGAACATTAATAGTTGTATTTAATTCTATCGCATATACGGTGTTGGGATTAAGCGGATAATTCTCACCATCGTCTTTCATGACACCTCCCTGAGAATCCCACATCCCAATTGTTGTTCCTGCAGAATGGCCATAGGATCCCAATGGATGTGTATAAATGGCTGGCCTAAGTCCGGCTTCTTTAGCCTGATCTAATGCGATTTTTAATATTTGATTTCCTGTACGCCCCTTTATCATATTTTTTGT
>CBDUGN010000099.1:0-12763 GCA_965366915.1 uncultured Eudoraea sp. | reverse complement strand
GCAGCTCGATTCACTTTTGAGGACTTCAACAGTTTCCAAAGAGCACGCCGCTAAATTTGGAGAACTCGTAATACAGGACGGCGGCGGACGAATGAAACCTTTAAATACATTTTCTTCAGAGTTGCTAAGAAAGCTGAGTTTTAAGGATAGCTATAACGATTTAAATGCCGATCAGGTATTTTTATCTATGATGTTAAATCCGGCCCTCTGGTACAATACAGATTTTATAGCCCTCGACAAAAAAGGTCAAAACGATAGCCTACGGAATATAATAGAAGTAGACGGATCTCAGCGATATGTAAGGGCTACGGATTTTTTTGACTCCAAAGGGACCTATAAATTAGCTCCTTATTTACAGGATGCATATGCCACAAGTACTCCAAATAAATTTCAACAGGATTATAAGGATGTTGATTTACGCCTTGGGCTTTTGAACAGGGCACTTAGTGGGGAAATCATTAAAATATTCCCTTTATTAAATGATGAGAACAACAAATGGGTCTCAGCCGTTGAATATAGAACCGGTCAATACAAAGTATCTGATTCATTATATGCTAATTTCATCAAAAATGCTGTCCCATATTATTTGCATTCCCTACAAAGGGCAATTGTAAATAACGACTATTCAGAAGCAGATAAACTATTGGCTGCATTTCATCAGAATCAGGAAAACCATGGAAGCGAGGTGCTTCCCTCAAAGAACAGGGTTAAAGCTGAAATCATTTATAACAAACTCGATATTTTTAATCGCCTTTATAAATACTATGCACTGGTAGGTATCCTTATGTTCTTTGTACTTGTCTTTACAATTTTTAAGGAAAGAAGGATATGGAAAATTGCGACCTACTTTTTTAAGGGAATAATATATATATTTTTTATCTGGCATACCTCCGGGTTAATTATGCGTTGGTATATATCCGGCCATGCTCCGTGGAGTGATGCCTATGAAAGTATCCTCTATGTATCTTGGGCTACAATGGGGATGGGGCTACTTTTAGGACGTAAGAGCAATATGACCATTGCAGCTTCTGCCTTTGTTACAGCCATGTTATTGTGGATTGCACATCAAAGTTGGGTTGACCCGTCTATAGCAAATCTTGTTCCAGTCCTGGACAGTTACTGGCTGATGATCCATGTTGCCGTAATTGTTGGCAGTTACGGGCCACTGACTGTTGGGATGATTCTTGGAATTGTTTCTCTTTTATTGATTGTTCTTACCAATAAACGGAACAAGGAGCGAATGGAATTAAACCTGAAAGAACTAACAATAATTAATGAACTATCTATTACCGTAGGACTCATTATGCTTACCATAGGAAACTTCCTTGGAGGGCAATGGGCCAATGAGAGCTGGGGACGCTATTGGGGTTGGGATCCGAAAGAAACATGGGCCCTAATTTCAATTATGGTTTATGCCTTTGTAATACATACCCGGCTGGTACCGGGATTACGTGGAAGATGGACCTTTAATTTTCTGACTATTCTGGCTTTTGGAAGTATTATGATGACCTATTTCGGTGTTAATTTCTATTTGGTTGGACTACATAGTTATGCCAGCGGATCACAGGTAATAACACCAACTTTTGTTTGGTATACATTATTTGGAGTGCTACTATTGGGCGGAATCAGCTATTGGCGATATAAGTTGAATTACGTTAAATAACTTTTATATGATTCCATGAATTTCTTTCAATGCAGGAGGTTATAATTCCTTACGAAATGCAGATTAACCTCATTGAAATGGCTTCCAGGGTTTATTTTTTTTAATACTTTAATTAATTACTTCATTAAGTTTTGTGCTATGTCCAAGTTAAAGATCAAATGGAATTCAGATAAGATAGTATCCTTATCTGCCATGAGTATTAGTTTTATAACGCTTGTAATATTCATTTACCAGACCAACCTGATGAGCAAGCAGAATTATCTTTCAATCTTACCTTATTTACAGATATCAACCTCTAATGACTCAGAAGAGAACAGCTTTTCGTTAGATATAAAAAACCATGGAGTTGGTCCTGCCATCATTGAATCTGTTATAATTTATTATAATAATGAGAAACATGATCTTAAGGAATATGATAATTATTTCTATAACTTTCTTAAATCTGAAATGCCGGTTTTAGACAGTATAAAATTCTTTTCTACCGCTAGCTTAAATAAAGGTATTGCAATCCCGGCTAATTCCAATTATAATATATTTAAAGTTTATAATTCTGAAAAGGATTATAAATTACTTAGCAGCAGTATAGAGAACTTATTAAAGCAGGGACTGCGATATGAGATAACTTATCGTTCCATACAAGACGAACGCTGGATTATTCACAGTAATTCTGAAGGCCCCCAAAAGTTAGATTAAATATTTATTTCCCTTCCGGGACCATCGTATATGGGTGGTAATTAAGTTGCTGTATGCCATTGAAATCATTTTTCTACTTCGAAAAATATTTGCATCTTTGTTGAATCATGAAGTACTAGAAATTATGTTAGTCACGGATGTCATCGGGATAGTTGCCCAAAAATAGTCTCCACCCATGGAGGTTATTAGACATCATTTTCTTCAATTAATATAATTTCTATAAAATGACACATCATAATAAAATTACATTCAATAAACTTTTCAAGTATTTTATTATAGCCGTTACAGGCAAAGAAACTGAATTCACCACAGGCAGTATCCGAAAGGCAATTTTTATGCTTTCCATACCCATGATCCTTGAGATGATGATGGAATCTATTTTTGCCATTGTGGATATTGCCTATGTCTCCAGGGTAAGTGTAAATGCAGTAGCTACAATAGGACTCACAGAATCTGTTATTACCCTGGTATATGCAATAGCCATAGGCCTCAGTATGGCAGCTACAGCTGTGGTAGCAAGAAGGGTAGGAGAGAAAGACCTCAAAGGAGCCAGGGAAGCGGCAATGCAGGCTATATTACTTGGTATTGCAGTTGCTGTATCTATTGGTGTAATTGGCTTTCTTTATTCAAAGGAAATATTAGCACTTATGGGTGGGCAACCCGACTTAATAGCTGAGGGTTATGGTTATACCCAGTTGCTTATTGGAGGCAATATCACAATAGTTTTACTTTTTTTGATAAACGCAATATTCAGGGGGGCAGGTGATGCTTCTGTAGCCATGTGGACCTTGGTTCTCTCAAATGGACTAAATATAATCCTGGATCCTATTTTTATTTTTGGCTGGGGTCCTGTACCGGAATTTGGTGTTATGGGAGCCGCTATTGCTACAAATATAGGCAGAGGGACAGCAGTAATTTTTCAATTGGGGATTCTCTTTTTTGGATGGAGCAGGATTAAATTGGCCGTTAGTGATATCGTATTAAGAATAGGCGTAATGCTTAATCTCATAAAGGTCTCTTTGGGAGGGATTGCTCAATTTTTGATAGGTACTTCGAGCTGGGTCTTTTTAATGCGGTTGATGTCCGAATTTGGCAGTGAAGTTTTGGCTGGCTATACAATTGCCATCAGGGTTATGATGTTTACCTTCATGCCTGCCTGGGGAATGAGTAATGCGGCCGCTACGCTGGTTGGTCAGAATCTGGGTGCGAAGCAGCCGGAAAGAGCTGAGAAATCGGTTTGGATTACAGGTAAATTTAACGCTATTTTTATGTTAGCTGTTTCTTTGATCTATCTCTTCTTTGCAACTGAGATAATCGGCCTTTTTACAGATACCACAAGTGTGGTAACAAATGGTGCACTATGCCTGCAAGTTGTCGCCGCCGGCTATCTTTTTTATGCTTACGGGATGGTTGTCTCCCAGGCATTTAATGGAGCAGGAGATACCAAAACCCCGACCAAAATAAATTTTATTGCCTTTTGGATGTTTCAACTACCCTTTGCCTACCTGGCCGCAATCACATTTGAATTAGGTGCTTTGGGTGTATTCCTGGCCATAACACTTGCCGAAGTAATGCTGTCCGTAATAGCGATAATCTGGTTTAGAAAAGGCCATTGGAAAAAAGTTCAGGTATAGGCTATTTTTGTAACTTTATGCGCTAATAGACTTCGTATGAAACATAACAATAAGGGGATTAATACAATTTGCACCCATGTTGGAGAGTTAAAAGATAATGAGTTTAAAGGGGCTGTTTCTCCATTATATATGAGTACCTCTTATGCCTTTGAAGACGTTGATATAAAAAGATATCCGAGGTATTTTAACACGCCCAATCAAAAGGCATTGTCGCAAAAAATAGCAGCTTTGGAACATGCAGAGGATGCCATGATATTTGGAAGTGGTATGGCTGCTGTAAGTACTGCGCTTCTCGCTTTTTTGAAGGCAGGTGATCATGTGGTACTTCAAAATATGTTATATGGAGGAACCCAGAATTTAGTTACAAAGCAATTTGAAAATTTCGGGATATCATATTCATTTACAGAAGGTTTGAAATCATCACATTTTGAGGCAAAAATCAAGAAGAATACAAAGGTTATTTATATTGAAACCCCGTCGAATCCTTTATTGACGATCACCGATCTTTCGGCTGTCGCAACCATCGCGAGAAAGTACAACTTAGTCTCCATGATCGACAATACTTTTGCCAGTCCGGTAAATCAAAACCCTATTGATTTTGGTATTGACGTAGTTATCCACAGTGCCACAAAGTACATGGGAGGACATTCAGATATTTGTGCCGGTGCTGTTGCTTCATCCAAAGTAAATATGGAGCGCATTTTCCAGTTGGCGATAAATCTTGGAGGCAGTCTTAGCGATTATACAGTTTGGTTGTTGGAGCGTAGTATAAAGACCATGGGCATCCGGGTTAAATGTCAAAATGAAAATGCCATGAGGCTTGCAGAGTATTTGGATGGAAATGAAAATATTAAGCAAGTTAATTACCCCGGCCTGACTTCCCATCCCGATCATGCTTTAGCCAAATCGCAAATGCATGGCTTTGGGGGTATGCTATCCTTTGAACTTAAGGATTCAATTGATGCTACTAAATTTCGAAAGGCACTTAAACTTATCAAATCTTCCATGAGCCTGGCAGGGGTTGAAAGTACCGTGCTATCGCCAACTCAGACTTCACATGCGTTGCTGTCCGAAGAAGACCGGATTAAGCAGGGAATTGCAGATGGATTAATACGCTTTTCCTTAGGTATAGAAGAACCTGAAGATCTCATACAAGATATTGAACAGGCTTTTGAACAGCTAAAAGCCAAACAACCAACATTAAATAGTCAATAAAATACCATATAAAGACCAAATGAAGTTAGATATATTAGTTTTTGGAGCTCATCCTGATGACGCTGAATTAGGAGCAGGGGCAACTATTGCCAAAGCCACTGCAAATGGCAAAAAAGTGGGAATTATTGATTTAACAAGGGGCGAATTAGGTACCCGGGGAACCCCGGAAATAAGAGATAAGGAGGCCGAAAAAGCAGCAAAAATATTGGGGATCTCCATAAGGGAAAACCTGGAATTTGCCGATGGGTTTTTTACAAATGATAAAGATCATCAACAGGCCGTTATTGAGTTATTGCGAAAATATCAACCAGATATAGTTCTGTGCAATGCAATAGAAGACAGGCATATTGATCATGCAAAAGGTAGTAAATTGGTTAGTGATGCTTGTTTTTTAAGTGGGTTGCTAAAAATAGACTCCAAGTTACCGGGTGATGATCAATGGCAGTTACCCTGGCGTCCTAAACAAGTTTATCACTATATTCAATGGAAAAACCTGGAACCCGATTTTGTGGTTGATGTAACCGGATATGTAGATAAAAAAATGGAAGCTATATCTGCTTATGCTTCACAATTTTATGACCCGGACAGCAAAGAACCTAATACGCCAATAAGCAGTAAAAATTTTACGGATAGTATTGCCTACAGGGCAAGGGATTTAGGACGTTTGGTTGGGGTTGAATACGCTGAAGGTTTTACAGTGGAACGCCATATAGGGGTTAAAAATCTCTGGGATATTTTTTAAACTGCCTGGCTATAACTTTTCTCCCTTTTGGGGAGTGTGAAAAAGAAACAACTCCCCTTGCGCAGGGTACTTTCTACCCAAATACTGCCTCCGTTCTTCTCAACCATTTCTTTACAGAGAGATAGTCCAAGACCTGTACCTTTTTCGTTATTGGTACCATAGGTAGTTATATTGGAATTCTTTTCAAATAAATTCTTAACGGTAATTTTGTCCATTCCAACACCCGTATCCCTTATAGAAACCTCCCATAATTTATCGCATTCACGGGCCGATATTGTTATCATCCCGTTTTGTGGAGTGAACTTAAGTGCATTGCTGATAAGATTCCTGACAACAATATCAATTTGATTGCTATCAGACCATGTGAGTGTATTTTCAGCAAGCTCGCTTACAATTTTTATAGATTTCTTTTTGGCAATTTCAGATAGTAATTTAATATTTTCAGAAACCAGTGATTCCAAAGCCATTAGCGAAGGCTTGGTTATTGCACCATTCATCTGGGTATGACCCCAGCTAAGAAGATTATTTAGGGTAAATGAGATATGATCAACATCCTCCCTTAATTTAGGAACAAATTCTATAAATTCGTCAGTCTCCATATCACCATCAGAATAGAGCCTTAATAGTTCTTGCAACGCGCCAACAGGACCCCGAAGATCATGTCCTATAATAGAGAATAATTTAGTTTTAGTTTCATTACTGGCCTCCAATTCTGTTTCTCGTTTTTCCAGCGCTTCTTTTTTAAGTTCCAACTCTTTATTAAGTAGTTTCTGAATTTTCTCTGCCCTATATACCAAAATTGTAATTATCATAAAAACAATTAATATGGCCATGGCAGCCGTGATATATCGCTGTTGCTTTGCCAATGCTTTGTCATTTTCTTCTATCAGCAACTGCTTTTGCTGATTATATTCAGTCTGAGTTTTCAGCATGGTCAAACTCTTCTTATTTTCATTTCTGGATAAAGTATCAGAAAGTTTTTGATAGAGTTCGTGAAAATTTAAAGCCTTGGCGTAATTCTTTTTGTTTTTATTTATACTATAGAGCGTATATGCACATTTTTGAGTTCCTTCCATAAACCCAATTCTATCTGATATTTCATAGGCCTGAAGTGCAAAATTTTCTGAAATACTATCCTTGCCTTGTCCCAAATATGCTTCAGCCATTCCGTTAAATAGGTCAATTTTACCTCGGTCGTCATCCAGCTCTTTATGTAACAATTCGCTCTGGTTATACCAATAAAGTGCCCATTTATACTTTTTTTCTTTTAAATATATTTTGCCTTTTATTTCATAGGTAAATGCCAGCCAATCTAAAATTTTATGTTTTTCAAAAATGGCAAGGCTCTTATTAATATTAAACATAGCGTAATCTAGTTTACCCATATCTGCATAGGTTGAAGCCAAATTACCCAAAGTCTCTGCTATGATAACCTCATCGCCCAGTTCCCCGTTAATTTTCTTTACTTTTTTATAAAAATCCAATGATTGATCAAAATCTTTTTGAGACGCATATAGGTTTGCAATGTTTTCATTCATTATGGACAGCATATACTTACTGCCAACGTCTTCTGCAATTTCGATAGCTTTAAGGTATCCGGTCAGGGCATGCGCATAATCTCCTTTATATGCATTTTCCGAAGCCAGGTTGTTCATAATTCTGAGGCTCAAATTTTTGTTCCCCAGCTCCGTGGCAATATCAAGACTTGCTGTATAATTAAAAATAGCATTATCGGCGTCACCTTGATCAGAGTAGTAATCGCCAAGGCGCAATCGCGCTCTGCTTTCGCCTTCTTTGTAACCTGAATCTTTACTTAGCTTAAGGGCCTCATTAGAAAGTAGAAAAAGGCTATCTGAATTGTAGTATCTGAGTTGGTACCCTAAATTGCTCAAAAGGTCAATATAAACGGTGTCCTTTGGAGAAAAGTCTTTTCGGGACCTAAGTTCCCTAATGCTGTCTTTGTATTTTTGATGGATTTCCTGTTGTGCGGCAACATTTGCAATACTGCATATTATTAGCATAGCAATAGCAGCACGCTTAATTACGTCTGGACAATGTGGCCGGTTGAAGGTCAGATTATAGGGCATAGGTTTACAACCAATTCTAAAAATAAAATTACACCCCGAATACAGAATGGTCTAATTTATGTTGTGAAACGCCATTTTTTGTGTGTTTTATCCACTATTTCGTGCATCTCATCGGGAATTTATAGCGTATTGGGCCTATTAATACACTTTAGACCAGTGTAAATTTAAAAGCTAGTCGATTATAACATGCCAAAAATATCGGGAGTTTCGTTTGAAACAATGAGTAAAAAAAATTACCTTTGCCAGCGCTTGCAAATGGTGGTTGTAGCTCAGCTGGTTAGAGCGCTGGATTGTGGTTCCAGAGGTCGCCGGTTCGAACCCGGTCTTCCACCCTTAATTAATTTATAAAGCCCTGTCAATGCTGACAGGGCTTATTATTTGAATTTGCTTTGGGGTGCAATAGAATTTAAAATTGAATGACCAATTTCTGCTCAATTTTAACCATTATTTAGAAGGAGTAATATCTGCCTTAATGCGCCCGTCTCTGTTCGCAATTTCCCAGGCTGTATAAAAAATAAGGCGTGTACGGTCCTCAAGCAAATCATAATTTATTTTATCTGGGGTGTCTCCGGGTCTGTGATAATCTTCATGTGTGCCACTAAAATAGAAAATGATGGGGATATTATTTTTTACAAAATTATAGTGGTCGCTCCTGTAATAAAAGCGATTGGGATCATTTTCATCGTTATAGGTGTAATCTAGCTCCAGTTGTGAATATTTGCTGTTAATCTCTTCAGAAAGTTCATGAAGCTCAGCACTTAATTTATCAGAACCAATAAGATAAACGTAATTTCTATTCCCCTCATGTTTAGGGTCAATACGCCCTATCATATCTATATTAAGGTTGGCAACAGTTTCAGATAATGGGAATACCGGGTCATTGTCTGTATAGAATTTAGATCCCAGCAAACCTTTTTCTTCGCCGGTAACATGAAGGAATACGATAGATCTTTTTGGTCTGTTTCCCGTATCTGCTGCTTGCTTAAAGGCTTCCGCAATTTCTAGCATGGCAACAGTTCCGGAACCATCGTCATCTGCACCATTATTAATGTCACCGTTTTTATTGACTCCTATATGATCTAAATGTGAAGAGATAACTACAAACTCATCCGGCTTTTCAAAACCACGAATAACGGCCACTACATTTTCAGAAGAAACCGCCTCATTGTTGCTCTTAATTCTTAGAGACATGGCCACCGGAATACTGCCTGAAGTTTGTGTTTCATTAATGGCAGGAAATATATTTTTAATCATGGTGTCACTTAGAAGAACTAATGCAGCATTTTCCTCCTCTACCTTAATTTCCAATTTTGATTTATCACTTTCTTTTAAATAGTCAAAATATCTCTTGTACCTATCGTAATTATCAGGATCATAATAAAGTACCCCTTTAGCTCCTTTACTTCTGGCCAGCTGCAGTCTGGCACCAGGAGCGTCAGATCTGTTACTCCATACAGATTTTTTGGAACTACCAGAAATTACATAGGTCCCATCTTCATTTACTGGCTCCCCTGACTTAATTAATATTAGTTTGCCCGTTACATCCAATCCTTCATAGTTGGAGTAACCTTTATCTTCAATCCCGTAACCTACATAAATAATTTCTTCAAAATTTCCTTCTATAGGTGTAAACGTTAAAAAGTCGGTTCCTAACTCATAGTCCGTTTCGCCCGCAATTATTGAGCCCACGGGCACCTTAGGGAATTCTAGTGGCACTTCCTGAAAATAACTGCCATCCTCTTTGGCCGCGGGGATTTCCATGGCCTCATAATTAGTTTTAAGATAGTCTACCGCTTTTTTTTGTCCGGCCTTCCCTGTTTCTCTGCCCTCATATTCATCCGACGCATAGATATACAAATGTTCTTTAAGTTCTTTTTCAGTAATAGTTACTGCATAGGCCCGAGGATCTGCAGTGACTTTTGTATCTGTTGAGACAGCCTGTTCTGAAACTGTCTTCTGTGAGGAGTTGCAGGCTAATAACAGCCCAAAGGCAATAAATAGTATTTTTTTCATAAATGAATTTGCCACGCTTTAGAAAATTTCACAAAAATAGTGAAAAGAAAATGAATTAATAGTTTGCGATATTTAATTTGATGTGAGGATTCTCTGTACCAGAATTTCTATTTTAACCTTTCTTAGCTTAACAAAACTATAAAATTATTATTATATGTATTCCCATAAAATCACTAAAAAATATTAGTACATTTAAACCATAAAATGCTACATAAAAATTTCAAATAATAAAATAACATTAGTTATGAAAATACCTCAATCCAAATATCTATTGGTAACAATCTCTTTTTTATTGGGAGCTATATTTAATGCACATTCACAGGAACAGTCTCTTGGAGCTATGGTCTCTAAAAAAGTGGGCTTGTACGTTTTTCCTGCCAAGGACCAAAGCGCAACGCAACAGGCAGAAGATGAATCTTATTGCTATAAGTGGGGTGTTCAGCAAAGTGGTATAGATCCTTTAAATCCACCACAAGTACAGGCGCAACAAGTGCAAACCGGCCCTGACGGTGCTGCTGTTGGCGGAGCGGCAAGAGGAGCATTAGCAGGGGTAGCTATAGGCGCAATTGCAGGCGATGCTGGGAAAGGAGCCGCTATTGGGGCTGCTTCTGGTGCTATTGCCGGACGAAGGGCAAGCAGGGTAGGCAGATCACAACAACAACAGGCAAATAATCAGGCGGCAGTGCAGGCCGAAGCTGATATGATTAATAGCTTTAAAAAAGCCTATAGTGCATGTCTTCAGGGTAAAGGCTATACAGTAAACTAAAAACCAATTCTCTTAATTATAAATCGAATCTTATGAAGATCAATTCATTAAAATACTATTTCAATATACTCTTTTTGTTTTTGACAATGACTTTTTCATTCGGACAAAGTTTAGAAGATAACCTGAACTTATTGTTAGTACGAGAAGATAAAGTTTCTCCTGATTTGGCTGATGAGTATGAAATGTCTCTGGCAGATCTTAAAGATTATCTTACTGAAAACCAGATACAAGGATTTAACTATTTTACGCATATTAAGGATGACTTTCAATTTACGCACATTTTACCCTTAAAAAGTCTGGACGAACTCAACGAAGGAACCCGGGAGGCTTTGATCAAAAAGGTCAATAAACCCGAGATGGAACTTATTATGGATTATTTTGACCTCTCATTAGATTCCTATATTCAATATATTGTTCAGTATAAACCTGAATTATCTTATGTCCCTTCATCACAACAATGGGATAAAGACAATACCTACAGGAAATGGCATTATTATCATTTCTATCCGGGATCAGAAGATAAAGTAGAGGAGATCCTTGCTGCGTATAAAAATTTATATAAAACGAAGAATGTGGAAATGGGATTTAGAGTATTTAGCGGATTTATGGGAATTGAACGCCCAACTTATATCCTGACAACCTGGGCAAATTCACCACTGGATTATCATCAGAACCTCGAAAAAGTTTCAGAAATGTTAGGCGAAGACGGTGCTTTGTTGTGGTCTAAGCTAATGGAAATGGTTAAAGAGGCCAAAATTACCGAAGGCTGGTATCTGCCTCAGTATTCTTATGCTCCCGGCACAAAGCTAGCAGAATAAAAATTCTTAACAATTTAGGAGTATAGCGAATCAATTTGCGAATTTATACAATAAAAAATGCCAGGGTTTAACCTGGCATTTTCGTATATATTTCGATAAGGTTTTCCTTTAATTAGGTGCTTGTATCGGAAATTTTTTCATTAATTTTTTTACACCTTTGGGTATCGTTTTCTCCCTTTTTTTAGGATTTTGGTTTATAGTTTTACGTGAGATTCCCTCCCAAACCAATTTTTTTGATTCTCCGTCATAGACGTCAACTACAAAAGTACCTACATCATAAACATTTTCTGAATACGTGGTTGTAGCTGTACCCATGCCCATGCCATAACCCCATCCTCTGCCATAACCATAACCCCATCCTCCGCCATATCCCATATCGCCATGATAATTAGTATATGCCGTCTGACTTGTTTTTTGGTCTATTGCAAAATATAAGGTAACAATCATATCACCTCCCTGCTCAACATATTGAAGATTCCTGTTTCTGAACTCTGCTCCGAAACTGTCCAGGATTCGTTTTTTATCCAAATCGTTTACCAACTGGTCACTATTATCCTGCCAGCCTTCAAAACTATATGTTTTGTATTTGGTAAAATCTATCGTTTTGTCATAATCACTGGTTACCTGGGAATAAAAATGGTTTGTGCACAAAATGGCCACCAAAAGGAAAGAAATATTTTTAGTTAATTTGTTCATCGCAAAAATTTTATTTGTTACTATTTTTTTTCTAAGATATTTTATTATCCCATAGGTCCACCGCAAAAGATAAACCTACCTTACAAATATAGTATAAACGGGCTAAAAACTTGTTCTTGTTTTAAAAAACTAAAGCGCTAAGTCCGACGGGTTTTAATATCCTTATTATTTACTATTAGCCCCTTAGAGAAGAATTATTTTCTTGCTCTGTGTTGTACAGATGCACATCCAATTGCGGATAAGCAATTTTGATATTCGCTTTTTCGAATCTATTATGAATGTCCTGATAAATTTCACTTTTTATAGTTAACCCTCTTTCCACATATTTGGTCACGACCCATAGCTCAAAATTGAGGACGCTGTCACCGAAACCTCTGAATAGAACAATGGGAATAGTACTTTGCAATAAAGCATCATTACTTTTACCTGTCTCCAT